>NZ_JBITUQ010000002.1:0-395810 GCF_044542515.1 Rhodococcus sp. NPDC078407 | reverse complement strand
AAACTCACCCCAACCGAGTTTGAGACAATCAATCAGTCCGCACACGCGGCCTGATTCACTCAACCCAACGAGTCAACCGAACTCGGGGCAGTCCCCTCAACCGGCTGCGCCGCGCACACGGCCAGCTCGCCGGAGTGATCGGCATGATCGAGAACGGACGTGACTGCAAAGACGTCGTCACCCAACTCGCCGCCGTCTCCCGCGCCCTCGACAAAGCTGGCTTCAAGATCGTCGCCACCGGCCTCCGCGAATGCATGACCGGCGAGACCGCCGACAACAAAGAACCCATGACCGAAGCGGAACTGGAAAAACTCTTCCTCGCACTGGCCTGAACCACCCATTTCACGTCAGAAACGAGGCCGACCCGACAACACCGTAGGAGTACCCCATGAGCACGACCAATCCAGATATTGCCGTCATCGAAACCTCGAGCCTCGGTGACCGCAGCTACCTGATCAGCCACGACGGCATCGCCGTCGTGATCGATCCTCAACGTGACATCGACCGCGTCCTGGCATTGGCAGCGGACAAGAACGCCGCGATCACCCACGTACTCGAAACCCACATCCACAACGACTACGTCACCGGCGGACTCGAACTCGCACGCACCACCGGAGCCGAATACGTTGTGCCCGAGGGTGACCCGGTCGAATACGAACGCCGGTCAGTCGGCGACGGCGATGTCGTCGCCGCGGGATCTGCGCAGTTTCAGGTCATGCACACCCCAGGCCATACACATCATCACGTCAGCTACGTGCTGCGACTCGGCGACAAGCCAGTCGCGATCTTCACCGGCGGCTCGATGCTCTACGGATCCACCGGCCGCACCGACCTACTCGGCTCCGAACACACCGACGAGCTCACCCATGCGCAGTTCCACTCGGTCCGTCGAATCGCCGCCGAACTCCCCGCTGACGTCGAGGTCTACCCCACCCACGGATTCGGTAGCTTCTGCTCCGCCACACCCACCAGCGGCGACTCGTCGACCATCGGTGAACAGCAACAGTCCAATCCCGCGCTGACCCAGGACGAACAGACCTACGTCGACGAGTTGATCGCAGGACTGTCGGCCTACCCCGCGTACTACGCCCACATGGGCGTCATCAACACCGAAGGTCCGGCCCCGATCGACCTGTCGACCCCAGAACCCGCCGACCCCGACGAACTACGTAGGCGCATCGACGACGGCCAGTGGGTCGTCGACCTCCGTGCACGCACCGCCTTCGCTGCAGGGCATCTCGACGGCTCCCTCGGCTTCGAGCTGTCGACAACGTTCGTCACCTACCTCGGATGGCTCTACCAATGGGGCGCGCCGCTGACACTGATCGGCGACACATCCGATCAAATCGAAGATGCCACACGCGAGTTGGCGCGCATCGGCATCGACCGCCCCTCCGGTTCGGCTGTCGGTGAGATTCACTCACTCGCCGGCGACGGCCACGTGCGGTCCTACGAGGTGTCTGACTTCGCCGGACTTGCCGCAACCGACTCCGACATCACTGTGCTCGACACACGTCAACAGTCCGAGTACGCGGACGGCCATATCCCCGGTGCAGTGAATATCCCCCTTCACGAACTACCGCACCGACTTGCAGAGGTCCCCGACGGCGACGTGTGGGTGCACTGCGCCTCCGGCTACCGCGCCTCGATCGCGGCCTCACTGCTCGACCGCGAACACCGCACCGTGACGCTGATCGACGACGACTACGACCACGCAACAAATCTCGGACTCGACACCTCGAAGACATGACGAAACGCTTCTACGACCGAAAGCGAAGAGACGAGTGTACCCCCAGGGGGTATATCCGAGTATCATCGGCCGCGTGCGCTCAGTGAGTCGGCGTGGTCGACGGGGCACAGCTCCAACGGCAGCTTTACTGATTGCACTGACAGTGTTCGGTGTTCTGTTGATGCATTCGGTAACACCGATGTCGATGTCCGTGACCGGCTCGATGTCCGCCGCGATGACCGACGGCCATGCCTCGATGTGCGGCGGCCACGCCTCGATCGCAGCACCGTCCCACACGGACGCCGCGGTTCCGGTGATGGCAGGGGAACACGACTGCCCGTCGGCACACCAGATGATGCACCCCTGTGTGGGCACGACAACTTCGTGGCCCGCGCTGACGTACCCGGCGGTGAACGCAGCCCTCGACCCGGTACCGACGCTGCTCAACCGGATCGTTGGGCGCACCGACTCCGCGTGGGGACGTGCGCCGCCGTGGACGTTGTGGGAGTTGGACAGATCGGTGACCTTGCGAGTGTGACAGGGAGCCCGGCAGACGCGTGTCTGTCGGCGGATCGAACGACATCGAATCCTCTGTACTACTCACTCTTGCAAGGAGTTTCCTCATGCGTACCAAAGTTGTTGCCTCGATCGCTGCTGCTGCCGCGAGCGCGTTCCTCGTCGTCGGCTGTAGCGACAACTCTTCCGAGTCGTCGATGGATGGCCATTCGATGGGATCGATGTCCTCGACGCCGGCATCGTCCGCTCCGGCGAGCTCGACGGCGCAGTTCAACGATGCCGACGTGATGTTCGCGCAGATGATGTACCCGCACCACGCGCAAGCAGTCGAGATGGCCGACTTGGCGAACGGCCGCACCGAAAACCCGGAGGTCCTGTCACTGGCATCGGCGATCGCCGCCGCGCAACAGCCCGAGATGGACCAGATGACCACCTGGCTCACCGAATGGGGCCAGCCCATGCCCGACATGGACATGGGTGACATGGGCGGGATGGACCACAGCTCCGGCAGCGGCATGATGACCGCTCAGGACATGGACGCGTTGATGGCAGCGTCGGGACCAGAATTCGACCGCCAGTGGTTGACGATGATGATCGCCCACCACACCGGTGCCATCGAGATGGCGAACACCGAAATAACGGACGGTTCCAATCCTGACGCCCTGGAGATGGCCCGCACCATCGTCGCCACTCAGCAGCAGGAGATCGACACCATGCAGCGACTGCTCGGCTGACCTGGTCCGCTACGCGAAGCGGCCGCATCCTCTCCGGCGGAGAGGGTGCGGCCATCAGCGTTCCGCAGTTGTCAGCGCCGTACTCCTGGGACGAGATCAGCTCTCACAGCGCCGGTTCGCGCTGCGACGGAGCATCGGAATTCCCATCGTTCACCGCTCCGGTGATGGCGTCGGGTGTGAGGTCGAGTCGACGCAGTAACTGCGCGTTCGCGGCGACGATGATCGTTGACAGCGACATCAGGATCGCGCCGATCGACATCGGCAGCACGAACCCGACCGGCGCGAGCACTCCTGCCGCAAGCGGGACTGAGATGAGGTTGTATCCCGCTGCCCACCAGAGGTTTTGCTTCATCTTCCGGTACGAGGCGCGCGAGAGTTCGATCACCGACAACACCGACCTCGGGTCGTCGCTGGCGAGGATTACTCCGGCCGACGCGATAGCAACGTCGGTACCCGCGCCGATAGCGATACCGACATCGGCCTGCGCGAGAGCCGGTGCGTCGTTGACCCCGTCCCCGACCATCGCCACGGTGCGCCCTTCTTGTTGAAGTTCAGCAACGTTGTGGGACTTGTCTTCCGGTTTCACCCCCGCGAAGTAGCGGTCCACACCGAGCTCGGTGGCGACGGACTTCGCGACGGCATCGGCATCACCGGTGATCATCACGACCGCGATTCCGCGCGCATGCAACGCGTCTACCGCAGTGCGTGATTCGGGCCGGATCTCGTCGGCGAGCGCAAGGGCACCGATCACAGCACCGTCGGCCAGGACGTGCAGGATGATCGCCCCGTCGCCGCGCCACCGATCGGCGACAGCGAGTTCGGATCCGTGTTCCTGCTCGAGCAGCGCGGGCCCGCCGACCTGGACGCGGGTGACGTCGACCTCAGCTGAGACCCCGACAGCGGGAGACGACTGAAAACCGGCTGCAGCCGGGACGGTCAGGTTCCGCGCACGTGCGGCCTCGACGATGGCACGGGCGAGGGGGTGCTCGGAATCTGCTTCCGCGGCAGCAGCCAAAGCGAGGACCTCGTCGGCGGTGCGGTCGCCGGTCACCTCGATCGCGGTGACGGTGGGTTCACCCTTGGTGAGCGTGCCGGTCTTGTCGAAGAGCACGGTGTCCACCGTGCGCATGGTTTCGAGTGCGAGCCGGTCCTTGACCAGAACCCCGCCGCGGGCGGCGCGCTCGGTGGCGATGGAGACCACCAACGGGATAGCAAGTCCGAGTGCGTGCGGGCAGGCGATGACCAGCACGGTGATGGTGCGGATGACGGCGTCGTCGGGCATCCCGACCAAAGTCCACACGGCGGCGGTGATGACCGCGGCACCGAGAGCGAACCAGAACAGCCAACCGGCGGCGGTGTCGGCGATGCGCTGAGCACGCGACGTCGAGTTCTGAGCGTCGGCGACCAAGCGGCCGATGCCGGCGAGGGCAGTGTCGTCCCCGACCGCGGTGACCTGGACGCGCAGACCTGAGTCGGTGGCGACAGTGCCGGCGACGACCTGATCGCCGTCGCTGCGGCGGACGGTGCGTGATTCCCCGGTGATCATCGATTCGTCCATGCTCGCCGATCCGGACACGATGGTGCCGTCCGCCGGTACGCGGCCGCCGGGGCGCACGACAACGACATCACCGAGCTGCAGCTCGGCCGGGGACACCTGCACCACATCGTCGCCGTCGACGCGTTCGGCGGTGTCCGGGAGCAGCGCCGCCAACGAGTCCAGAGCGGAGGTGGTCTGCGCGAGGGACCGCATTTCGATCCAGTGCCCGAGCAGCATGATCACGATCAGCAGCGCCAGTTCCCACCAGAAGTCGAGCTGATGATCGAGCAGACCGAGGCTCGCTCCCATCGACGCGACGAATGCGACGGTGATCGCCAGGGCGATGAGCAGCATCATTCCCGGTGCACGTGAACGGATTTCGCCGATTGCGCCGGTGAGGAACGGGGAACCGCCCCAGGCATACATCACGGTGCCCAGCACCGGGGAGACCCAGGCGATCCACGACGAGTCGGGCAGTGAGTATCCGAGAAGCATCGCGAACATGTTCGAGGCCACGATCACCGGAACGGCGAGGACCAGCATGATCCAGAACAGGCGACGGAACATGCCGACGTGATCCCCATGACCGGCATGACCACCGTGCCCGGCATGACCTCCGTGTTCAGTGTGCTCGCCGCGGCCGGAGCGGGCTGCGCCGTGGTCGGACATATCGTGGCCCGGCAGCGTGCCCGCTGTCTCGACTCCGCCAGCGTCGGCATGTGTGTGGTTGTTCATCGTGTGATCCTTCTCTTTACCGAGTTCGATGGGTTACCCAGTGCGCGGGTCTGAGGGTTGCGGTTCGGCGGTGATGATCCGGCCTGGTCGAGGTGGGCTGCGCGTGTCACTGTCAGCGCTCCCGCCGACGCCGATACGTCGACTGTGTCGACCCCGGCGACCCCGGCGACAGCGTCGACTTCGTCGCGGACCGATGCCGTGCAGTGCCTACGGGTCGTGCCTGTGACGCGATAATCGGTGGTGCTCATGCGGCGCTCCCTTCGTACCCGATTCACCATACCCCATAGGGGTATGTCTGCCAGTGGGTTCGCAACCTCGCCTGAACCTCTCGGTAAAGAAGTCGATGCTGTTCGCGGCCCTGGACGGTGCGAGGCGGCTGACATTGGGGTGCGTCGACGCGCAGGCCACTGTCATGTGAGACGGGCAGAGCGGGAGTGCTATCGACCCCGGGTGTAGGCAATCGGTCGGCCCAGCTGGGCTCGCAGCGGTGGACGCGCCCAGCTGGGCACGACATCGTCACATCCGCGGTGACGATTCCGATTCAGGTGTGCTCACCGTCCGCAGGCGGAGTGGGCATCTACGCCGGGTAGCGGCGCGCGTGGCGGGCCCATGTGCCGATACCCGATGGGGGGACACCTGCTTGTTCGGCCGCCCGGAGACGTCGAAGACCAGACGGCGGAGAGCTCAGCTCTCGCCCATCATGGGGCGGCTCGAACATAGCGCTGAGCGTGTCGTAGATGGGCGTGTCGCTCACTTTCGGCTTCCTGTCCCAATTCTATTCATGGTCGGCTGCGTCGACGTTCTTACAGTCGGCGCACCTAGGCGGCGGGCCCGGTCTGCGGGTTGAGTCAATTACTGTCCAACACTGCGCAACTACATCTGCTCACTGTCGGTTGGCGGCACGCTTACGCAGCTCGGCGGTCGCCAACTCCGTGACTGCGGCACGATATAGGTCTCGATCTATTTCCCCGGCGGCGAATCGACGATCGAGGATTTCCTGCGCATCCTCCCCCGATTGTGGACGAGCGCCGACAAGCCGAATCACACCCCAGGCCAGCAGGGCGATCACGAACAGCCAGAACACGGCCATCCCCGTCATCATCGCCCATCCTCCACCCATGTCGCCCATATTCATCACTGTCGGCTCCTTCTCTTTCGGCGGCTACTCGCTGACCTGCGAAATACGACCATCCGCGCACCTACTATACCGCTTAGTAGTTCAGCTACTATCGGTGATAGTAGTTGGATGCTGTCGAAACGCCATCGCGCCGACCGGCGATAATGGAGGTCACCTGTGGGAAACAAGTCCAACAAGTCACGATCGAAAGCGCCGAAGCGCCGAAGCGCGGTCGAACGATCCGAGCGGTTTGCGTCGAATTCTCGCTCCGATAGCACGTCGGCCGAGCCTCGGTCCGGGCATCCCCTCTTCACGGTGACCCCACCCTCTGCGGTCAGCGTTGCCGTCGCCGACCACCTTCGGAGCAGGGGCCTATCGCCCCAGACCAGCACTGTGCACCCCACTGTCTCCCACCGATTCGTGTCGCCCTCCACCGCCGCAGCGCGACCGACGGCCCCGACAGTAGGACCGGCGATCGATTCCGCAGCGCCACCGGAACGCCCACGTGAAAGCATATCCGAGGATGCTGCGCCCGCACCGCGGAGATATGCACCCAAGCGCTCACCAGCCAACAGTTGTGCCGATGAGCTTTCGCAGGTCGAGCCACTGGGGCTCGCGGTGACCTACTGGGGTGTCGGCGATGCCGATTCCGAGCCCCACCAGGACGTGGCGATTCGCTTCACCGGATCGCGGGTGAAGGCCGAGGGCCACCCGCCGACCGACAAGGACAGTTTCGATCGAACACTGGTTCTGAAATCACGTCCAGCTGTCGAGGGCCGGTTCGCCGCCACCACCCGCATTCAGGGCATTGCCAGCGGAGAGTGGGAGGTGAGCGCGCGACGTATCGACGGGGGCGCAGACAGTGCCGAACGGCAGCAGAACTCCGTGCTCACCGCTCGCACTGCGCTACTGACGTACGGACCCGCTGTGCGGGTGTGGAGTTGGCCGGCGTTGGTAGCGGCGGGCGCGGTGGTTGCACTGATACTTCAGGGACTCCTCCTCTCGCGTACGGACACCAATGTTGCTGCCGCTGTTGCAATGTCAGCTCTGAGCTGCGTTCTGGGATATATCGGAGCCAAGGTGTGGTACTTGGTCTTGCACCGTCGACCCGTTGCTACCTTCATCCGCGCTGGAGCGTGCATACAGGGCTTTCTCCTCGTGTCGCTCGGCACCTTGGTCATCGGCGGAGCACTCGGGGGTATGGACGTCGGCGCAGTCCTGGATGCAACCACCCCGGGATTGTTTCTCGGCATGGCGATCGGTCGCCCCGGATGTTTCTTGGCGGGCTGCTGTTCGGGACGCCCGACCGGATCTCGATGGGGCCTGGTCTCCTCCGATCGCACCCTGGCGACGAGGAGGATCCCCGTTCAGCTCTACGAGGCCGCCGCAGCCCTGCTGATCGCAGGCGTGACGCTCGCCGTTGTACTTTCGGTCGACCTTCCCGTCGCAGGGCTGGTCTTCCTCGGCAGTATCGCCGCATACACCTTGATCCGGCAAGGCCTGTTTCTGTTCCGGGTGGACGCGCACACTCGCCGAGGCCGACTCGCTGTCTCCATCATCTGCGTCGCGATCCTCGCCGGCGTAGTTGCAGGGTCGCAGGTGCTCTCGTGATTACTGAACGTGCCCTGATACGGGCGCCTTTCGATGATCATCTCGAAGCGATAGCACCGCATTCGGTGGCCCGGTCGACGCGCCGGAGGAGTCCGGCATCGGCACTGGCTGTCCTCGTCCTTGCACTCGCTGGATGTACCGGCAGCGAGGCAACTGAGCCCAGTGCGTCAATGCCCGTCGCTACGCGGGCAGAACTGCTCAATCCCGCTGACTTCGCCGCCGCGATCGCCGACCCCAGCCGAGTCACGATCAACGTCCATACCCCCAACGAGGGCCAGCTCCCTGGAACCGACTCAAGTCTTCCCTTCGACCAGATCCAACAACAGGCCGCGACGTTGCCGCCCGACCGGACCACACCGCTGGCGATCTACTGCCGTACCGGGACAATGAGCGCCACCGCGGCGAAAGACCTGGCCGCTCTCGGCTACACCGATGTCATCGAACTACAAGGCGGCATGCTCGCGTGGCGACACACCGGACGAACCATCGAAGAATGATCAATCACCTTCCGCAGCGCCGACCCCAGAGGTTGATCACCAGAACGTGTCCAACGAAATCGGATGCCGAGATCGTCTTGTTCGGGGTTCACCAGGTCGGGACCGGACAATTCGCCGATGGTTCCCGCTGCTGCCGGGAAGTAGACGATATCGGTTTGCCACCGGGCGCAACGAAGTCGAACGAGCCCCCGCCCTGTGCCGCCGAATCAGAACCTCTCGCGCATGCTGTCCCGCTCAGCGCTACCGGCGCAGGGATGCTGCCGCTCGCGGGAAGCCCTTCTCGGCGGTGCTTTGGCTCCGCCAGCCAACGTGCACACGAGCAGTAGCGTGTGGACGCGCACGGTGCGATGACAGGCGAGCAACGAGACGGCGGGCGGCGGAGATCGCGGGCGCTCTACACCGAGGCGTACAAGCGTGAACGCCGCCGTCAAGGTCGGGGCTGGGTGGTACTGACAGCGGGTGTAGTGATCGGGTCGACCCACGTCATCACCCATCTCGGGCAGCTTCGATTTCTTCCGAGCACCGGATGGCAGGATCTCGCGGTCGGCTATCCGATGGCGATGATCCTCGCACTCATCGGTTTCATGATGATCGCTACCCGCACCGGATAGCAGAGGGCGAGTACGGCGGGCAAGCGAACGTGATCGCCAGTGCCGCAGTTCGTCTCATCCCACCGCGCAGGACGCCAACGTCATGGCCGCCAGCAGGGCCACTACTGGTAACGCAGGCAGGGCGACGGCGGTGCACGCGGCGAACGCACGCGCCCACCGGAAGGAAGCACGTGGGGTCGTTCGCTCGACCGCGAGACGCTCGAGCCGTACAGCGGTCGCGTCCGACACCATACCGAGGGCGGGCAGGGGAACAGGGTGCGGGCGAAGAGAAGTCAGAGCGCGCCGCACCGGGTCTCGCCCGTGCGAGCGTGCTGCCCGAGCGTCCGCGTCGAGTTCGACGAGAGCTCGCACGAGTGCAGGGGACTGCCGCATGATCGGCAGCCACGGAAACGCATAGGCCACCGACTCGGCAATGCCTACGAGCAGATGATGCCGGCCATCGATGTGTGCACGTTCGTGTGCGAGGACCGCCTCGACTTCAGCAGGCGTCAACTGCGTACGCAGCCCCTCGCTGGCCACGACCATCGCCGGTCGTCCCGCGACGCTGTACGCGAGAGGACTGTCCAACGGAAGCCACAAGGTCGACGCGGGTTGATTCGAACCGGAAAACCCGACGCCTCCAGCGATGATGCGCAGCAGATCGATGTGCCGCTCGTACACTCGCCGTCGCTCACACACTGCGCGCCTCAGGTGGACGATCCAGCGGACTGCGCCGCAGCCCAACATCGCAATCCCGACAACCCCGACGATGGCCTCGACGCGGGCAGGTATGTCGCCCTGAAGGGCGAGCCAGCATTGGTGTGCGATGTCGACCAGGGTCGTCACGCCCCCATGACTGGGGATCGCACTGAGCACGACCGGTACCGCAATGCTGACCAAGGTGCCCACAACGAGCGCCGACCACGTCAAGAGCGTGACGTGCGCATCGATACCTCTGTCGATCATCGACCTCATCAGCAATGGCGCGGCAGCCGCAACCAACAGCCCACCGAGGGCCCACAGGAGTACGGCAGTCACCTCTTACGCTCTTTCAGACCGCGGGTGAGCACCTTCGATTCGTCATCGGAAGCGCCGCGGGCGAAGTGCAGCAGCACGCTCGTCGGGTCGCCGGTCGATTCGAGAAGTATTCGCAAGGCGTCGGAGGCGGCTTCTTCCCTGCTTCGGGTGGCTTCGTACCAATATGCCCGTCCGTTGCGTTGTCGGTGTACCCAGCCTTTACGGTGCAAATTGTCGAGCACCGTCTGAATCGTGGTGTACGCCGGTTCTCGACCGTCCTCGAGTTGATCGATGACATCACGAACCCGGACTGCGGCGCTGGTATTCCACACCACGTCCATCACCAGAGCTTCGAGCTCTCCCAAACCCTGCATGAGTGCCTCCTAGGCGCGTGTTCACTCTATCCCGTCGAACGAGCCAGCTACGTGATCCTTCGGTAGCGAGCACCCTGGTCCGAGAGGTTTGCATGCCTCGAATACGAATGCGGCCGTAGGCTCACGCCAGGTAGGACACCGATGTCATCATTCCCGCTTCCCCGTGATAGAGGTTGTGGCAGTGCAGAAGCCACTGGCCGGGATTGTCGGTGTCGAAGTCGACTTCGACAGTTTGGTTCGGCAAGACCAGCGAGGTGTCCTTCCGGGGGCCTGATCCGGCACCGTTGACAACCTCGAAGGTGTGTCCGTGCAGATGCATGGGATGAAACATCGTGGTGGCGTTGACGAAGCGAAGTCGTACTCTTTCGCCTTCGCGAACGTCGAGGGGGGTGTGCTGCTCGTACGTCTCACCGTTGAGCGTCCAGGTGTACCCGCCCATCTCCATCCCGAGAGCGATGTCGTACGTGCGATCCGGCTCGCGTGCGGACAAGCGGACCGTATCGAGCGACCTCAGTCGATCAGCCATCACCGGGGCTGCAGAGAGTTCGGCAGGCCGGACTGAGGACTGCGGCGCGGCGCCTGGCCCGGTACGCAACACAGCGAACCCGCTCCCGTCCTTACCTTCCGCGGCGGCGACAATCGGAAACGCCCCGTCCTGCAAGGTGATGATTGCGTCGTAACGCTCTCCCATCCCTATCAACAAGCATTGCGCCTGCTCGGGCTGAACCGGAAATCCGTCGCTGTGAGTAACAGTGAGAGGATGCCCCCCCACTGCGAAACGGAAGGCCGTGTCGGCAGCTGCGTTGATGATGCGCAGGCGCAGCCGCTGGCCCGGCCGTCCGCCGAGCACGATGGGATCGGCCCCGATCTTGCCGTTGATCAGGTAGTACGGGTAGCTCACGTCGCCGGTGTCGCCACCGAGAGGCGACTGGGCGGTGGGCGCGCTCATCGACATGCCGCCCATCGACATGCCCTCGCTGCGCAGCCGTTCGAGTTCTCGATCGGGGTCGCCGGCTACCCCGTCGAGCCAGTCGTCGAGGACCAGGACGGCTTCGAGGTCGTAGTCCGAGCCGTCGGCGGGGTCCTCGACGATCAGCGGTGCATACAGTCCTCTGTCGAGTTGGGTACCGACGTGAGGGTGAAAGAAGTACGTGCCCGCGTCGGGCACGGTGAAGTCGTAGCCGAACGAGTCACCGGAAGCCACAGCCGGCTGAGTCAGGCCCGGCACTCCGTCCATGTCGTTGCGCAAGGCGATTCCGTGCCAATGGATCGTCGTCTCCTGCTCGAGGCGGTTGTCGAGCTGTGCGCGCAACACATCACCTCGGCTCAGGCGAATCTCGGCACCGGGGAGTCTGTCGCCGAAAGTCCAGGTCTGTACCTGCACTCCGCCGAGGTCGATCGTGCTGGGCTGAGCACTCAAGGAAATATCGACTTGTCTGCCGGTAGCCGAGCGGCGCGCGTCCTCGGCCTGTCCCACCACATCGGAGTCCGGTCCGACGACTGCTGTTGCGGACGAGCCATTGCCGCATGCCCCCAACACGACGGCACTCGTTCCGGCCGCGCTCAGCGCGAGAAAGTTGCGGCGCGTGAGCGAGAACGCACCTGCCCGCTGCCCGGTCATACACATCTCCCAATTCTGTAGAAGTCCGTCCGCCGGCGGGCGTTCGATCCTCGCCGCGTTGCTGGTGCTGGTGCTCGTGCTCGTGCTCGTGCTGAGATCAGCGCACAAGCGCTGTTACCGCCTCCCGCACCTGACTCGGGTCGTAGAACACCGGCGTCGAGGTGATGCGCTCGATCGTTCCATCGCTCTGGACCAAGAAACTCAGGGGCAGGACAGGGGGCGCGTCAAGTGTCTGCAACGCCGCGTCGGCCTGATCGAACGAGGGATAGTGCACTCCCAGCTCGGTGAGCAGGCTCAATGCCGCATCGGCATCGTCTTGGACGTTGAGACCGACGACCCGAACCGCATCCGGTTCTGCGGCGTACTGGGCCAGAACCGGAATCTCCTGTCTACACGGACCGCACCACGACGCCCAGACATTGAGCAATGTGGGTTGCCCAGCCAGGGAGGTCCCCAGATCGGATAAGTCCGACGTTCCCAAGCATCGTGCGGACGTACCGACGAGCTCGCCAGTTACGGGGGACGGAACCGGCGACGAGGTCGGGCACGGCTCGAGGGCAGCACGGGTAGCGATCACTGCCGACGGGAGATCCTCGTCCTCGACGTGAGGTGCCGATCCTGCGGACCCCACCGACTGGGTCGAGGGATCTCGAGACCACAATGCCAGCGCTCCAACAACTGTCACGATGACGATGATCGCAAGTAGGGACCAGCGTGTCGTCACCCGCTGCACCCTGCACCTCTGTCTCGTTCACCTCGACGATGTCTTCCGGTCTGTCAGCGTCATACTACACGATCTACTATCTTCGATAGTAGCAACGTGGATCCTGCACGCCGTCAACGCTTTCGCGGCCCCCTTCACCCTCGGGCCTCACAGTGCCAGCACACAGCTCTCCGGCCGTTCGCCGAAGACGACCGCCCCCATCGAGGCGCACGATGAAGGCCGTCCAGCGACGCCGAGTCCTTCTGGCGCAGAAGATATTACGTACATGAACCCCGGCTCCCGAGAAACAACCCGACGATCGAAATGGGTCGCAGGGTGCGAATGTTACCGATGTAATTCACTGTGACTGATGGTGCTTGTGCGGAAAGAGTGTAATAGTGATGCGGCGTGTCGCCTTGACTCGAAGGCGACCTGAATTACTGCCAGGTATGCAGTTGCCGTCCAGGAGGACCACCGACATGAGACCTCTACCCTCGTCCTCGTACATGGCGCACCGAACTCGGTGGGGTACTCGCATCCTCGTCGGTACCGCGTTCGTGGGAGGCATCCTCGCGCTGGCACCCACGGCGTCTGCAGCCCCGGACGCCGATCCGGCTGCGCCGCCGCCTGCCTTCCCCGCGCAGGCCCAATCGGACCCGCACGTCCAACAGGAGGTCCTCGATCTCGTCGTCGGCGCACTACGCGAGATTCGCGCCAACGGTGCTCTCGACGACCTGGCCGGCCCACAGAGCCGCATCGTCTCCTGCCTCGTGGGCACGATCGGAGCCAACCGATACAGCTGACGGACCAACGGGAGCCCTTTCGCGACTGATCCCCTGTCTCGCGCCGATCGACGACATCGACCCCACAGTTCTCCCCCGACTGGTGTCGTCGATGGACGTCGCCACACTTGCATCCACACTCGCGGCCGCCGAGACTCCCCACGATCCGGCCACCCCGCACACCTCGTCGCGCGCACATGCGGCGGTCCCACCCGGCAGGTCGAACGCCGAGCCCTCGACCGAACAACCGACCGCCCAAGGCACCCAGGACACTCAGGACCCCGAGTCGGCCGCCGAGTCGGCCGACTCGGCGACGCCCGAACTGCCCGCGCTCGAACCCGACGCCACTGTGCCTGAAACGTCGGCACCCGGCACGTCATCTGAAACAACGACACCCGAAACCACGACACCCGAGGCGGGCGATCATTCGTCGGCCGCCCCGCAATCCCCTACCGGCACAACAGGGTCGAGCAACGGAAAGTATCGTGCGCCGACAACAGGAACGTTGACCTCGACCTTCGGCGACGGCCGCGCCCATCAAGGAATCGACATCGCCAACTCCACCGGTACACCGATCGTCGCCGTTGCGGACGGCGAGGTGATCAGCGCGGGACCGGCCCAGGGCTTCGGACTCTGGGTGCGTATACGCCACGATGACGGCACCGTAACGACCTACGGGCACAACAACGACAACCTCGTGACCGTAGGTCAACGCGTCACTGCTGGTGAAGAAATTGCGACGGTAGGAAACCGGGGTATCTCCACCGGTCCACATCTGCACTTCGAGGTCGACACACCCGCCGGCAACAAGGTCGACCCCAGACCCTGGCTCGCGGAACGCGGAGCCACCATCACCGGTTCGGATCGTGACTCGTAGCCGAGCCTCGACCGCACGGCCCGCCGATGGGAACGAATTCCGCACTGTTGCACTGACTTCGGATGCGTCTCTGCGGTCTCGTTTTCACCATCAGACCTGAACCCTCGGTGCCTCGACATGTTCAGCGGGAGCGCAGTACGATCGCCCGCATTCCGGTAAGTTCGCCGTACCTACTGCGAGCCCGAGAGGTGAAACGGGGGCCTACGACCGAACAGCCGCGTCGGACAGCGCGACACCCCGAGAGGCGAGCCACTCCTGAGGATCGACCTTGCTCCCCGCCGCGTCGACGACCTCGAAATGCAGGTGAGGCCCGGTCGATTGGCCACGATTGCCGACGGTGGCGATCTGCTCACCGGCTTGTACTCGTTGCCCCACTGTCACCAAGGTTTGATCGATGTGCCCGTAGACCGTTGTCGTTCCATCGTCATGTTGAAGACGTACCCAGAGGCCGAATCCGTCTGCAGGACCGGAGTCGAGCACGGTAGCGTCGGCTGCCGCGTAGACGGGAGTTCCGATAGCGTTGGCGATGTCGAGCCCGGTGTGCGTAGTCCCCCATCGTGGACCGAAATCCGAGGTCAGGGTCCCGGCGACCGGACGAACGACGAGTGGTCGCAGCGCCGCTGCATCACGCGCAGCGCTCTCCTCTGCCCTTCGTTGCCCCTTCGCCAACTGCTCGATCGCATCGTTGATATTGGAGATCTCCGGTATGGCGAGGATCTGAGGCAAGTATTCGGCCACCGGGTCCTGCATCGGTGTCGCTTCGTGCACGGGGACTGCCTGCGCCTGTGCGGGACTCGCATATTGGGCACCCGCCGTGACCAGAGCGCCCGCTGCCACCGCAATACCGACAGCGACACTGCCGCGGCGCTCGGTGGCGCGCGCCCGAGCGCGATGCCGCCCTCTCGGCGTCACCGCCACTCCCTGCACGTCACAGTCCATCAACTGTCGACGTCGGTCGGTCATGCGGGTCATACGGTGTTGTGCCACAGCAGAGTCCTCGGAAATCGAATGGAGCGAGGCGTAATCATCGACGTGCGCACCTCACTGATGTATCGAACGGATCACGACGCGATAACGAAAAGATACACGACGAGTGGGGTAATTACTATCATGGTTAGTAGTTCGATGTCCCCCGCAGTGGTTTCGTGCCTCACAGCGCGGTAGCACCGGACGTCGACGGTCGGAGACCATCGGCCGGCGAACGCTGCCTTCTCCATGCGAGAGCACACCCCACGACAGCAAGAACGACCGCGGCGTACTCCGGAAGCGGTCCCAGCTTTGTCGCCCACGTCGATCTCGTTTCCAGGGCAACATCAGCGACCAACGTCTGCGCAGTGAACAAGCCCGAACGATCTGCGACCTTCCCCTGTGGGTCGATGACGGCACTGACCCCACTGGTCGCCGCAACGAGAACAGTCCTGTTGTGCTCGACCGCCCGCAGCCGCGACATCGCCAACTGCTGGTAGGTCATGTCGGTGCGCCCGAACGTCGCATTGTTGGTGGGGACCGTGATCAGCTGCGCCCCCGCACGCACGGACTCAGTGACCAGGTCATCGAACGCGACCTCGTAACACGTGGCGACGGCCGTCGGAATTCCGGCGATATCGACGACACCGTCGCCCGACCCGGGAACGAAGTTACCGGCCTGCGAGGCGTACGAGGACAACGCCGTCATCACAGATCGCATCGGGAGATACTCTCCGAAAGGAACAAGTTTGCGTTTGTCGTGTCGCTCCCCCGGTCCGAGTACCGGATCCCACACGATCGAGGTATTCGTCGAGGTGCCGTCGTCGTTGCCAAGGACCGCACCGACCAGAATCGGCACCCCGACCGACCGCGCTGCAGCGTCGATCCCGGCAGTGGCGTCGGCATTGCGCAGCGGATCGATATCGGATGCATTCTCCGGCCAGATCACCAGGTCGGGAGCGGGCACACTGCCGACGGTGATGTCGTCCCCGAGTTGCCTTGTTCGCTCGATGTGATTGTCGAGAACTGCTCGACGTTGCGAGTTGAAGTCCAGACCCAACCGCGGAACGTTGCCTTGCACAACGGCGACCGTCGCACGCGCTGCGCCTGCGTCGCCAGCGGGAGTGAGCGCGAAAGCCAGAGCTGGCACGATCACTACAGTGGCCACCGATCCGACTGCGAATCGCGACGTCGGCGAGCGTACCTGGCGGACCACACTTGCCAGTGCCGCGCCGATCACTGCGACTGCGAAAGATACACCGGGCGCACCGGCGAACGCGGCAAGCGAGAGCAGAGGGCCGTCTGCTTGGGCGAAAGCTAATCTCCCCCACGGAAATCCCCCGAACGGAATCCGTGCGCGCAGACCTTCGGTGGCGGTCCAGATCGCGGCGATCCACAGCGCTTCGAAGCGCAACCCGGACACTGCGGCCGCTGCAGCGCAGAACAGTGCCACTGCTATCGCTTGGATCGCCGCGAGCGCCAGCCACGGCGGGGCGCCGACGTAGACGCCCACCCAGGGCAGAAGGGGCAGAAAGAACGCAAGCCCCGACAGATACCCATAGAAGAATGCCGCCCGGATAGAACGGCCGCGGATGACGAGAACAAGAACCCCGATACCCAGCGGCGCGAGGAACCACAGCGACCGAGGTGGAAAGCCCGCGTACAACAGCACACCAGCAGATACCGCGGACGATGACCTGCCTGCTATCGCGGTGAACGCACGACGTCGGGTTCGTCGGTGACGGTTCATTGTTGTTGCGCTGGACTCGATATCGAGCATGCCTGCATGGCTCTTTTCTCATGTACGGCATAGCGCCACCTGACCACCCTCGGTTGCTACTATGCACGATAGTAGTAACAGCGGTGAGCCCGGACCGGCTCCCCCGCCGACACCGCGCCTCTGCGACGTCGATGCATACCCCGGGATATCGACCGCGCACCTTCGCTGTGCCCTTTCTTCTTCGCGGTGCCCTTCGTGGCCGGGCATCGACCGGTGCACGGACCACCCTCGGCTCGCACAAGATGCGTGCTGGACCCCGGGATGGAGACTGGCTTCTACCGCGCCGCAGCACGCCGACATATGCGGGTGCATCTGCTCTGGCGGCCATCATGATCACCGCCCCGATCGTCCTGGCCGTGTTCGACGTGACCAGAAACATGTGGTGCCTGCGGGCGGGCGGTGTGACCGCCCGATTCGGCGGCGGCACATCAGGGGCACCCTGAATGGGTTTGGGCCAACCCAGTTTCCGGCTGCTACCGTCGAGGCGTTGTGAGAATCTCTGTGCTGGGCCCGCCGCGCCTGCGGACGGTTATCGCAGTCGCCGCTGTCCTGTATTTGTTGGCTCACACCATCGCTCAATGCGGCATCGCCTGGGAACAGGACCATCACAGCGACGGCGTACACATCGTTTCGTCCTCGTCTCAGGCCGCCGCGGAACTCTCCCCGAACCACGCGCACATCGACGTCGGATCGCCCCACATGGCGCACGATACGAACACCGTCATCGCAATGCCCCGATCCGACAACCCGCCCCGCCCATCGACCATCGCCGCGGTCGCCGCGATGGCCTTCGATGTGGTGTTGGTGGCGATGTCTGCCCCGCGCATTTCGCGAGCCCCACCGGATCTACCCATTCCGATCCGGCACGGCCGAACCGTCTTGAACGAACTCTGTATCAACAGGTGCTGATCAGCAGCCCGCGGGCCATCCGAGGACTCCTCTTCTCATGGCCCAGTTCGTGCTGCCCATCACTCACTTACTGCGCCCTCGCAGGTCACATACAGGGATTACTCATGAACAGTGCTGTTCGCTCCACACTCGTGCCACCGTCCTCCGCCGGCCACATGTTGGCGACCGCCAAGAACTGCCCGGAACCGAGCACGATGGTCGGCAACACTCCTGTTCTGTGGATCGGTGAACCGTTCGCGGACTCCGGCCGCGGTTTCTGGGCGAAACTCGAAGGCAGCAATCCCGGCGGGATGAAAGACCGCCCCGCGCTGCACATGGTCGAGAAAGCAAAGGCCCGCGGCGACCTCGCTCCCGGTTCGATGATCATCGAATCCACCAGCGGCACCCTCGGCCTGGGTTTGGCCCTGGCCGGGATCACCCATCACCACCCCGTCACCCTCGTCACCGACCCGGGACTGGAACCGATCGTGCACCGGATGCTCGCCGCGTACGGTGCCCGCGTCGAACTGGTCACCACACCGCACCCCGACGGCGGCTGGCAGCAGGCCCGGCGTGAGAAGGTCCGTGAGCTCCTCGATACACATCCAGGGTCGTGGTGCCCGGATCAGTACACCAACCCGGACAATGTCGAGGCGTACGAGTCGCTCGCTCACGAACTCATCGCCCAGCTCGGACGCGTCGACACCTTGGTTTGCTCGGTGGGCACCGGAGGGCACTCCGCCGGGGTGGCCCGGGTGCTCCGGCAGTTCTGCCCCGACCTGAAACTGGTCGGTGTCGACACCATCGGATCGACGATCTTCGGGCAACCCGCCAGCACTCGGCTCATGCGCGGGTTGGGTTCGAGCATCTATCCCGACAACATCGACTATCCCGCCTTCGACGAGGTGCACTGGGTGGCCCCGCACGAAGCGGTGTGGTCGTGCCGCACCCTGGCGGCGACGCACCACGCCAGCGGCGGCTGGAGCGTCGGGGCCGTCGCCCTCGCGGCCGGCTGGATCGCTCGCACCAGCCCGCCGGAGACCCGGGTCGCGGCCGTCTTCCCCGACGGACCGCAGCGCTACTTCGACACCATCTACAACGACGACTACTGCACCGAGCACGGCCTGCTCGACGTTGACCCGCCGACCGAGCCGACGACCATCGCCCACCCCACCGATGAGACTGTGACGTCGTGGACGCGGTGCGCCACCGTCGTCGATCCCACCGTCGTCGATCCCACCGAGAGCGTTCGATGAAAACTTTTCTGACCAAGTTCCGTAGCTTCGACCGGCCCAGCCAGGTGTTGATGGTCAACCAGTTCTCCATCAACGTCGGTTTCTACATGCTGATGCCGTACCTGGCCGGGTATCTGGCCGGTTCCCTGGGCCTGGCGGCGTGGGCGGTCGGGCTGGTGCTGGGGATGCGGAACTTCTCCCAGCAAGGGATGTTCCTGCTCGGCGGCACCCTCGCCGACCGCCTCGGATACAAACCCCTGATCGTCGCCGGCTGCCTGCTGCGAGTTGCCGGTTTCGTACTGCTCGCGGCCGTGGAATCGCTGCCGGCGATCCTGCTCGCCTCGGCCGCGACCGGGTTCGCCGGTGCGCTGTTCAACCCGGCCGTGCGGGCGTATCTGGCCGCCGACGCAGGGCCACGGCGGGTCGAGGCGTTCGCGGTGTTCAACGTGTTCTATCAGGCCGGGATTCTGCTGGGCCCGTTGATCGGTCTCGCTCTGACCACCCTCGACTTCCGAGTCACCTCACTGGCAGCGGCCGCGATTTTTGCTGTTCTGACGATCGTGCAGATTTGGACGCTCCCCGCGCACCGGGCCGAGACGACCGGGGCCACGACATCGGTACTCGAGGACTGGCGGGTGGTGATGGCCAACCGACCCTTCGTGCTGTTCGCGCTGGCGATGATCGGATCCTACGTGCTTTCGTTCCAGATCTATCTTGCGCTGCCGCTGCAGGCTGCGGTGGTAGTCGGTAACGGCAGGTCCGACACCGCTCTGGTGACCTCGTTGTTCGTGGTCTCCGGCGTGGTCGCGATCGCCGGGCAGTTCCGGATCACGTCCTGGTTGTCCCGCAGGTGGGGTTCGGGGCGAAGCGTGGTGGTCGGTATGGCAATCATGGCGCTGGCGTTCCTCCCGCTGATCGTGCTGCCGAGCCCGGCCGCGCTGGGCGGGTGGGCCGCCGCCGGTGCCCTGGTGTTCACCGCTGCACTGTTGGCGGTCGGCACCGCCGCGGTGTTTCCGTTCGAGATGGACACGGTGGTGACCCTGTCGGGCGGGAAGCTGGTGGCCACCCATTACGGGTTCTACAACACCATCGTCGGGGTCGGCATCCTGCTCGGCAACCTGGGTACAGGAGCCGTCTTCGGGCTTCTCAGCGACGCGCATCTGGGTGCACTGATCTGGGCGATACTGACCCTGGTCGGGGCGGCATCTGTGGCCGCTCTCTATGCGCTCGATCGATCCGACCGGCTCACCCCACCCCCCACCGAGACCACGGTGACCGAAAGCGGCGAGGTACCGGCCACCGGCTAGCGGCAGTGCACGCCGAGAAGTGGCCTGCATTGCCCACACCCGAGACCTCGACGATGGTTGCCGAACAGAGGGTGTGACGCGGCACCGTTCACGACTATCCACCGACCGGTGGCCCGCATTCACACGAATGCGGGCCACCCACGCCTCAGGCGGGGGTGTTGCGGTGACGTTGGAGGCGACGGACGACGGGGTAACCCGTGACCACCCCGAGGACGATACCGATTTGCATGAGCATCCAGAACGCAGCGTCGGTGGCCGGTGGCATGGTCTCGGTGTAGTACAGCAGCAGCATCCAGCCACCCATCCCGAGGTCGAACGCCAGTACGGTCAGTGCAGCGACGCCGAGCGCAGCCACGACAGAACGCCGAATGGATTGCCTGCGTACCGACTACCGGTGTGATGGCCGAACGCTCGTATACGAAGAGCATGATCGTGGCCAGTATGGCGATGACGATGATCATCACCCAAAGAACACTCTGTCCGCACGAGATTCGACGTCGGCAAGGACGGAAGCGACATCATCGAGAAGATTGTGGGCATCTCTGCGCGCGCGTAATCCGCGTTCGTAGTAGCCGGAGTCGAGGACGCCCGCCGATGCAGGCTCTGGTGCGACGTTCGATTCTGGGTGCCGCTCCCGCATCCGAGGGCGGTGTTCCGGTCAGTGCCCAGGGTCATGCCGTAGCACCGGTGCGGCACATCTCGTTGCATACCGTAGGGGGGTATGGTAAATCTGTAAGTGGGTCGCGACGACCTCGATCACATTCCGAATCGAAGAAAGAAGGGCATCGATGAACACCACCGTCACCGTCACCGGAATGACCTGCGGGCACTGCGTCTCCTCGGTCCGAGAGGAGATCAGCGGCATCCCCGGTGTGACCGCCGTGAATGTCGACCTCGCGAGCGGCCGAGTCGATATCGACTCGGACACCCCGATCGAGCAGACGGCCATCGCCCACGCAGTCGACGAGGCCGGCTACCAGCTCGCCTCCTGATCGACACCAGACCCGGACAGGAGATTCGCACGATGAACGCATCATCGAAGTTCGTCGGATTCACCATCGCCCTAGCCGCGGTCTTCGGGCTCGCCTTCGGAGCCGGGGACGCCTTCGGCCCCGAAGGTGCCGCACCACCCGACACACACGACACCTCGACTCACGACGCCGCCGCGGTGTCCACTGCGGGCGGGCCCGTCGCCAATCAGAGACCTGGAGGATTGATGGTCACCGACAGCAGATACGCCGCGGTGCCCGCCGCCTCGGAGCCGATGCCCGCCGGGCACGGACACTGACACACCACCACACCCCGAGAGGAGCGACGATGAATCCCGTCACGCACCACCCCACCGCCGACGGCCGGGTCGAACTCGACATCAGTGGTATGACCTGCGCCTCCTGCGCGAACCGGATCGAGAAAAAGCTCAACAAGCTCGACGGTGTCACCGCGACGGTGAACTACGCCACCGAAAAAGCACGCGTCGACTACGTCGGTGATGTCTCGACCGAGGATCTCGTGGGCACCGTCGAGCAGGCCGGCTACACCGCCACGGTCCCCGCGCCCGCCGCCTCCTCCACCGACCCCGACGCGGCCGGGCCAGCCGAGATCGACCCCACCGCCTCGCTGCGCCAACGCCTGCTCATATCGCTGGTGCTCAGCGTGCCGGTGATCGCGATGGCCATGGTTCCGGTACTGCAGTTCACCAACTGGCAGTGGCTTTCCCTGACCCTCGCCGCACCCGTGGTGGTGTGGGGGGCATGGCCGTTCCACAAGGCCGCCTTCACCAATCTGCGGCACGCCACCTCAACGATGGACACCCTGATCTCGATGGGCACCATCGCAGCACTGGGGTGGTCGTTGTATGCCCTGTTCTGGGGCACCGCCGGAACGGCCGGCATGACACACCCGTTCGAGCTGACCATCTCCCGCTCCGACGGGGCCGGCAACATCTACCTCGAGGCCGCAGCCGGAGTCACCACCTTCATCCTCGCCGGCCGCTACTTCGAAGCACGCTCCAAGCGACGCGCCGGTGCCGCCCTGCGTGCCCTGCTCGAGCTCGGTGCCAAGGAAGTCTCCGTCCTGCGCGAGGGTGTCGAACAGCGCATCCCCACCGATCAACTCATCGTCGGTGACGAGTTCGTCGTCCGCCCCGGGGAGAAGATCGCCACCGACGGCGTGGTCGCCGACGGCTCTTCCGCGGTCGACAATTCGATGTTGACCGGCGAATCCGTGCCCGTCGAGGTAGGACCCGATGATCTGGTCGTCGGCGCGACGGTCAATGTCGGTGGCCGAATCGTGGTCCGGGCGACCCGCATCGGCTCGGACACCCAGCTCGCACAGATGGCGAAACTCGTCGAAGACGCTCAGACCGGTAAAGCCCAAGCTCAGCGTCTGGCCGACAAGATCTCCGGAGTCTTCGTCCCGATCGTGATCGCCCTTGCCGCGGCGACACTCGGCTTCTGGATCGGCACCGGCGGTGGGATCGCGGCCGCGTTCACCGCAGCCGTCGCCGTCCTGATCATCGCCTGCCCGTGTGCCCTCGGCCTGGCCACCCCGACCGCGCTGATGGTCGGCACCGGCCGCGGCGCTCAGCTCGGCATCCTGATCAAGGGTCCCGAAGTGCTCGAATCGACCCGCCGTGTCGACACCGTGGTACTCGACAAGACCGGCACCGTCACCACCGGCAAGATGACTCTGCTCGACGTGATCACCGCCGACGGCGAGGACACCGCGCAGGTGCTGCGCCTGGCCGGTGCACTCGAAGATTCGTCCGAGCACCCCATCGCCCAGGCCATCGCCAAAGGTGCCCGCGAGAAGGTCGGAGCCCTGCCACCGGTGGAGCAGTTTATAAATATCGAAGGCCTCGGGGTGCAGGGCATAGTCGACGACCACGCAATGATCGTCGGACGGGCCCGCCTCCTCGCCGACCGGGCGCAGCAGCTGCCGGACGAACTCGAAAGTGCGATGCGTGCAGCCGAATCCGAGGGCAAGACCGCCGTCGCAGTCGGTTGGGACGGTCGGGCTCGCGGAGTACTGGTCGTCGCCGACGCGGTCAAACCCACCTCCGCCGAGGCGATCGAGCAGCTGCGGGGCCTGGGTTTGACGCCGATCATGCTCACCGGCGACAACGCAGCCGCCGCGCGTGCCATCGCCGACCAGGTCGGCATCCACGAAGTGATCGCGGAGGTGCTGCCCGCAGACAAGGTGGACGTCGTCAAAAGGCTGCAGGAGCAGGGCAAGGTAGTGGCGATGGTCGGCGACGGCGTGAACGACGCCGCCGCGTTGGCGCAGGCCGACCTCGGTCTGGCGATGGGCACCGGTACCGACGTTGCGATCGAAGCCAGCGATCTGACGTTGGTGCGCGGTGATCTGCGCGCAGCAGCGGATGCTATCCGCCTGTCCCGCCGAACGTTGGGCACCATCAAGGGCAACTTGTTCTGGGCGTTCGCCTACAACGTGGCCGCCCTCCCCTTGGCTGCGGCCGGGCTGCTCAATCCGATGCTGGCCGGTGCAGCGATGGCGTTCTCGTCGGTGTTCGTGGTCAGCAACAGCTTGCGGTTGCGCCGGTTCAAGTCCCTCACCGGATAACCGCGCGGGTAGAACAAGCACCCAAAAGGCTGGGGTGGGCGTGGCATGCAGGCGCGCCACCCCACCCCACCGCTACAACCCCGATGCAGCCTACGAAAGGAGAGGGCCATGTCCTTCGTGACAACGACCTTGGTGCAGATCACCCGGCACCCGGCGACCCGAGCGGTGGCCCGCTGCGCGGTGATGTGCGCTGCGGCGGCGGCCCAGCGACGACTCGACGGACCGACCCTCTCGCGCCATACCCCGGGCGGGCATAATCGAGGATGCTCGGCATGACACTCGGATTCCAGGAGGACACCATGGCCACTCCCGCGGCCGCGCAGGCACCCGCCGAGACCGACGGCCATGATCACGCCGCGCACGGCTACATCACCGAAAAGGACGCCTACCTCAAACGCCTCAAGCGCATCGAAGGCCAGGCCCGAGGACTGCAGCGCATGGTCGAGGAAGACAAGTACTGCATCGACATCCTCACCCAGGTCTCGGCGATGACCAAAGCCTTGCAGGCGGTGGCCATGGGCCTGCTCGAAGCTCACATCAGCCACTGCGTGGTCGACGCCGCCATCGCCGGCGGTCCCCAAGCCGACGCGAAGATCAAAGAGGCCACCGACGCGATCTCACGGCTCGTCCGCTCCTGAGCACCGGCAGTGCGAAGCCATTCCTCGCCGTCCACTCCCGCGTGCTTGTCGGAAACCTCGGCGAGGCGGCGCAGGCAGAGACCGTCATGACCGAAACCGTATCGGCGATTCTGCGCGATCGCCGAGTCCTCGCCACCGTGGCAGCGCTGGCAATACTGGCAGTGGCTGCCGCCCTCGTACCCCGCCCGTCGATCATTGTGGTGCGCGAGTGGGCGGAGTCGATGGGCCCGTCGTTCATGGTGGTGTTCTTTCTGACCCAGGCGGTGTTGACGATTGCCCCGGTACCGCGCACGGTGTTCACCCTCAGCGCCGGACTGTTGTTCGGTCCCGCCACCGGGGTCGCCGTCACGATCGCCGCCACAACTGTCAGCGCTGTGCTGGCGTTGCTGCTGGTGCGCGCGCTCGGGCGCACCGCGGTGCAGGAGCGGCTGACGAATCCTGCGGTCAAGTCCATCGATGCCCGGTTGGCTCGGCGGGGGTGGCTGGCCGTCGGGTCCTTGCGGCTCATTGCCCCGGCACCGTTCGCCCTGGTCAACTACTGCTCCGGACTCTCCGCGGTGCGCCTGCTGCCCTACACGACGGCCACTGTCGTGGGGATTCTGCCCGGTACGATCGCCGCGGTGCTGTTCGGGGACGCTTTGACCGGGCGAACGAATCCGGCATTGATAGTGGTGACGTCGGCCTGCGTGGCCGCCGGGGTGGCAGGATTGCTGGCCGACGCCCGCCTGCCGGTGTCGCAGGCACAGCCCAACACCGCAGATGGCGCATCGAGAAGCGGTCGCCTTCGTCGTCTGTTGCTGCCGGACCGCGGATAGGACGTGGCGAGAAATCCTACAATTTTGCTGCGCCTGCACCGCCAAAGCCAGCGGAGTTGCCGAACTCCTGACCTACGCGAGAAGTAGGGCACGCGCGTTCCCCGCGGATTCGCAGTCGAAGAGCCCACACCATCACCCCCACCGACATCACTCCGATTACGGGCTGCACGGGTGCCCATAGATCCAGAGCACCGCTCACCCCGACCGCCACCACTACCAGTTTGTTGCATATCGGACATCCGACTGCCAACAACGACAACGCATTCGCACTGACCCCTACACGGGAAGAAACCGACGACGCCAGCCCAGTGCTCACGTATGTCGCAAGAATGAGGCCACTGAGAACTGCGGTGGCAATCCACACCGGATAGTTCCACCACAACACCGGGGTCATTCGAACGTAGAACGCAGTGTGGATGATCCCGGTGGGGATCGCCACGACCAGCGCGGCCACCGTCGCGCCCAGTAACGCGGCCACCCAACGCCGCGCCGGCCAGTCACGCATCGTCACAGTCGTCATCCCTCTCCCGGTCAGCGGATACCACCCCACCATCTACTATGAATGATAGTAGTTTGCAGGTGCGGTGAGTCGGCGTCAATCGACGCCGACTCGCCGCCCATACGGCACAGGCGTCGAGCGTCGACGCGAGCCTCAGCCGACCGTGAGGAACCGTCTACGACTGCCGATACCCGACAATGGTGACCGGCGAGGCCGGACACAGTCCCATGCGGCTCTCGCCGCGCTCCGTTTCCTTCGCTGGTGACGCAGGGAACCCACACCGACCCCAGAGGATTTCTTCTGTGCATTCTTTTTCAGGCCCGACGCGGCGTGTCCGCGCTACCCTGATCGCCTCGATCATCGTTGTTGCCGCGGCATTTTCGGTAAATGCTCCAGCTTCGGCGGACCCTGCTGCACCCCCGGTGAACGCATCCGAAGCCGTACGACAACTCGCTGAACTCAATGCGACCGCCTTCACTCTCACCGAGAGCATGTACGCCGCGCAGGACACCCTCGATCGTCGCCGCGGCGAACTGAGTACCGCAGTTCAATTCGCCCACGAGACCTCGGCGGCGGCTCGGGAAGCCGAAGTGGCCGCATCTGCCAACCGTCGAGCACTGGCCACAGCTGTCGACGCCGCGTACAAAGGTGTACCGCAATCCCCTCTCGGGGCCGTTCTGGTCGCGGACAGCCCACAGCAACTACTCGATCAGATGGTGTTGTTGGACCGGATCCTCGCCGATCGAGCCGCTGCACTCGCCGACTCGACACAGATCGACGACGAAGCGCGAGACCAGCTCGAACAAGCCCGGCAAGCACAGGCGTCCGCTGCGGTAGCCGAGGCGGACGCCGCACGTACACAACGCGACCTCGAGCAACGCCAGACCGACCTGGCCGATCAGATCGCCAAAATCACCGACCAATTCGCCGCCCTCACCGATGCGGATCGAGCTGCCATCGTCAGCCCCGGCACCACGAATCCTTCCGAGCTACCCGCCGCCGTCTCGGCTGCGAGTGGAACATCAGCGGAGGCGATGCGCATCGCCCTCGACCAACTCGGCAAACCCTATTCCTGGGGAGCTACCGGGCCGGGGTCCTTCGATTGCTCCGGACTGATCTACTTCGCCTACAAACAACTGGGACTGACCGTTCCACGCGTGGCCGCAGACCAAGCACGAGCGGGCACACCTGTCTCCCGCGAATCAGTGCAACCGGGTGACTTCATCTCTCTCTACTCACCGATCGGACACATCGGGATCTACATCGGCGACGGGAAATACGTCAACGCCCCCACCGGCGGCGACGTCGTCAAAGTCGCGCCCGTTCCCTGGGATGAAGTGACCGCAATCAACCGGCCCATCGCCACCTGATTCGATGTCCACGGTCCGGACGCCGCGACTGCGAGGAGACCGGATGCCCGTGTGGCAGACCGGTAAGATCGAACCGGTGAGGACTTCAGCCACGGAACCTATGAACCAGAAGTGGCTCCTAGGTGCTGTTTGCGCTTCGATAGTGCTGTTCGGAGTCCTTCTCATGCATTCTGCGCCGATGTCGTTCGCAACGGCGACGAGTATCGGCGAACACTCGATGACCTCGACGGTGAGCGCTCCACCTGCCGTCGACGAGCATTCGGGAGCATCATCTGCGACAGCATCGGAGAGTGGTTCCGCAGCACACTGCGGGAACGGCTGTGGCGATCACAGCTCGGTCATGCATCTGTGTCTGGCTATCATCGGTGCTGTCGCGGCGTTGGCCGTCTTACGGGCAATCGTTGTGGGCTTCGCCGGTTCTCTCGTCCACGCTGCGCGGCTGTCGGCAGTTCGTCGTCGAACCGGGCACCCGCCGCCCTGGACCATTTTCACTCTCTCCGAATTGTCTGTGCTTCGGATCTGACAGGTGACTCACCGTTGTGTGAGACACAGATGTCGACGGGTCAGTGTGCCTGTCGATCCGAACCACCCCACCATAATTTCAGGAGTTTGTTATGCGTTCGAATCGATCTACCCGTTTCACGATCGCGATAACGGCGGCTTCCGCTGTCGCCGCCGCAGTTCTCGCTGGCTGCAGCAGTAACGACGGCGAAATGAACATGCCCGGCATGTCGAGCAGCGATACACCGGCCTCGTCGTCCTCCGAGAATTCCGCCGAAGCATCGGCCGAATTCAACGATGCCGATGTCACGTTCGTCGAAGGGATGTACCCCCACCATGCACAAGCGGTGGAGATGGCTTCACTTGTCGACGGCCGAACCGAGAATGCTCAGGTCATCGAGCTGGCCCAGGCCATCGAAGCAGCTCAAGCACCGGAGATGGAGCAGATGAATGCCCTGCTCACCGCATGGGGACAGCCCGCAGCGTCCGCCGACATGGGCGGAATGGACATGGGCGGAATGGACATGGGCGGTATGGACATGGGGAGCGGTGGCATGACCGGCATGATGAGCCAGGAAGACATGGACATGTTGTCGGCCGCTAACGGAGCGGAGTTCGACTCCATGTGGCTCACCATGATGATCGAGCACCACAAGGGGGCAATCGAGATGGCTCAGATCGAGTTGGCCGACGGCTCCAATGCTGATGCCAAGGAGCTTGCCTCCACAATCATCGATGCGCAGCAGAGCGAAATCTCCACAATGGAAAGTTTGCTCGCCCAGTAACTCTCAATTCTGGGAACTATCAACCGTAGGGCGGGGCTCGGCTAATACCGAGCCCCGCCCTTCGGTTTCGAAGGACCTGGCCCTTTTAGCTGCCACACCGATCAACACGGCCCCGGAAACATGCCCTCCCCTGCTGATGCACCCGCCTGCGGGGTCCTTGGGACACGCAGACCCGCGGTAGGGACAGGGGGCGGCTCTCGGATCGGGTCATCGCGGCCCGGCGGGGGCGCGCCGTCGACAGAGAGTGGGTTCGATACCACCGGCACTGGCAGTTGGGGAGGCGTGGTCTTGCACGTGCGGCTGCTCGGTTTCCTTCTCAGATGGGTAATACAACCGAACTGACGAATTCATTGCGTATCCAGGCAATGAACAGACCCCACACCCCCGTCAGCAGGGCGACACCGACGGCGATCATGATCACTCCGCCTGCCACTTTGATTCTCTGCGAGTTCCGCCGTAGCCAGCCGACACCGCGCATCGCCGAACTCGAGCCGAACGCGAGGACCACGAACGGTAGACCGAGTCCCAGACAGTAGGCGACGATGAGAGTGACGCCGCGCGCTGCGGTTGCGCCTTCAGTGCCAGCGGCAACGGACAACACCCCGGCGAGCGTGGGGCCAAGGCACGGCGTCCAGCCGAGCGCGAACACGCCACCGAGCAGCGGCGCTCCAGCAAGAGACGAGATGGTTTGCGGCGCGAATCGAGTGTCGCGTTGGAATGCGGGAATGAACCCGATGAACGTCAAGCCCATGATGATCGTGATGGCACCGCCGACCTGCTGAAGCACCTGTTCGTTGATGCGCAGGGTGCCGATGACCCCGAAAATCGAGGCGGTGGCGAGGACGAAGACGATGGTGAAGCCGGCGACGAACAACCCCGCTGCACCTGCCACGCGCCAGCGGCTTGCCAGCTTCGGCGGTGCTTCACCAGTCGAGGCGGCGGCGAGCGACGGCACGTCGGCACCTGCGATGCCCGCCAGGTACGACAGGTAGCCCGGCACCAGGGGCACCACGCACGGTGACGCGAACGAGACCAGCCCGGCGAGCATACATGCGGCGATCGCCAGTACCAGAGGTCCGCTCGATGCCAGATTTTGGAACGTCGAGCCAACGCCGCCTTGGGCAAGAAGAACAGTCATTCGTCTGCTATCCGTTCGACGACAGGGAGCAGGTCTTCGGCGAGGAGGGCACGCATGAACACTGCCGCCACCCGGTGCTCTCGATCGAGTACCAGCGTCGAGGGAATCACGCTGGTCGGGTAGTTCCCGCCGAGGGCGATCAGCGTCCGCATCGAGGGGTCGTAGATCGAGGCGTAGGAGACATTGTTGTCGACAACGAAGTCCTGCGCTTTGTCCTTCTGCGGATCTCGAACATTGATACCGAGGAACTGCACACCGCGCTCGCGGGTTGCTTCGTAGACCTCTTCGAGGTCGTCGGCTTCGCCGCGGCAGGGGCCGCACCACTGACCCCAGAGATTGATCACGACCACCTCGCCGTCATAGTCCGACAGAGCGGTGTTCTTACCTTCCTCCATCAGATCGGGTCCGGCGAGTTCACCGATGGTTCCGCGCGTTTCGGGGGGATCGTAGACGATGTCGGTTTGACCACCGGGTGCAACGAAATCGAAGCTACCTCCGGAGGGCACGGCGTCGGCGCCTGCGGAACATCCGGAGACCAGGAGTACAACGGCAAGGATGGATGCCGTTGCCGTGGCGGGCAGACTGCTCTGTTCGCGTGTGCGAGCCCCCGTAGGGCGGCCGAGTCTCATGAAGTCGACGCCTTTGCTGCAGTACGGATCTGCGCCGATGTCTCGAACATCGTGGGATCGGTGACGCGGTCGATGCCCCAGTCTTGGCCGGTGACGAAGCTCGGGGCACTGTGACTTCCCTCTCCGGAATGCACTACGGACACGAGGCAGTCAGTTGATTCGGATCGTGGTCGTGGCTCCTGGATCCTGGTCCGGTCGATACCCGGTCGGCAACACCGGCCGGGTCGACGCGGGATTGACGCGACCGGTGCCGCATGACCTCGCCGAAGCACAGGGCGGCGGCTAGCAGGCGACATCAGTTCAAACCCGCGTACGAATGCAGTCCGGAGACCACCATGTTGATGATGAACAGGTTGAACAGCATGGCCACGAATCCGGCGATGTTGATCCACGCGGCCCGGGTGTCACGCCACCCGCTGGTGGCCCGGGCGTGCAGGTACGCGGCGTAGATGATCCACGCGATGAATGAGACCGTCTCTTTCGGGTCCCAGCCCCAGAACCGACCCCACGCGGCCTCGGCCCAGATCGCGCCGAGGATGACACCGATTCCGAACAGGGGAAACGCGAAGATGGTGGTCTTGTACGCCAGCACGTCGAGCGAGTGCGCCGAGGGGAGACGAGCGACGATCCGGCCCACTCTGCTGTCGGGGACGGCGTTGTTGTTGGGATATCGGATCCGGATCAGGAACAATGTGCTGGCTGCACCGGAGATCAGGAACACCCCGCTGCCGAGCGAGACGATCGAGACGTGCACCGGCAGCCAGTACGACTGCAGTGCCGGTACCACCGGTGCTGCGTCGGCGTACAGCACGGTGCCGGCGACGAACAGGAGGATCAACGTCGGCACCAGGACGAACAACCACAGGGTGCGCAGTTGCTTGGAGCGCAGCACCACCAGTGCAGCCAGTACACCGGCCGCGCAGGTGACCGAGACGAATTCGTACATGTTGCCCCACGGCGGCCTGCTGGCGGCGATCCCGCGAAGAACGATCGACCCGACATGCAACGTCAGCGCCACCATCACCAGCCCGAGTCCGGTACGGCCCATGCGTTCGGACGGAACCCGCCGGGGTGCGTCGGGAATGCGTCCGGGCGTCGTCGATGTCACTGCGATCACCCGCGTGCGCAGTCGCTCCATATTGTGCAGCTCCGCGCTACGGGTCGACGCGAGCTGGCCGAGGAATGCGATTGCTGCGAGGAGATAGACCACGAAGGCGGTCTCGAAGCTGATGTCGCTCCAACGAGCGAGGGTGTCGTCGATCGGCATGGTGCTACACCGTTTCTCTGTCGTGGGTCTCGGAGTCGCTCGGGGTTGTCTGCGGCCAGATCTGTGACCGGAGGGTCTGGAATTCGGGTCCCCAGCCGGCGTGATCGGTGCGAGCCAGGCCGCCCATGTCCACTCGCGAGAGTCCGTGTTCGCCAAGGTGGGCCCGGAACCAGACGCGCCGGCGTGTGATGACCAGGGACACCAGCAGTCCGGTCATCATCGTGACCGCGAACACGAGGACCCACCGCTGCGCGGGGTCGTATCCGACCTGGAGATTCGCGAATTCCTTGGCACCGTCGAACCGGACGAGGGTGCCGTCGGAGAGGGTTGTCGATTCTCCGGGCCGCAGGTTGACCCGGTCCTGCTTGACCAGCCGGCCCTGGTTGATCATCTCCTGGTCCAGGGAGAAGATCGACTGCGGGATGCCGGTGTCGAGACCGGTGTCGCCCTTGTAGATGTCCACTGCCACAGCGGGATCGACCAATTCCGGGAAGCGGGAGGAGAGCAGATTTCCGTTGAATTGCGCGGTGGGCGCGAAGAGTCCTTCGATGGCGATCTGGCCTCGGCGGCGTTCGTCGGCGGTGGCGTAGGTCCCCCCGGGTGGGTCGAATCGCAGCGCGCCGCTGCTGAGGAACGTGGTGGCGTCGTCGGGGCGGAACTGCAGGGCTTCGGTGCGGGTCTGGCCGTCGGGGAAGGTGACGGTGAATTCGGGGGCGTAGCCGTGTCCGGTGAGGTATATGCGTTCGTCGCCGAGCCGGAGGGGTTCGTTGACTTTGAGTTGATAGTCGCGCCAGGTGTCGGCGGCGATGTCGTCGGCGCTCTGGTAGGAGATGTTCGAGGTGAACATCTCGGCCTGACCGTTCTCGAGGTAGTCGGCGGTGAAGTCCTTGACCCGGATACAGAACGGCTCGAGTCCGGTGCCGTCGGTGCTGTTGCCGGCGCGGAAGGAGTCGTAGACGGCGGGAGAGGTGTTGCAGAAACCGGGTCCGTTGTCGGCGATGACGATGACCGAGCCTTCGTAGCCGAACAGTTTGCCGATGGCGATAGCGGCGAGCAGGCCGATCAGCGAGAAGTGGAAGAGCAAGTTCCCGGCTTCGCGGGTGTAGCCCTTCTCGGCCGAGAGAGTCAGTGCGCCATCGGGCTCGGGTCGAACGACGGTGCGCCACCCTTTCAAGTGCGGCGCGATGTCGGCGATCACCTTCTCGGGGTCGCCGGCGAGGGTGCCCGAATGATGCAACGGTAGTCGGGTGAGGTTTCGAGGCACTCGAACAGGTTGTGCGCGAAGAGCTTTGCCGTGCTCGATCAACCGGGGAGTCAGACAGCCGATCAGGGACACGAACAGCAGGACGTAGATCGCGGTGAACCAGGAACTTGCGAACACGTCGAACAGTTCCAGCGTGTCCATCACCGGCCCGAGAGCCGGGCGCGCGGCGATGTAGGCATCGACGGCCTGGGTATTGAGATTGCGCTGCGGCAGCAAAGCGCCGGGGATTGCTGCGGCGGCGAGGAGGAACAGCAGCACCAGCGCTGTACGCATCGACGTCAGTTGTCGCCACCGGTTGCGCAGCATCGCCACTGTTCTGCGCACCAGTCCCGGCGAGTGGGCACGGGGGTGTTCGTCGATCGTCATCTCCGCACGCCCTTCACCGACCACCATCTAAATACTACGCGACATAGTAGTTTGGGGGTTCGGTGTGGTGGAGCGTGGTCGGCGCAGCAGCGAGAACGCCAGTGCCGCAACAACGCCGGTGGCGGCAATCCATTCCGGAACGCTGCCGGTGATCGTCGCCGGGGTGAGCGTGGTACTCAGCGAGACCTCGGTGACGACAGCTGCGGGGGTGAACAGCTCCGTGCGCTCGACGACCTCCCCGCGTGCATCGATGACGGCGCTGACTCCGCTGGTGGCCGAAACGACGACGCTGCGCCCGTGTTCGACCGCTCGTACCCGCGACATGGCGAGTTGTTGATAGGTCATGTTCGTCCGACCGAAGGTGGCGTTGTTGGTGGGCACTGCGATCAGCTGGGCACCGGCGCGAACGGAGTCGGTGAGCAACGAGTCGAAGGCGACCTCGTAGCAGGTGGCCACCGCCACGGGCACTCCGGCGACGTCGACGACACCGTCACCCTGACCCGGAACGAAGCGTCCTGCTTGGGCGGCGTAGGGAGAGAGTGCGGTGACGATCGTGCGGAGCGGCAGGTACTCCCCGAACGGCACCAGTTGCCGCTTGTCGTGCATCTGTCCGGGCCCGGTGGCGGGATCCCACACGATCGAGGTGTTGCTCGTGGTGCCGTCGCCCTGGCGTAGTACTGTGCCGACGAGAATGGGCACACCGACGGCGCGGGCTGCGGCGTCGATTCGTGCGGCGGCATCGGGGTTGCGCAGGGGATCGATGTCGGAGGAGTTCTCCGGCCAGATGACCAGATCGGGTGCGCGTACGCGGCCGGAGTCGATGTCGTCGGCGAGCTCGATGGTGCGCTGAACGTGGTTGTCGAGCACTGCTCGTCGTTGGGCGTTGAAGTCGAGACCGAGCCGCGGCACGTTGCCTTGCACCAAGGCGACGGTGACCCTGTCCTGCGGCGGCGGAGCGAACAGTGGGGCCACCACCGTGAGCGCCCCTACAGCAGTGGCCGCACCGATGCACGACGCTGCTGCAGTTCTGCGGGTGATGCGATCGGAAGCGATGGCACCGGCCAGAGCGGACCCGATCAGCACCACGACGAACGACAACCCCGGCGCGCCGATCAACGCAGCCAGAGGCAGCAGCGGACCGTCGGATTGACCGAATGCGATGCGGCCCCAGGGGAATCCGCCGAACGGGATCCGAGATCGTGCCGCTTCAATCGCCACCCAGGCGCTCGCCACCCAGACCGGCCCCCACGGCAGTCGCGACATCCGATCCGCCACTGCGCCGAACATCGCCACGAAGAGGGCTTGAACGACAGCCAGCGCCAGCCACGGCACCGATCCGACATACTCCCCCACCCACGGCAGCAGAGGCACGAAGAACGCCGAGCCGGCAACGAAGCCGTAGCCGGCCCCCGCACGCGCCCCTCGCCCGCACACAGCCAACAGCAGCATTGCAATTGCTACCGGAGCGAGAAACCACAGATCTAGGGGCGGGAACGTGGCGTACATCGCCAGCCCCGAAGTTGCCGCTGCGGTCAGACGTGCCCAGGTTCGGGGCCCTTCACCTCGACTTGTCCGATACAGCCGCCACACTCGACCTCGGTCGACGCAGGACGGTCCGGGCCCGGGTTCGGCATCGGGCATCGCCCTCATGACGAGGGTGCCGCCGCCCTCACGGCGACACGACGCATCGGGTGGCGGAGAAATCGACGGTATTCATCAACTACTATGGTGCATAGTATTTCAAGTGTTGGCAAATCCGGGGTCACCTGCACCGTCTGCGGTGCACCCGGACGTACGCACGGTGTACACCCGAGAACGAGGACCAGTGACCCGCTCCCCCATCGCCACCGCTCGGCTCCGCGCCGCCGCAACCGCCCTTGTCCTGGCTCTGGTCGCTGCCGCTCTACTGGTCGACTACTGGGCGCAGGCGGCGTTGCCCGGCTCGACGATTCCGCTGCGGATACTCGAGCTGCGACTGGCCTTCAATCGCGGAATGGCGTTCAGCCTGGGTGATTCTCTGCCCGTGTGGGTCGTCGTCGCCGTGACGGCGTCGATCACCACCGGGTTGGCGATCTACGGGTGGCGTACCGCGCCTCACGCGGGTCCGGTCACCACGGCAGCGCTGTCGTTGGTCCTCGCCGGTGCACTCTCGAATGTCCTCGACCGGCTCCTCGACGGCGCGGTCACCGATTACTTTCACACCGGTTGGTGGCCGACATTCAACCTCGCCGACATCTACATCACCTGCGGGGTGGTGCTGATGATCGGGGCGGCACTGTTCACGCGAGAGGCCACAAAGATTACCCCTCGGCCCGCAGTGCCCGACAGCGCCGAATCGTGAACTTGCATGAGATACCTCGGTGCTCGAATCGAATGCCCTGCAGTGCAGACACATTCGCGACAGGACAATCATGCTGATTCGCTCGAACAGTGAGAGTGATCGACACCGGAACGGCTCGAAACATATTCGACCACAACCACCGACAAGCGATCGTCGCCTCTCGCTCACCGAGGCGCACCGAGGCGCACCGAGGGGAACCTGCTGCATGAGCGACAACATCCCGGCGCTACCGCGCCGTATTTTTCTCGCTACGAGCTGCGCTACAGCGTGCCTGGCTGCCGCCGGATGCAGCGTCGGCGAAGCCCCGTCCGGTGAGGACACCGCTTCCGACGGTCCCATCACCTTGTCGGTGAACGATGTTCCTGTCGGCGGTGGAATCGTGCTCGCCGACCGGCAGGTCGTCGTCACCCAACCGGAACCCGGTACCTTCCGGGCCTTCTCGGCTATCTGTTCTCACCAAGGGTGCACAGTGAACCGAGTCCGCAACGGCACGATCGAGTGCCCCTGCCACAACAGTGCCTTCTCGATCACCGACGGGGTGGTCGTGCGCAGCCCCGCTACCGAGCCACTGCCGAACCGCGCCGTGACCAGAACCGTAGATACCCTCACAGTCGACTGATCCATCACCGGGCGGCCGAACATGCGAGGTGGACGGGTTCGGGGTGAACGGTGTCGACCGGGCCGATGTGCGGCAATCGAGGACCCACTCTGTGCCCCCACCCGACTGGTGCCGGTTCCGGTACATCGCTGCCGTGTCGACGACAGCACGGCGTGCCGATCTCGCACCGGGTCGAGACCTGCCTACCAATTGACCTCTCGGCAACGGCCTTCGCCTTCCTGGGGTTCGACCTGCACAGTGGCGTGCTCGAGACCGAACTCGTCGCGGAGAACCTGCTGCGCTGCAGCGAGCACCCGGGGTGTCTCGGCCTCCGGGGCGACCGTCAGATGCGCCGAAGCGACCTCCATCCCCGACGTCAGTGTCCAGATGTGCAGATCGTGTACCTCTTCGACATCGTCGACACCGGTCAGGGCCTTTTCCACGGCGGCGACATCGATGCCCGACGGAGCGTGTTGCAGCAGAATTCGTACGGCATGACGCCCCAGAGTGAATGCACGCGGCAAAACGAACAACCCGATGGCGACCGCGATGACCGGGTCGGCGTACCGCCACCCGAACACGACGGTGACCAGTCCGCTGACGAGCACTCCGATCGAGCCGAGCATGTCCGCCATCACCTCCAGATACGCACCCCGAACATTGAGGCTCTCTTTCGCACCACTACGCAGAAGGAGGAACGCGATGAGGTTCATGGCCAGACCGAGCAGTGCCACCAACATGACCGGAATCCCGGGCACCTCCGGTGGGTTCGTGATGCGTTGCGCGGCTTCGTAGAGAATCCACCCAGCGACACCGAAGAGCAGCACTGCATTGAACAGAGCCGCGAACACTTCGGCTCGATACAGTCCGAACGTGCGGCCGGTCTTGCGAGACTGCCGCTGTGCGAGTGTGATTGCCACGATCGCCATCAAGACCCCGAACACGTCGGTGAACACGTGCGCGGAATCGGACAACAACGCCAGCGACGAGGTGGACAGACCCACTACCACCTGCGTCACCAACGTAACCGCCCCGAGACCGACAGCGATCCACAGTCGCCCGAGGTGCTTACCGGATGCGCTCGCCGGCGATCCCGGCTCTATCCCGTGGCCATGTCCGTGTCCCATCGTGGGTACCCCTTCTCGGCGTGGTTCGATAGCAGGAACACAACATATTGCGATATGCGCATATATGCAAGTGTCGTGTTCGCTGGAAGCTGCTGCCCGCGCGGCCGCACTGCGTCGGCGCAGAACTATGATTCGTAGTAGTTCGATCTCGGTTGCGCGACTTGGTGGCGCAGCCGTGCCGATATTGCCGGCCGACAGTTTTCCCGCCACACATCATCCACGTAAGGGGTGCCGCGTCATGGCCACCGACGACATGGCCACCGAAGCCGCACTCTCGACCCGCGGTCCGGTGAATCGACGCTCCGGTTCGCAGGTGATGCTGCTGTGGGCCGCGATCGCGGCAGTGGTGGCCGCTGTGCTCGCGGCGTTGTCGACGTCGCAGGCGCTGATTCTGCTCGGGCTTCCCGATCCGGGACCGATCACGACCTACGGTATTCCGGCGCTGACCGCGCTCGGAGAGGTAGCCGCGGTCGTGGCGGTGGGGTCGTTGCTTCTCGCAGCGTTCCTCGTTCCTCCCCAAATGTCGGGTGTGCTCGCCATCGACGGGTACATCGCCGTCCGCACCGCGGCGAAGGCCTCCGCAGTGTGGGCGGTGTGCGCGGCGGCGTTGGTGCCGCTGACGCTCTCGGACGCGTCGGGTCAACCTGTCGGATCCGTTGCGGCGCAACCGGTGCAGTTCCTCGGTGCGATCGGCGATGTCGAGGCCTCCACTGCATGGGCCATCACCTCTGCGGTCGCGGCGATCACCGCCGCAGCATGCGCGGCGGTGTTGCGGCATCGGTGGACCCCCGCCTTGTTCGCCCTGTCGATGCTCGCGTTGATCCCGCGCGCGGTCACCGGCCACTCCTCGACCGGCGGCAATCACGACATCGCGACGAACTCGTTGATTCTGCACATCCTCGCTGCCGCTCTGTGGGTGGGCGGACTCCTCGCACTTCTCGCTCATGCGCTGCGCGGGGGTGGACACCTTGCCGTCGCGACCCGCCGCTATTCGACGCTCGCTCTGGTTGCGTTCGTGATCATGGCGGTCTCCGGAGTGGTCAACGCTGCCGTGCGTGTACCCGTGACGTCGCTGTGGGATTCGACGTACGGCGCTCTGATACTGGCGAAGATCGCAGCCCTGGCGATCGTGGGGACCCTCGGGTGGATACAGCGACGACGAACGGTCGGCGCTCTGGCTCACAATCCCGAGAACCGCAGATCCCTGATCACGTTGTCGATGATCGAGACCCTCGTTCTCGTCACCACAGTGGGCCTGGCGGTTGCACTCGGTCGCACTCCCCCGCCCCCGCCGCAGGACGCCTCGCTACCTCAGGCGCACGAAGAGGCCTTGGGCTACGTGTTGGACGGCCCGCCCACCGCTGCGCGGTTGGCGTTCGAGTGGCGTTTCGACCTGGTGTTCGGCTCCGCTGCGGTGATCGCGGCCGTCCTGTACCTGGTGGCCGTGCGGCGCCGCCGGCGGGTAGGCCTGCCATGGCAGAGGCGGTGGACAGCGAGCTGGTTGATGGGCACTGCGGTGCTGCTCGTGGCGACCTCGTCCGGGGTCGGGCTCTACAGCCCGGCGATGTTCAGCGTGCACATGGCGGGACTGACCGCGGTCGCCATCGCCGTGCCGTTGCTGTTGGTCCTCGGCCGACCGGCCACCTTGTTCGCCTCGGTCCTGCCGACCGCGCCGGCAGCCGACGCACCGGGCTCGCGCGAATGGCTCCGGGCTGCATGGCACAGCCGAGCAGCCCGGATCGCGATCCACCCGTGGGTCAGCACCACGGTGTTCCTGAGCAGCTTCTACCTGATCTACCCCGGCGGAGTGTTCGACACCGTCGCCGACTCGCATGTGGCACACATGGTGATGAAGGGCTGGTTCCTGACCGTCGGGATGGTGATGTTCTGGGGCACGGTCGGCGAAGACCCGGTACCGAGACCGATCGCGGGACTGACGAAGTTGCTCGCGAGTATCACCGCGTTGGCCGGGTTCGCATTCTTCCTCGTCGTGACGATCGATCTCGAGACCGCGCTCGGAGCGAGCTTCTACAGCGGACTGCGTCTGGATTGGAACGCAGACCTGCTGGCCGACCAGCGGCGCGGCGGCACTCTTGCGTGGGGCATCGGCGAGTTGCCGTTGCTCGCTGCCGCGGTTCTCGCCGCGGTCCGGTGGTCGGCGGCCGACGAGAGCGCGGCACGGCAACGAGATCGCCGAATCGACGATCAAGGTGATACCGAACTCGAGGCGTACAACACCATGCTCGGTGGCCTGTCCTCTCGGCGCGATCACCCCTGATACCCGAAGAATCCGTTCTCGGTCAGGGACGCCGTAGCCCGCGGGATGTCCTCCGAGGACCGTGACCAGCGGTATGGGCGAATCCGGGTCGAGTGGGATGGAAAAACTATGCTCGATAGTAGTAACCTGTGGCCTGACCGTCACCATTTCGTTATCTCGAGCGAGGCCTCGGCCTCGTAGCCACCAAGGATTGTGATCTTGGCCCGACACCGCACACCCGATCCGATCGACGACGACTGCGCAGCGCCGGCGCGCGGCGGCGTGATCTCGATGCCCGTCGGCACCAGGCCGACGGCGCTCACCGATCGCCCCCGTCATCGACGGGCCGAGTTCGCACCCTCACGTTTTGTGACCGAGTCGCCCGCCGATGCCGGGTACTCCGACACTCTGCCGGAGGACGAGCACACGCCCTCGGCGCTGACGCCCGCACCGGATGGAACCGTTCACGCGGTCAGCGACGCCTGGGACACCGCGGCCGCGGACACTACCGCGTCGATGTGGGCGGCGCACGTGGCCGGTCCGGACGAGACGACACACGGCGAGGTCGACCGCGGCGTAGTCCAGCCCGTGTCGCGAAGTGCTCGCCGCGGACTTCATCGCCGCCGGGTGCCGAAGCCGGGTGGCCGCGCCATCGCTGCGTCGGTCGCGGTCGGTGCCTTTCTTTCCGCGGCAGCGACGGCTCCGAACACCGGGTCGCAGGACAGTGTGGCGCTCAGCGCCGCGAGTATCGATCGACCTCCCGCCGGCGTCCTGCCGCCGAGCCCGGTCGTTGCCTCACCCCCGCAGGTGTTGCAGTTGCCCGATCTCGATGTCGGCCGACTCGCGCAGCGCATGACCGAGCAACTCGCCGAGGGGGGAGTTCGGGCGGCGGAGCGCGCTGCACGCGATGCCGAGGCGCGCCGCCCGCTCTCGGTGGTGCCGGTGTCTGGCACATTGACCTCCGGTTCTGGGCCACGTTGGGGGACAACGCATTACGGACTCGACATCGCCAACACGATCGGGACGCCGATCGTATCGGTGACCGACGGCGAGGTCATCGAATCAGGGCCGGCGCAAGGGTTCGGCCTGTGGGTGCGAATTCGTCAGGACGACGGCACGATCGGGGTGTACGGGCACATAGACCAGGCGCTCGTCACCGCCGGTCAACGTGTGAAAGCCGGCGAGCTCATTGCTACGGTAGGCAACCGAGGCCAATCCACCGGACCCCACCTGCATTACGAAGTGTGGCAACCCGACGGTGCCAAGTCCGACCCGACGGCGTGGCTGTCGGCACGCGGAGTCGATATCAGCTGACACGACAAGGAAAGAAGAACTGGCGATGAAAAGGCTCGGTGATCTCGAAGCGGAGGTGATGAACGTGCTCTGGGAATGCGATCGACCGCAGTCGGTCCACGACCTGCGTGAACTCATGGCCGACAGAAACCCCGCCTACACCACGATCCTGACCGTCGTGACCCATCTCCACGAGAAGGGGTGGGTCGAGCGGACCAAGCAGTCACGCGCGTACCTGTACTCCCCGGTGCAGTCGCGCGCGGAGGCCACCTCGCAAGCTCTGCGCGAAATCCTCGACACCAGCACCGACTCGGCCGCCGTCCTGATGCATTTCGCGAAAACCGTCACCGACGACGAGCTCGACGCTCTGCGGGGGAACCTGCCGGACGTGAACCGGTGATCGTCGCGCTGGTGTTGCTCCTCGCGGCGATCATCGCGGCCGTCGCCCTGCCGCGGCCGCTGACCTCTCTCACCCGCACCGTGAGCCCCACTCTCGCCTTGACCGCATGGATCGGCAGCATCGCCGGGGTGCTGTTTCTCGTGGGATCCGCGGTGACCGTGTTGCTCTGGCCCGGCCATGCGCCCGCCGAGGGCATGGTCGAACTCGCCGTCCGCTGTCTGGGCTCACTGCAACACGCGGCCCAGCCGTGGATCGGCGAAGCGGTCGCCGGAGCATCGGTCGTCCTCGCGGCGTCGGCGTCGGCGCGCGTCCTGCGCTCGACTCGCCGTCAACTTCGAGCCCGGTCCAAAGTCCGCGACTATCACCGCGATGTCATCGCCGTCGTCGCTCGCACGGACCCCGGACCAGAACCGATCATGTGGCTCGACCACCCGCTCCCGCTGGCCTACAGCATCGACGGTCGCCCCGGCTACGTCGTGGCCACCGAAGGCCTGCTCGCCCATCTCGATCCCGATCAACAGCGAGCTGTGATCGCACACGAACGAGCCCACCTGCGCGGGCGCCACCACCGCATCGTCAACATCTGCGAGATCCTGGCAGCGGCGTTCCCTCGCGTTCCCCTGTTCGCCGCAGCACCTGCAGCGGTGCGGGTTCTGGTCGAGGTCGCCGCGGACCGGTCCGCGGCCGCGGTCACCAGCGCCGACACTGTACGTTCGGCACTGTCGACGGTCTCGCAGGCGCATTCTGCACGTCCACTGTGGGCACTGGGCCTGATCGGCGAATCGACCACCGAACGACTCCGCCACCTCGATACGAGCGCGCAGATGCCGACCCGGACAGTGCCCGGCGCATACGCTGCCGCCGCCGTACTGCCGCTCGTGGTGCCGGCCGCCATGGCAATCCTCACCCTCAGTGCGATCTCCGCCGCAGCGTGTGCGGCCGTACTGACCTGACCCACCCAAATACTATGCAGCATAGTATTTGAGTTAGGCTGTCGGACGCGTCCTGTAATTCGCGTGCGATTCGAAGGTGGTTCCATGACGGCGCTGACATCTCCTCCGGCTGCGCCGGCGGTTCGCCCCTATCCACCCCGCGGGGCCCGCAAGGGGTCGTTCCTGCACACGATGGTCACCACCACCGATCCGAAGGTCATCGGACTGATGTACCTGGTGACCTCGTTCGGATTCTTCCTCGTCGGCGGCCTCATGGCCTTGATCATGCGCTCCGAACTTGCCGTTCCGGGAATGCAGTTCCTCTCCAACGAGCAGTACAACCAGCTCTTCACCATGCACGGCACGATCATGCTGCTGCTCTACGCCACCCCGATCGTCTTCGGCTTCGGCAACTACATCCTGCCGCTGCAGATCGGCGCACCCGATGTCGCCTTCCCCCGGCTCAATGCCTTCTCCTACTGGCTCTATCTGTTCGGCGCACTGGTCACCACCGCCGGGTTCATCAGCCCCGGCGGTGCCGCCGACTTCGGCTGGACCGCATACACCCCGTTGAGCAGCGCCGTCTACTCCCCCGGTATCGGATCCGACCTGTGGATCGTGGGCCTGCTCATCGCAGGCCTGGGCACCATCCTGGGCGGGGTCAACATGGTCACCACCGTGGTGTGCCTGCGCGCACCGGGAATGACGATGTTCCGCATGCCGATCTTCACCTGGAACATCCTGGTGACCTCGATCCTGATCTTGCTGGCGTTCCCACTGCTGACCGCAGCGCTGATGGGCCTGCTCGCCGACCGGAAACTCGGCACCCACATCTTCGATCCCGCCAACGGCGGGGCGTTGCTCTGGCAGCACCTGTTCTGGTTCTTCGGTCACCCCGAGGTCTACATCATCGCGCTACCGTTCTTCGGAATCGTCTCGGAGATCTTCCCGGTCTTCTCCCGCAAACCCATCTTCGGGTACAAAGGTCTGATCTACGCCACCGTCGGCATCGCAGCCCTGTCCATCGCGGTGTGGGCGCACCACATGTATGCCACCGGCGCCGTGCTGCTGCCGTTCTTCTCGTTCATGACCTTCCTCATCGCTGTGCCGACCGGGGTGAAGATCTTCAACTGGATCGGCACCATGTGGCGCGGCCAGGTCACCCTCGAATCCCCCATGCTCTTCTCCATCGGATTCCTCGTCACGTTCGTCTTCGGCGGGCTGTCCGGAGTGCTCCTGGCGAGCCCGCCCATCGATTTCAACGTCACCGACACCTACTTCGTCGTCGCGCACTTCCACTACGTCGTGTTCGGAACGGTCGTCTTCGCGACCTATGCGGGGATCTACTTCTGGTTTCCGAAGATGACCGGCCGCATGCTCGACGAACGACTGGGCAAGTGGCACTTCTGGATGACGTTCCTCGGATTCCACGCCACCTTCCTCGTCCAGCACTGGCTCGGAGCGCAAGGAATGCCGCGCCGGTACGCCGACTATCTTCCGTCCGACGGGTTCACCACCCTCAACCAGGTCTCGACCGTGGGATCGTTCGTTCTCGGAGCCTCGACGCTGCCGTTCATCTGGAACGTCTTCAAGAGCTACCGCTACGGCGAAGTGGTCACTGTCGACGACCCGTGGGGGTTCGGTAACTCCCTCGAGTGGGCGACCAGTTGCCCACCGCCGCGGCACAACTTCACCGAGATGCCCCGAATCCGCTCCGAGCGGCCGGCGTTCGAGCTTCACTATCCGCACATGGTCGAACGCATCCGCGCCGAGCAGCACGTCGGTGGCCCGCACTCGGATTCGATCGCGCCCTCGGAAGTGATCACCGAAGCCATCGCCGGCCATGAACGATCCGATCCTCCGGACCCGGTGAAATAACCATCGCCGCAGAAGTGACCCACCGCTAAACCGCCCTCCCTACTACTATGACCCGTAGTTGTTGGGTCGGGCTCGATACAGAGGAGTACCCCACGTGAAACGTCTGATGCTGATTGCCGTGATGATCTGCGGGACAGCATTGTTCGCTGCGGCGCCGGCGTCGGCGCACAGCGAACTGGTCAGCTCCGACCCGCCCGCCGATGCCACACTCGACTTCGCGCCGATCGGTGTCGGTCTGGTGTTCAACCAGGACATCAACGAATCGTTCGCGACCATCAGCGTCGTGGGTCCTGGCGACACTCAGTGGGCACAGGGAACGGCCACGGTCGAGGGCCCCGACGTATCGGTCCTGCTCGAGGACGGACTCCCCAACGGGGAGTACACCGTCGGCTACCGGGTCACCTCCGCGGACGGGCACCCGATCACCGGATCGTACGGTTTCTCCGTCGACGTTGCGGCGACCGCCACCCCTCAGGACGCCGCTGCACAGCAGTCGCAGAGCGGTGCGACCTCGACCTCGCCGACTCCTGCTACCACGGCAACGCAGCCCTACGATCCCAACAATCCGTCCGCCAGCGAAGACCGGCCACCGAAACAGAACACCATGATGCTGCTCTCGATCGTGGGCCTGGCTGTGCTCGGTCTCGGTGCCATCGCCCTGACCCTGGTGATCCGAGGCAAGAACAAGCAATGACAGGGTGCCGATGATCATCGCTGCCGTTGCTCCCCCGGAAGGGCCGCCGACGCTGGCAGCGTTGTTGAGCTGGGATCTTCCTCCCCTACCGATCCTGCCGATCGCCGGTGTCGTCATGGCCGGGCTGTACTGCTGGGGGCTCTACCGGGTCCGCGGTCGAGGTATCGCATGGTCGCGGTGGCGGAGTGCGAGTTTTCTGCTCGGTTGCGCGGCGCTGGTCCTGGTGACCGGACTGCAGATCGAACGCTACGGCTACAGCCTGTTCAGCGTCTTCATGTTCCAGCATCTGACGTTGTCGATGACCATCCCACCGTTGTTGGTGGTGGGTTCGCCCGGACGACTTCTCCTGCGAGCCACCGCGCATCACGGAGCCGGTAGGTGGGTACTGATCGCGGCGCTGACGGGGTTGCGTAGCCGCGCCGGACGCATCGCTCTCCATCCCGGGCTGACGATCCCGTTGTTCCTTTTCAGCTATTACGGGCTGTATCTGTCGTCGATCTTCGATGTTCTCGCCATCACAGTCATCGGGCACGTATCGATGGAGATCTTCTTCTTCGCCAGCGGGCTGCTGTTCATCATCCCTGTGCTCGCCGTCGGCCCCCTCCCCGTTCGGCAGAGCAATCTGGGCCGGTTGTTCGACCTGTTCGTCGAGATGCCGCTGCACGTGTTCTTCGGTGTCATCTTGATGATGTCGAGCACCCCAATGCTGGCGACCTTCGCCTTCCCACCCCCGGAATGGGGCATCGATCCGGTATCCGATCAGAAGCTCGCCGGAGCGTTGGCGTGGTCCTACGGCGAACCGGTCGCCCTACTGGTCGTGCTCATCTTCTGCATTCAATGGAACCGGGACGAAAAAGAGGAATCGGCCGTCGCGGATCGCCAAGCCGAAGAGGACGGATACAGCGAACTGAACGCTTACAACGACTTCCTCAAACAGATCGGCACCGAAACCCGGTCCCGCACCGGACGATGACGCCAGACACTCTTACCGGCCTGAATGGAAAGCACGATGAGCCACGACGCACGACAGGACAGCAGATGCCACTGATCCGCACACCCTCAACTGCTCGAGGACGGCTTGCCCTACATGTGCTGGCTTACAACGTCGTGCGCCTGCTCCTCGTGTGCGTGGCCGCAGGAGTGCTTTTGGCCGTCGACGCGCTGACCAGTCTCGACATCCCCTTCGTGTTGGTTCTTCTCATCGCACTCGCAGCAAGCCTGCCGCTGTCGGCACTGACCCTCAGGAAACTTCGCCGAACCATCAACGAAGACATCGATGCAGTGGATCGGAAGCGCACCACGAGACGAGGACCAGCGACACGACCACCCCGTACCAAGAGACCGTGAAGCCGCGTGCGAACTTTCGACACAAACCCGGTCGTCGTTCGGTGCGATGTTCGCTGACTCATTCACAATGGGAAGTCGCTTCTGCGGGGTGACCCTCTTGGGATCGTCGCGCGCTGAAAACTATTGGTCGCACTCCGGCATTTCTGCATCTACGAACTCGAGAAGTTCTTCGCTTTCGATCTGTACCAGTCGACCTATACCGTGAATTAGACCAGCAGGTCATACGCCCACTCGTACACCCAGCGAGGTAACGCAGGTGCGTCGAACGGTGCGGCGGCGAAATTCGATTCGACGCGAACTACGCAGTCGGGGATCGCGTCGACGGTGCGGGAGCCGAAGGATCGAGCAGCGACGATCCACTGTCCGCGGTGATGCACTCGGATCGCGGTCGACACGGTGCACCGCCCATCAGAGTATCCGGCGGTGAGCTGGTGGAATTCCCACTCGACGTGCTGGTTCTGTCCGAAGAAGTGTGTCAGCGTCTCGGCGAAGGATGGCCCGTAGAGGGTCCCTCGGTCGGTGTCGATGCGGATGAAATTCATGGCTTCGGCCTCTTCGAGTCATAGCGGCAATGCGAGGTGTGCGTGGAAAGTTGCTCAGAACAGGGGAATTTGGCTGCGCGCCGCGAGACTGTCGCGGAACTCTTGGAACTTGCTTAGAAGGTCTGAGGCGACTGCCTCGGTGTAACAGATGGACCGCGCAACTTCGTTCAGTGTGTTGCCGGCGGCCAGGGCTTCATCTATCTCATGCCCGGCAGCGAGGTTTTCAACTTCGTCCGTATCTCGATGTGCGACGTCTGCGGCGGCCAACCGGACAGAAGCGAGGGCAGCTCGACGCCGCTCACGGCCCGGCTCTGTCTCTTCCCGCGCCGTCACAGTGTGCTACCGCTGCGGAAGGCGTTCAGGCGGTTTGTCGCTTCACGTTGCGCCCTTCCGATTTCGACGAGCTGGTCGAAGAGGAATTCTTCCGGCGCTTCCTCGGCGATCTGCTGAATTCTGATCCCTGCCTCGAAGAAGCTGCGTCGGTAACTTTCCGACAGGACCATGCCGGCGTAGTCGGTTGCCGATGCTCCGCATGCGTTCGCTGCGGTGACGTCGGTCAGTGTTCGACGCAGCCGTGCACCGCGGTGTCCACTGGCACCTGACCGGACAAGAACGCCCAGAACACTCGCGGGGTCGTGTGGGAGGTTGTCGATGATCAGCCCCTGCACGATGCCATACAGCTCGCGATAAACGGGATCGTGGAAATCGTTGGCCTGCAATGACGCTGCAATGCGGGCGGCCTCGTCGGTGTCCTGCAACCACATCAGTGCGCAGATGACCAGTGCTTCCGATGCCGTCTCCGGATGGTCCGTCAGATCAGCGTGATCGTCGTCGGTGGGTTCGACTGCTCTCAACGGGGTCATCTGTTCGCCTCGTTTCTCTTTGCGGGTCTGTTGCGGGAGAACTGGATTCGGTACTCCGGTGGCGCTGTGCTTGGTTATGCCGCGTTGGTCGTCATTGCGGAGGTGTGGGTCAGATGTAGAGAAGGTTCGGTGGTGCGGTGCCGTCGAACTGCTCGAGGCTGTCGAGGACGGCGTTGTAGTTCTCGGGCCTGCAGCTTCCGAGTCCGATGATGAGGGCACAGGTTCCGTCGAGTGTGACGAGGTAGGACGGCGGCGTTCCGTTGTCGGACGATGCGTGCTCGCGTGCGTCGAGGAGGGCGACACGGACGGCATCGGCGGCGGCGCGTTTCGCACCTTGGAGATTGGGTTCTGCTCCGGTTGCGGTAAGAATTTCGGGGTTGTCCTCGGGGTGTGTGGTGACGGTCCAGGTGATCATCGTTTGGTTCCTCGTCGCTCGTGCCGGCCAGCTGCTTCTAATCGAGCGTCACACGAGGTCCGTAACAAAGCGTTCGCTGCGGAGGCGGTCAGGCGAGGGTGTGGATAACTGTGGTGTCGAGTCAGCCTGTGGATAAACGACGTTCGGCCCCGGGGTTGGGGCCGAACGTGTGGTACTAGACGTCGTCGAAGACATCGAGGAGTTTGGCGGGGTCGCGACGGTAGCGGCTGCCGTCGAGAAATACTCCGACGGCAGCACGGTGAACGCGTCGGAGTTCGGCCATCAGGGTGTCGTACCCGATGCGGTCGGTGATGCGCCACGTGACAGGTCCCATGTGCAGGTCTACCCAGTGGATGGTGCGACGTTGTTCGGAGCTGTAGCGGTGGTGCGGCACTGCTGTGTGTTCGGGGCTGTCGAGCCACAAGACGGAGATCGCAGCGGCCCCGAATTCTGCGCCTGGTTGGGCGGGGTGGGGGGCTTGTCCATCGGCTCCGGCAAGTGCGGCCCGGACGGTGGCAAATCCGGTGATGACTGCGGATACTGTTTCGGCGCTGCGGAAGGTCATCATGACGTGACCTAGTGCGACGATCATCTGCGCTTCGTCGGTTGCTGCGGAGGTGGCGGTGATAGTGGCCTGTTGGGGTCCTGTGACCAGGACGGTTGTGTGGGTGACAATTCCGGTGGTTCGGGCGTTGTGTGCGGCGGTGGTCCGTCGTCCTGTGCTGGAAGTACTCTGCGGCATGTCGGGCTCTCTTTCTGTTGCGGGACCGGCTCCCCCGGCCCTTTCGCTCTGCCAATTTCTTTTGCCGTCATCTGGCTCGAAGAAGAGAAGGCGGCGCACTGGACCGGCGTCCTGGCCCTGATCCGGAAAGTTTTCAGCCGCAGGCGCTTTGAAAAGTTTTCGGAGCCCATCGGGCCGGAGCAAGGCGGAGTCAGGATTAGGTAAGACGGGTCAGGGTGTTGCATGCTCGACCGGAGCCAGATGTGCGAAGGAAATTGTTCTTTCGCAGTGCGAAGCGCAGCGGAGCTCTATCCGGAGACCGCCGGAGGTGGTCCCGGGGCAGCACACGTTTCGACGCAGACTGAGCCACCCGAGGCGACCACCTCCCAGCCATCGACAGCCTGGGGCGATTGCGCGGGAGCGACGGAGAGCAACAAAGCTCGATATCGCGGCAGCCCTTCTATTCTGCGGACATGCGGTCACGCTCGCTGGCTGGCGTGTCATCGAATTCGGCTTGCCCATCCGGGTGGCCCTCGCGGATCCCCGCGGTGACTTCTTCCCACTTCCGATATCGGCGCATCGCGGTCGATGCAACGGAGCCGTCCGTTTCTTTACCGATTCGTGCCCACGACCATTCGCGGTGTGCGTGTCGGAGCCGCGCTGTTTCCGCAACTTCCGGTGTGAGGTCGTCTACTTGCAGTCGAGGCGAGTCCGCCGTGTCGACGTGTTCTCCCCACGTGCCGTCTTCGCCCTCTGAGTGATCCCGGCTTGGGCTGGGGCCTTCGTGGCTGAAGTCGGTGTCTGTCCAGTCCCGCTCCGCTGTGGCAGCACTTGGAGCGAATTCCACTCTGACGGCTCCGCGAGGCGCACGAAGTATGACGGCCAGCACTTCGGTCATCGCAAGGAGCGCAATAGGTGCGATGGTGGCAATACCCGCCGAGACGACGGCCGGAAGCAAGGTCGCACTCAACACTGCGTGGTACGGGTTACCCGCAATCGACGCCGATGCGGCAACACGCAAGATCGTGACGACGAAGCGACGGCCCTTGATCGTGCGGTTGTCCGTGTGGTTGGACAGCGCTATGGCTGTCACGGTTGTCGAGACGATCGCCCCGTCCAACACGACTGGAATCACCCACGCTTCGCCGGGACCTATCCCAGCCCTCACCGCGAGATCCCGCAACACAGCGAAACTGAGCCAGAAGGACGCCCCGGCGATGCCAACTGTCAACGCAATGGCTGTTGCCAGGGCCCACTGCAAAATCGCTGGATGCAGCGCAACGACATCCGACGGCTTCGTTGTCAACGGGATTGCCGCTGAATGTGATCGGCTCATCGGATTCTCGGTCCTCGTGCGAGAGGGCCGGTTCGTTGCGGGAAGGGCGCACCGTCGTTGAATCTGTGGCGCAACAACTCCAAATACTCTTCGATCGCCGCATTGACGAGATCCGACGGGCCCCGCGGCGCGCCGGGTGTTGCGGACAGTGCTTCGGCTGCGTTGAGAAGATCGTCGACGGTGGACTGGTAGAGGTAGTACGAACGCTTCTGTTTTGCGTTGTCCGGTGACGGTTGCGCACCGGTCTCGGCCGCCGAAACGGTGTCGGGTGCGTGCTGCGTGTGCTCCGGCGGGTCGACCGGGCTCGACCCGGCGAGTGCGCTCTTCATACGTTCGGGGCGGCCCATCACAGGTGTCCCCTCGTGAGCAGCGAAAGTGTGTCGCGGTAGATCGTCGACAGGCTGCGAGATTGTGTTGTCCCCCAGTCGATCAGGCTGGTTTGGGCCTCCATCGAGTCCTTGATGACAACACGTTTGGGTACGGCATCGCCGAGAACGTTGATGCTCGCGGCGATCTCGATCAGTTGTTCTCGACCGCTGATTGTCGCGATCTCGTGAAGGTTGACGATCGCCCCGAGCATGTCGAGGTCCGGGTTGTAGCTGCGCTTGACTGCGTCGATGGTGCGCAGTAGCCGCGCGAGTCCATTCGCTGAGAACAGCGCGGACTGAGTCACGACGACGGCGGCGCGCGCTGCCACAAGGGCGTTGATGGTCAGCAGATCGAGGCTAGGTGGGCAGTCGATCAGGACCACGTCGTAGACGCCTCGCACGACGTCGATTGCGTCGCGAAGCCGCCGCTCTCGGCCGGCACCGGCGACGACCAATTGATCGCGGACATAGGCCAGGGACTCGTTTCCCGGCGACGTGGGTACCAGGTCTACGCCAGGCCAGATGGTGGGGACAACAGCATCGGCGATGGTCGCGTTCGACGACTCGGCGAGTACGTCGGCAACACCGACATCGTCGCTCTCGAGCTCGGTCCTGGTCAGGACTGTGCTGGCGTTGCCTTGCGGATCCACGTCGATAACGAGTGCTCGCTTCCCCGCTTGGGCAACGGCGTAGGCGAGGTGAAAGACGGTGGTGGTCTTACCCACGCCGCCCTTCTGGTTGCAGAACGCAAAGATGTCAGCGGGCATGGTGGGTCTCACTTTCCATGGATGAATGGGACGAACTGGCGGTATTGCGGGTATGGGACGTCATGCACGCCTTGGAACCGAGGGATGAGTCGCACCCTGTAAAAGGGTCGGGTGAATTACAGGTGAGGGGCGCGATGCGTGAGTCGCGTGCCATAGGCGAAAGACGCGCCATAGTGGCATGAGAAGCATTTACCAACAACACATCCCGAGCTTGACTCTCTACCTTTGCAGGCATTGGAGGTATGGCCACTGCGGGATGTATGACGCCCGTCGCCAGCGAGTCATCTGAGGCACTCTTTGCGGGTAATTCAGGTACGTCAGTTTTGCGGAACGCCGCCGCACCGCTAGCGGGAGCGGCCTGCACCGGCGAACTGCCGCGCTCGAGCTGAAGCAGCCAAATATGTTGCTCTGCTTGGATCTTCACGGAATCGACGTTCACAACGGATATGAGTAAGCGAGCGGCGTGGACTGAAAGATCGAGGCCTGCATGACGGTTCGTCATGCAGGATAACTTGGTCATGTCAGCATTGCAGATGGGTCGAGAACTCAATTGGTACCTCCATAGTGGTGACGTATGAAAGACAAGGGACTTCGTTCGTTCCCTCCGGACCCCCCATGGCCCCTGAGCCAATTTCCGCACCCACGTTGTCCGCTCCACGCCCGATAGCCCCGCGCCTCAGTGGGCGCGCGGCTAATCGGTATCGCCACCGGTTCGATGATCAGTCGAGCTGGTGGTGCCTCGGGGCCGGTCTCCGAGGATTTACAAAGGGTGCACAGGCCGGCGGCAGGCTGGTGTTACGTCGGGCTCTGCCAGAAAACGACGCTGCTGCGGCACATCAGGCCTTGCTAGGAAGTCCCGTAGCCAAGGCTTGTGCGGCACGAGCAGAAGAACTCGACCGCGCTGTCGCGGGTCAAAACATGCGTCATCGCCCGCTCGGCCCCTGACCTAAATCGAGGGCGGAGAACGGTGACTCGGCGAAATGTCTTGAATGACTTATCAAGACGCTCTATGATCGGTGGCGAAGCTCCTTCCTCACGGGTTGTGGTTTCGACGCCCTCGGCCTCGGTGCTGGTAACACTGAGATTTTCCGGGGGCGTTTCAGTTTCCTGAGGGACAGTTGGCTCTCGGCCTCACGCGACGCCTGAGCTGGCGTCGGATTGCGCCTCGAGACCTTCGATGTACTCATCGATGGCCGTATCCGGGATCAGCCGGCGCTTGCCGACCTTCACGCTCCGGATTTCTCCGGACGCGATCTTGTTGAAGAAGTTGGAACGTCCAAGTCCCGTGCAAGCCATAGCCTCCGGGACAGACAACAACCGTCTGGGCATCTTCAGCACCTCCACTGAATTGTGTAGTAGAGCCACATTCTGCAGGACATTTCTGGTCAGTCCACGTGGTTCCACCACAGAGTACCAAGTACGTAGCCATCCCACAACGGGGAGACATTCTCCGCTAGACTGCGTAACCATGACGCAGTCGTGGGCGGAATCGATCGTTGCCCGGGTCGCCTCGGAAGTGCGCCGACTTCGAGGTAAAGACCACTCCGCTCTGTCCGCAGCAAAGCTTGCCGACAGGACGGTTGACTTCGGGTGGGGGATCTCGCGATCTGTAGTCGCGGACTTGGAGACCGGACGAAAGAAGAGCTTGGACGTCTCGGAACTCTTGATTTTGGCTGCGGCACTGGGAGTCTCACCAGCACAACTGGTCTATCCGGACCTCCCCAAGGGAAGAGTCGAAGTACTCCCAGGGCTCCAGCAGGAGTCTCACGATGCCCTCCGCTGGTTCAGCGGGGAGGCTGGGCTGATGCGGCCGAGCTCCGAGTGGACCGAGGAGGAATCCGACGCTCCTTTCGAAATGTGGGTACGTGACACCTTCGACCCGAAGAACGATCGCGTTGGGATCACTCGTGAATGGCTTGATGCGTTGAAGGCGATGCGGCGTGCTCGGGTGCAGCTCCGAAGCGGCCTTTCCAAGAATGAATCAGCTGAGCACATCGAGTCGATGCAATATCTGTACGAGGATGCTCGACGGCGTTCGGAAGAGCTCTTTAGACGGATGACCGAACTGGGCATGAACACGCAGGACGAAGAGGATGGCTAGGCAGCAACTGCCGCCACAGATCAAGAAGATCTACGTCACCAATCGGTCTACAGGCAGTACCGAGTTGCGGTATCAAATGACCGTCGACGCTGGTGGTGCCGACGCCACCGGCACCCGGGCGTCGAAGCGAACGCAGTTGCGTCGTCGATTTCTTACGGAGAAGGACGCTCGCGCAGCCCTATCCAAGGTGCTCGAGGAAGTCTCGAAGGGGACATTCGTTCCCTCCTCGACCACCACGGTCGAGGAGGCTTGCGCTGAGTGGCTTGCCGGACGACGCGTACGAGAGTCCACTAAAGCCGCGTACACCCATGCCATTCAACCGCTGCGCGATACTTACGGCGCGCTAGCGGTGCAGAAGTTGACCAAAGGTCACTTGGACGCTCTGGTGAACGATCTGTTGGCCGGCCGCTCGGTCAAGCCCGATGGCCAACTGCGACGTCCGTGGAAGGCCACTTCGATCAATCCGATGCTCAACCTTGTAAGCGCAGTCCTCACCGGGCTGATGCGAGAAGGGCGATTGGTACGAGACGTTGCCGCGCTCGTCGACCGCGCGCCCCGTGTGCACGTCGAGATGCAGACATTCACGGAGGACGAAGTGCAACGCCTCCTGGAAGCATCGACGTGCGATCGGAACGGCCACGCTTGGCTGCTTGCTCTGAGCGGCCTCCGACGCGGTGAGCTGTGCGGGCTTCGATGGAACGATGTCGATCTTCACGCCGGCAGCCTGACAATCAACAACACGCGAGTCTCGGTCAATGGACGTGTCGTAGAGGGCCCTCCGAAGACAGAAAAGTCCAAGCGCACGCTTCCCCTCACACCAGCCCTAAAATCCGCACTCGAAACTGCACACCGCTTGCAGGGTGTGGAACGAAAGAGCTCGACCTACGTCGGCCCTGGCACCTACGTCGTGTCCGACGCTGTTGGGCGACCTTTCCATCCCGATACGGTCAGCGACTATTGGCGCAGGCTATGCACCAACAGCAAGGTGTCCGACATCCGCCTCCACGACGCCCGCCACACGTGTGGGACTCTGCTGCACCTTCAGGGTGTGCCGATTGCCGTCATCTCGGCATGGCTTGGGCACTCGGACAACGCATTCACAATGCGCACCTACGTCCATTCCCAGAACCATGCGCTACTGGGCGCAGCCGACACTTTGCAGTCACTCGTCCAGCGTCGCGACGAGCCATCCGACGATGCGCGTTGACCGGCGTTTGTCCGCAACCGTCCACATAGGAGCAGGCGGTCTCACCAGGCGCTGTTCCGGCGAGTTCTGCGGCACTTGTGACATTCTGTGACACTGAGCTCGCCTAATCGGCAATGAATCTCATTACTAGTAGCTCAAAAAGCCAGTTCAGAACCCTTTTTCAGTGGAGCCTCCTAACGGGATTGAACCGTTGACCGCTCGCTTACAAGGCGAGTGCTCTACCGCTGAGCTAAGGAGGCAGTGAAGCGACGCAATCATATCCGTTCATCGGACGCTCAGTGTCAACAGGTACCTTGTCGGTGGATCACCCCAGCTACGTGTAAAGACGGTCATGACTTTCCTGCAAGACCTGACGGCTTCGTTGAGCCGTCTCACCGGTGAGCGTCGGGCCACCATCGATACGCCGACCGCAGCACCGTCACCTCTACGCCCGATCGACCTGACCGACGATGCGTCGGTCGCAGAGGTTCTGGACCTCGCAGTTCGCGTCGGCGAGGTGTTGCTGGCCTCCGGCACTTCGGCGGTGGATACGGCGACGCAGGTGCAATTCATCGCCGCGAGCTACGGCCTCGCGCGGTGCGACGTCGACGTCACGTACAACTCGATCACCCTCAGTGCCCACCGTGGCCCGACGCGTCCTCCGGCATCGACGATGCGCATCGTGCATTACCGCTCGATGGACTTCACGCGTCTGGCCGAGGTGGATCGTCTGATCCGCGCTGTGCGCGTCAAGATGATGCCGCCGAGTGCAGCGCTGGATCGGCTCGAGGAGATCACCAAGGCTCCACATCCCTACAACCGCTGGATTGCGACGTTCGCGTGGTCCGGCATGGCAGCGGCCGTCGGCGTCCTGCTCGGGGGTGGCCTCTTGGTGGCCGTGGTGAGCTTTCTGACGACGATGGTGATCGATCGAATCGGTCGGATCCTGAACCGAGCCGGTCTGCCGTTCTTCTTCCAACAGGTCGTCGGCGGGTTCATCGCGGCCACCCCCGCGATCACGCTCTACAACTTCCAGGACCAACTCAACATCAGCATCTCTCCGTCGATGGTCATCGCGGCCGGTGTCGTTGTGTTGCTGTCGGGCCTGTCTCTCGTCGGTACGTTTCAAGATGCGATCACCGGGGCCCCGATCACGGCGTCGGCCAGGTTCTTCGAAGTGTTGATGATGACAGCAGGAATCATCGCCGGTGTCGCGACTTCACTGCGATTGGCCGCCCTCATCGGCAGCGACCTTCCGCAGATCAGCAACCTGGCACCACCGGACATCCTGGAAGTACCGACGAAGGTGCTGGCGGGTGCGGCGGCGTCGTTGTTCTACGCACTGGCCACCTACGCCGAGCAGCGTGCGTTGCCGGCCGCGTTCATCGGCGGCTTCGCGGGCTCACTCGTGTACTTGCTGTCTCAGACATTGACCGTCGGACCGATCATCGCCTCGGCCATCGCGGCGACCGTCGTCGGGCTGGCAGGTGGCCTGTTGGCCCGTCGTGCACTGATTCCGCCGTTGATCGTCGCCGTGGCCGGCATCACGCCGTTGCTGCCCGGTCTGTCGCTGTACCGCGGTCTGTACGCGATCCTCAACGACCAACTGTTGCTCGGAATCAGCTCGCTGTTCGCGGCCCTGGGTGTCAGTTGCGGCCTGGCCGCGGGCGTCACCCTGGGCGAATGGGGTGCCCGCACGCTCCGTCGGCCACGCATCATCGCGCGCACCGAGGAGCTACTGCGTCCGACGCTTCGCCGCATAGAGGCACCGCGCCGACCGACGGTTCGTCGGCGGCGCGGCACGGGTACTTCGTAGAGCGGAGCTCAGGCCTCGGTGCTGGGGGTTCCCTCGGCAGAGGCGCGGGCAGCAGCGTCGGCTTCCATGGCCTCACGCAGGCTGCGCGGGCGCATGTCGGTCCAATTCTTCTCGACGTACTCCAGGCAGGCGGCGCGGGTGTCTTCACCGAAGACGACACGCCATCCCTGTGGGACCTCGGAGAACGTCGGCCACAGCGAATGCTGGTCTTCGTCGTTGACCAGCACGAAGAAGCGTCCGTCTTCGTCATCGAACGGGTTGGTACTCATCTCGCCTCACTCGTCGCGAACGTTTGATTGGTAAGTCTGCACCGTGAGGTGCCACACGACCCTAGCAACGCAGGTCGGGCCGTGGTGCCGTCAGGCCATGAAGAAGGTGCCGTCAGGCCATGAAGAAGGTGCCGTCAGGCCTTGGAGAGGGTGCCGTCAGGCCTTGAAGAAGTCGAGCATTTCCTTGTTGACGGCCTCGGGGCGCTCGAGATATCCGTAGTGCCCGGCGTCCGCGATCTCCACGAACCGGGCGCCCGGAATGGCGTCGGCCAACTCCTTGCCGAGGTAGGCGGGGATCATCCGGTCATCGGCGAATCCGACCGATAGGCATGGCACCGACACGGCAAGGTAGGCGGACGTCCGATCGAAATCGTCCTCCATTCCCAGCTGTGCGCGGACACCTGCCGAGGGCGACGACGCCGAGAACTCGAACAGATCGAGCCAATCGCGAGCACTGCGCCCGTCACGCAACGTCGCGGGCGACAGGTTCATCACTGCCGTCACCGCCGCCGAGTACGTTCCGGGTAGCTCGACCCGCTTGTCGTACAGCGCTCGTTCACCGTGGGCGAGGGTCTTCTGGAACTCGTCGACTCGGGCGTGACCGGCGAGGAACACCGCCTTGCGCACCAGATCGGGCCGAGCCAGTGCCAACTCCTGCGCGACGCGTGAGCCCATGGACGTACCGACCACGAACGCCTTCTCGTCGCCGTCACGAACGAGTTCGATGAGACCGGCCGTATCGGCGACCATGGCTTCGATGGTGATGCCGTGAGCACTCTCCGACGACGGCGCGATACCTCGATTGTCGAAGGTGCACACCCGGTACCCAGCCGCTGTGAGAGCGGGCACCTGATGCAGCTCCCACACGCGGCCGGGGCTGCCGGTACCCATGACGAGAACTACCAGGTCTCCACTGCCTTTGACCTGGTAATTGATGTCGATGCCGTTGATCTTGGCGATAGGCATAGGTCTCCTCACTGCTCATACGTTCGTCGGCGATCGTATCGTTCGGAACCGCCACGGGGTTACTCGAAGAGCCAGTGGGTACCCGCGATGACATGACTGACGAGAACGTAGCGGGCGATGCACGCAAGGGATTGCTCGACGGAATCAAGGGCAAAGCCAAAGAGGTCGTGGGCGCGGTGACCGGCAACGACTCGTTGACTGCCGAGGGCCAGTTACAGGCCGCCCAGGCCCGTGAACGCAAGGAGGCGCAGGCCACCGAGCGGGTGTCGGAGGCTCAGGCCTCCGAGGCCGGGGAGGACCTGGCCGATGTGCGCACCGCAGCGGAGAGCCGCCGTGACGCGGCCGAGGAGAACGCTGCCGTGACCGAGGCCAACGCGGCCCGCGTGCAGCAGACCCAGGTGGCTGCTGCCGAGCAGGAGAAGCGCGAGACGGTGGCGCAGGAGCGAGCGGCCGCCGAGGTCGACGCCCAAGCCGAGCAGATCGAGGCCAACGAGGATCGACGCATCGAGCAGGCTGCCGCAGACTCCGACGAGATGGTGGCCGCGCAGAAGCACCAGGAAGCACTCCGGCAGGCAGAGGCCGATCGCAAGAAGGCCGAAGAGCTCCGCAATCAGGCCTGATCCACTACCCCATACCAGGAGTTTCGCTACATGAGCGTTTTAGCCATACCACTGACCATCCTCCGTATTCAGTACAAGATCGCTCGCATTCCACTGCAACTGATCGAGACCAACGTCGTCGAGAAGATGAACGCGGAAGCACCCGCGCGTCTGGTCTACGAGCACACCCTCGGTTCGCTGGACCGCGCCGTCGGAAACCTGCTGGGTGACAAAAGCCTTGCCGATCGCGGCGAGACCCTCGTCGACAGCACCGAGAATCGAGCGGAGGCAGCACGCCTCGACGCCGAGGCCCGGGCCACGAAAACTGCAGCGAACGACGAGCTGAAAGCAGCCCGCGAGGCCGCCGAGAAGGATCGCCGTGCAGCCGACGCTGCTGCTCAGGAAGCAGCCCGCGACGCGCGCCAGGAAGCGGAGCAACGCAAGCGCGAGGCCGCGCAGGATGCCGAGCGCGACGCAGCGGCCAAAAAGAAGAAGGCCGACGAGCAAGCCGCAGCCACCGCGAAAGCCGCCGAGGATCGCAAGAAAACTCAGCAGGCTCAGGTCGACAAGCAGGAGAAGTTGGCAGCCGCGCCGTCGGAGGCCGCATTGGCCGAAGCAGCAGAGCGTTCCGAGGAAGCCGACGCCAAGAAGGACGAAGCAGAGCGGATCGAGAAGCTGTTCCTCGCGGAGAAGAACAAGGACTGAATGCTCGATCAGCTCTGTTGACAACCTTTTCCAGCCCCGCACCGTGTTCTCGGTGCGGGGCTGGATTGTTCTCGCGGTTGCTTATGCGATGCGGGTCGCAGCGACACCGGGATCAACCGATGATGCGAGCGAGGAACGCACCGATGTTGTCTTCGACTGCCGCAGTGCGGGTCTCGACATGGAAGTCTTCCTTGAACTGCCGACCCAGTGCCGGGGTCTTCTTCTTTCGTGCGTAGAGCGAGCATGCAAGATCCGAGCAGATGTACGTTCCGACGGTATTGCCGCGCCTGCCCGATTCTCCGGCTTTGGCGGCGACCATCAGCGAAACCCCACCGTTGGCGTGCATGGTGAGACAGATGCTGCACATCTGCGCCGTGCGGGGCCCTCCGGGCTTGTAGCGCAACGCGATTCCCCGCAGACCCTCCTCGGTGGGAACCACGATGTAGCTTCGTCCGGCGAGTTTCGGATCCACCCAACCGAGGAAGTCGAGATCGTCCCACGGCACCGCGTCGAAAGCGTCGGGAAGGGTGATCCGCTTGGCGTCGCCCTTGGACGAGTTGACGAACGACGACCGGATGTCGCGTTCGGAGATCGGTTCCATCGTCATTGCCTCCACTGCTCCAAGAGAGTATCGATTCCGTCGAGAATGCGAACCCAGGACTCCTGCGAATCGGGCGCACTGTGCGCGAACGAGCCCGATGCGTCGAGGCTCGCGTAGCCGTGAAACACACTGCCCAACAGTCGAACAGCGTGAACCTGATCCGCCTCGCTCAGCTGGTACCCGCGGAGAATCGCTTTCATCATCGCCGAGTGACGCACTCCCGCACTCGCACGAGCGGTGTCGTGATCGAGCGGAAACTGCGTCGCGGCGTAGCGACCGGGATGCTCGCGCGAATAGTCGAGATACGCATTCGCCACGGCAACCAACGCGTCCTTGCCCGCTCGGCCTGCGAGAGCGTCCGACACCCGGTCGGCCAACTCGTCCAAGGCCAGCAGTGCGATGCCGACATTCAACTCGTGCGAGTTCCTCAGGTGCGAATACAAACTCGCCACCTTGACGTCGAAGCGCCTGGCGATCTCACTGGCCGTGACGCGATCGAAGCCGACCTCATCGGCCAGGTCGGCTCCCGCGAGCACGATGCGCTGCGCATTCAGTCCGGCGCGTCCCATAGCGGCCTCCTCGATTCGAGAAGACCGTAACCGAAACTAATACCTATAGGCAAATCACTAAAGCCATCAGCGGCCCTGCCACGCCTCCCACAGCTGCGCGTAACGCCCACCGGCCGCGACCAGGTCGTCGTGCGGACCCTGCTCGAGGATCTTGCCGTGCTCGAGAACGACCACCCGGTCGGCCGCAGCAGCCTGCGTCAGGCGATGCGCCACGATCAATGTGCTGCGATTCTTCGTGGCGGCCTCGGCGGCAGCCTCGAGTTCTCGCGCACCGGAACTGCCCGCCTCCGCAGTGGCCTCGTCCAGTACAGCGACGGCTGGGTCGGCGAGAACCAAACGCGCCAGGGCCAATTGTTGCGATTGCGCCGCAGTCAACTGATGCCCACCCTCGCCGACGGCGGTATCGAGTCCATCGTCGAGCGCCTCGACCCACCCCCATGCCCCGACGGTTCGCAACGCCGCTTCGACGTCGGCGCGGTCGGCATCCGGTGCGGCCAACAGCACGTCGTCGATCAGCCTGCCGGCGAACACGTGCACTTCCTGACTGACGATTGCGACGTGTCGCCGCAGTCCCGCGCTGCCCAAGGCGTCCAGCGTTGCGCCGCCGACGCGAACCGTCCCCGACGTCGATGCCATGGAACCGGCCGCTATGGCGGCGATGGTCGATTTCCCGGCACCGGTGGATCCGACGAGTGCAACCGTCTCGCCGGCATCGACACGCAGGTTCACTCCGTGCAGTACTTCGTGACCCTCGTCGTACGAGTGCCGCAGCTCGACGACCTCGAGGGTGGCGTCGGCGGGAACGGAGCCGTCGCCCACCGGTCGCTCGTCGGCGATGTCGATGACGCCGACCAGACGCGCGAGAGACGCTCCTGCGGACTGGATGTCGTCGAACGTGTACATCAAGGTGCCGATCGGATTGAACAGCCGATGGAACAGCAGCGCCGCGGCCGTCGTCTCACCCACGGTGACGTATTCGCCTCGTACCAGCAGGAATCCGGCCAGCAGGATCACCGACAGGCCGACACACTCGGCACGGTTGCTCCGAGATCCGAATCGGGTGAACAGGCGGAACACGTCGACGCCGATATCGCGCGCCTTCGCCGACGAACGATCGATGCCGCTCAGATGGACGGCTTCGAGTCCATACGCCCGCACCGTCTTTGCACCCTGCATGCTGCTGACGAACGACTGCGCACGCTCCCCCATCGCCACGCGTTCTGCCGCATACAGCGGAGCCGACCGCGGCAGATACCACCGCAATGCCAGCACGTACATCGGTAGCGCCACCAGACCGGCGAGGCCGAGACGCCAGTCGATGCCGAGCATCGTGACGATGCTCAGAGACACCAGCAGGAGAGCTCCGACGAGCTGCGGGATCACTTCACCGATCGACTTGGCCATCACCGCCACGTCGTCGCCCACCCGAGAGAGCAAGTCGCCCTTACCCACTCGTTCCAGCGTGGCGACGGGCAGGTGAAGCGCCCGACCGACGACAGCTTCTCGCAACGACGCCAAAATCCCTTCCCCCAGAGTGCTGATGAGATAGCCGCTGAAACCGGTGAAGACTCCGCCGACCAGCGCGGCCACCGAAATCACCACGACCACCTCGACGATCGCCGAAGGTTCTGCGCCGTCGCGGACGCGGTCGACCAACACACCGAGCACGTACACCGGCACCAACGACATACCGGCGGCGACAGCGCCGAGCAGAAGTGTGGCTGCGGTGCGGGCCTTCCGCAGACGCAGCTGTTCCAGCAGCCACCGGCCGGAGCGGGAACCGGTGGCGATGGGAAGTAGTTCCGGGTCCGTCATCGCAGCACCGTCTCCTTGTACTGCGCGTTCGAGGCCGCGAGATCGTGGTGCGTTCCCTCGGCGACGACGCGTCCGCCGTCGACGACGAGCACGCGATGGGTCACCGACAGCAGCGCGGGGCTCGTGGTGATGAGGATGGTTGTCTGCGAGCCCTTTTCGGTGTGCCGTAACTCGGCGATACCGCGGGCGATGGAATGTTCGGTGACGGCGTCCACGGCGGTGGTGGGGTCGTGCAGCACCAGGACCGGCGCGTCGACCGACAGTGCTCGCGCCAACGCGACTCGTTGACGCTGTCCGCCGGACAGGCTGGCTCCGCGGTCGGTGACGGCGTGATCGAGACCGGCTTCGTGCAATTCGACGACGTCGGTGGCCGCGGAGGCTCGGAGGACCGTGTCGAGCTCGGAGTCGGGCCGCTCGCGCCCCGCGGTGACGTTGCTGCGGACGGTTCCGGCGAACAGGTCGGTCAGATGCGGCTCGACGAGGACGGTCTCGCGGGCCCGTCGGAGATCGATCTGCCCCGCCGAAATTCCGCCGATACGAACCGCTCCGGTGTAATCGGCGTCGGAGATCTGGCCGGACAGCAGTGCGGCGATCGCTTCGCCGTCCTGCGGCCGGTAGGCAACCACTCCGAGCAACTCTCCCGGAACCGCCCGGAAGCCGAGGCCGTCGAGCGATCGGAACCGGACGTCGTCGACGGTCAGTTCGGTACCTACCGGCACCGCGGACTCCGATTGCGGGAGAACGTGTTCCGCACCGAGGACGAGGGCGAGCCGGTCGGCCGATCCCCGCACCACGGCCACCACGCCGGGGATCCGCGACAACCCGGTGAGCGGCTCGATGACGAATTGCGACAGTCCGATGACGGTGATCAACTCACCGACCGAAATCCTGCCCTGCAACGCGAACCATCCTGCGGTTCCGGCAATTCCGACGGCGAGCAGCGCGTTGACCGTCGCCGCAAGGCCCTGATAGACGTTGTTGGCGCGAGCCATCCGCAGCGTGGCCGACAGTGCTGTTCGGCTCGACGTCACGAACCGCTGGGTTGCGGCGTCCTCGGCGCCGATTCCGCGCAGAGGCCGCACCCCGCTGACCAGATCGGTGGCCATCCCCGACACACTCGCGATCTCGGTTTGCTGAGCGGTTGCGGCGCGGGTGAGCAGCGGAGCGAGGCGCTGCAGCGCAATAAGGATCACCGGAGTGCCGATGACGACAGCGAGGCCAAGAGGAATGTCGACGATCAGCAGAGCCACTGCCGACGCCACCACTGCCACGGCCGCCGCGAAGACCCGCGCGATGAGATCGAGAATCCAGGACTCCTTCTCGGCGTCGGACGTCGAGACCGTCAGCAACTCTCCCGCCGCCAGATCGGTGCGCAGTCCACGGGGATCGAGGACCCGGCCGGCTACCTCCACGCGCACGTCGTGGGCCTCTCGCTCGATGGCGACGACGATGATGCGGGCACCGAACCGGAACGCATACGACAAGGTGACGAACAGAGCGGCCAGACCGACCAGCGAGATGATCATCGCGGTCACATCACCGGTGTCGATGGCCCGCGAGACGATGAGACCGATGGCCACCGGGACCATCGTTTCGCACAGCTGATGCACTCCGAACAGCAGAGAAGAGACGATCAGTCGCGCGCGGTGGCGTCGTACGGTGCGCCGCAGAATCGCGGAGCCGGTGGCCGGAGGAGGGGCCTCCACCACCGTTCGAGCATGGCGGAGCGGCACAGAATCGGTCATTTGCTGCAGCCTATGGCATCGGGAACTGGCGAGGGGGTGCCCCGTTTACATAGAGTCGGGGCCAGGAACACCACGAAAGTCCAGTAGAAAGTACGGAGAACGCCATGCCTGCGAAGACTTCCACCGACAACGACATCGCCGACGAGGACATCGTCCCACTCGAGTACGAGACGGCCAGCCAGGCTCAGCGCGTCGTCGCCGCCTACGCGACCGATGCGGACGAATGCCGCATGTTGTTGTCGATGCTGGGTATAGACCCCGTAGCGAAGACCGACTGACAGGTCTTCGCAGGTCTGTTTTCCCAGAGATCTACAAGCGGATTGGACAGTTGTGGCTGACGCCTCGCAGGGTTCGGATTTTGTCGTCGTAGCCAACAGGTTGCCGGTCGATCTGGAAAAGCTTCCGGACGGAAGCACGCGATGGAAGCGAAGCCCCGGCGGGTTGGTCACCGCTCTCGAACCGATCCTGCGCGCCAACAAGGGTGCGTGGGTGGGGTGGGTCGGCGTATCGGACGTCGACGTCGAGCCGTTCGTCGAGGACGACCTACAGCTACGACCGGTGCCGATCAGCGAGACGGAATACGCCCAGTACTACGAGGGATTCTCCAACGCCACCCTGTGGCCGCTCTACCACGACGTCATCGTCAAGCCGGTGTACGACCGCGACTGGTGGAACGCCTACGTCGAGGTCAACCGACGCTTCGCAGAGAAGACGTCGGAGGCGGCGGCGCAGGGAGCGACGGTCTGGATTCAGGACTATCAGCTCCAACTCGTCCCGAAGATGCTGCGGATGCTGCGCCCCGACCTCACCATCGGGTTCTTCCTGCACATCCCGTTTCCGCCGATCGAGCTGTTCATGCAGATGCCGTGGCGTACCGAGATCGTCGAAGGCCTACTCGGTGCCGACCTGATCGGTTTCCATCTGTCCGGCGGCGCGCAGAACTTTCTCTACCTTGCCCGACGCCTCGCCGGGGGAACTACATCACGCGGCACCGTGGGGGTGCGGTCCAAGCTCGGCGTCGTGCAGGTCGGCTTCCGGACAGTGCGCGTGGGTGCCTTCCCGATCTCCATCGACTCCGGCGACCTCGACACCAAGTCGCGCTCGAAGGCCGTCCGCGATCGCGCGAAGCAACTCCGCGAAGATCTTGGCAATCCGAAGCGGATCATGCTCGGTGTCGACCGACTCGATTACACCAAGGGAATCGACGTCCGACTCAACGCTTTTCGTGAATTGCTCGAAGAGGGCCGCGTCGACCCAGCCGAGAACGTCATCGTGCAGTTGGCCACCCCCAGCCGTGAACGCGTCGAAAGCTACGTCGCGATGCGCGGTGAAATCGAGCAGCAGGTAGGCCGCATCAACGGCGAGTACGGCCAGGTCGGCCATCCAGTCGTTCATTATCTGCATCGGCCGATCCCCCGCGACGACCTGCTGGCCTACTTCGTCGCCGCCGACGTCATGCTGGTCACACCATTACGTGACGGCATGAACCTCGTCGCCAAGGAGTACGTGGCCTGCCGCAGCGACCTAGGCGGCGCTCTGGTGCTCAGCGAATTCACCGGTGCCGCAGCAGAACTGCGCCAGGCGTACCTGTGCAATCCACACGACCTGGACAGCGTGAAGGACGCCATCACCGGCGCGCTGGAACAGGAACCCGAGGCCGGCAAACGCCATATGCGCGCCATGCGTCGGCAGGTACTCGCCCACGACGTCGACCGCTGGGCTCGGTCGTTCCTGTCCGCTCTGGCACAACCGGCCGAGGGCACCAACCTCAGCAGGTAGTAACAGACGTGAGGTAGGTCAGCTCTCGTCGAACAGTGAGGGACTGTCGCTCTCCGCCTCGGCCTGTGGGCTCGAACTCCCACTGCTCGACGCTTTGCGCACCACCTCGACCGTGGTGGTGCGTACCGACAGCCGATGCCCGTCGTGGTGTTCGAGCAACGCCAGACCCTGACGAATCTCGAGCACCTTCCACGGGCCGGCGTGCCCGGACGCCTGAACCAGGTCGCCTGGTGCGATCTCGGAAGCCACTGTTGTTCTCCATTCAGCGAGCGAGCGGGTTCGAGCAAGTCTGTGACACACACCCTATCGGGCACCGTCCGGCGTCCACTCACTTGCTCGTCGAACAACTTAGGAGTAGTCATGTAATAGTTGTAGATATACAAGCAATAGTGCGGAGGCGCACATGGCCGAGCTGACCCGACGGCATCGATATCTCGTGCTCGGCATCTGCTGCCTGAGCCTGTTTCTCGTCAGTACCGACAACACGATCGTCAATGTGGCACTGCCGTCGATGCGCACCGACCTCGATGCGTCGGTATCGGGCCTGCAGTGGATCATCGACGCATACACGCTGGTCGTGGCCTCCCTGCTGATGCTCGGCGGCTCGATGGCCGACAAGTTCGGCCGCAAACGCTTCTTTCTGATCGGCACCGGAACGTTCGTGCTCGGGTCTCTGCTGTGCAGCATTGCGCCGTCGCTCGGATGGCTCGTCGCCTTCCGCATGCTGCAGGCCGTTGGCGGCTCGATGATGAATCCCGTCGCGATGTCGATCATCACCAACACGTTCACCGACCCCAAGGAACGTGCCGGAGCCATCGGCATGTGGGGTGCCGTCGTCGGAATCTCCATGTCGGCAGGCCCTGCCCTCGGCGGCGTCCTCGTCACCGGTGCCGGTTGGCAATCGATCTTCTGGATCAATGTCCCCGTCGGCATCTTCGCGCTGGCGATGACGCTGAAGTTCGTGCCCGAATCCAAGGCCGATCACGCGAGAAAGTTCGATCCGGCCGGCCAATTCCTCATCTTCGCGTTCCTGGCATCACTGGTGTTCACCATCATCGAGGGTCCCGCGAAGGGATGGGGATCGCCTCTGATCGTGCTCACCGGTGCCGTGGCGATCGGATCCCTCGTCGGCCTGCTGGTGGTCGAAACTCGCATCGAGGAACCGTTGATCCAGCTGAAGTTCTTCCGCAGCGCACCCTTCAGCGGAGCGACGGTGATCGCGGTATGTGCATTCGCGTCCCTCGGCGGATTCCTGTTCCTCAACACTCTGTACCTGCAGGACGTGCGGGGCTACTCGCCACTGCATGCCGGTCTCTACACTCTGCCGATGGCCTTGATGACGCTGATCTTCGCGCCGATCTCCGGGCGCATCGTCGGCAACCTTGGAGCGCGCCTTCCGTTGCTCGTTGCCGGAATCGGATTCGTGACCTCGGCGCTCATGCTCACCCGACTGACGCCGACGACCTCGTTCGCATGGCTGGCCGTCGCGTACGTCATCTTCGGAATTTCGTTCGGCATGGTCAACGCCCCGATCACCAACACCGCAGTGTCCGGGATGCCGCGCAGCCAAGCCGGAGTGGCGTCCGCCATCGCGTCGACCAGTAGGCAGGTGGGCCAATCACTCGGCGTGGCCGTCGTCGGTTCCATCGTCACAGCGAGCATCGTCGGTGAAATATCCGACGGCTTCACCGCTGCCGCAGTTCCCGCGTGGTTCGTCATCGCCGGTGCCGGCGTGGTGGTCACCGTGCTCGCCATCGTCACCACCGGTCGATGGGCCCGCTCTACCGCCGAGCGTATCGATCAACCGGTACTCGTATGACCGACTCGGAAGCCGCCCACGTCTGGCGCGAGATGCGCGCCCTGATGCTGGAGAAGCACGACACCCGACGAGCCGTCGCCGATGCCACCGGCATGAGCTTCCTGCGGGCGAAGCTGCTCACCAAACTCCTCACGGGTGACCGGACAGTCACGGAGCTGGCCGAAATCCTTGCGTCCGATGCGCCGTACGTTTCGCTCAATGTTCGCGAGCTCGAGAAACGCGGATTGGTCGTCCGCACCGAAGATCCGGACGATCGCCGACGCCGCATCATCGGACTCACCGAATCCGGCCGCCGGCTCGCGGAGAGAGCCAGAACCATCGCCGACGCACCGCCGCCGGATTTCACCGCCGTGTCCGCTGAGGATCTGGCCCATCTGCGACGGATTCTGCAGCTGCCCTGATTGTCCGGGACAGCGTTTGTCAGCGTCGGATTGCCTCTGATGGTGTGCCGATTTCGACGAGTGCGCGCACGGTGGCCGCTTCCATTCCGGGGGATCCGCACACCAGAATTTGGCGGTCAGGGAAGGGGCCCTGCGTGGCGACGACGTCGGCCACACTGCCTTCCCAGCAATGTTCCGGCTCGAAAAATGAAGCTGTTGACGCCATTTCGGCATGAATCCGATCGCTCCATCGGTCCGAGGCCCACGGCTCGTGCAGTTGATCGACGACGGGCACGACGGTCAACCACTGCAATTGCGACGCCATCAACCACAGCATGTCCCCGGCATACAGATCGCGAGGCGACTTTCCGCCGACGAACAACGTCACGTTCGGTGGCTGCTCCCAGCGTGTGAGGTCGAGCAGAATCGCTCGCAACGGAGCCAAGCCGGTACCGCCCGCGATCATGACGACATCGCGACCCGAATCATCGACATGCAGGCCTCCCTGCGGATCACTGATCTCCCAGACATCGCCGGGCCGAGTCTCGTTGACAATCCCACCGCTGACCCAGCCTGCCGGAACGGCTCGAACGTGAAATTCCAGTTTGCCGTCACGCGAGGGCGGCAGCGCCGGTGAGTACCGCCGCGTCGACGCAGAATTCTGCGGAACCTTCACCGACACGGATTGGCCTGCCCTGAACGGAACCGCGTCGCCTTCGAGTCTGATCACCGCGAGGTCGTTCCGAAGGCGATGATACTGAACGACTGTCGATCTCCACCCCTGCATGAGAACCAGGATAGGTGCCCTCGCCGGGTGTCTCGCACACGCGCGCAGGGTTCGCGCCGGGTCGAGGCCGCAAACGCACGCGCGTCTGTTGAATGCGCGCGGATCAGTGACCGAATCGCTCACGAGAATGCGCGCACCTGACAAACGCACACGCGTTTGCGGGAAACGGGGATCTAGCGCTGGTGTTTCGGCTTCCAGACCACCAGAGCGTTGCGTTGAATGGGCACCAGGTCTCGGCGGTAGCTCGCGTGCACGGCGGCCAATTCCTGAGCCAGTTCGCTGATGCGCGACTGCAACGCCTCGACCTGATTGGTCAGTTCGATGATGCGCTTGATGCCGGCGAGGTTGACGCCCTCGTCCTGAGAGAGACGCTGCACTTCGCGGAGCAGTGCGACGTCACGCGCGGAGTATCGTCGACCGCCGCCAGTGGTGCGGTGCGGGATGACCAGGCCGAGCCTGTCGTAGGTACGTAGAGTCTGCGCGTGCATGCCGGCCAGCTGCGCGGCAACCGAGATCACGAAGATCTGGGCGTCGGGATCAGCTTGAGCTCCACCAGCTTTGGCAGATCCAGCCTCGGGAGGGACCGACATCACACACCTGCCCACCCGGCCCGCGGGTCGAATCCGCTGGCCTTCTCGGCTTCCAGATAGTTCTTCAGAGCGTCGGTAGCAGCATCGTCGAGTTTCTGCGGGACGGCAACTTTGACGGTCACCATCAGATCACCGGTACCGGATTTCTTCGGGATACCGCGACCGCGCACGCGCAGCACTCGGCCGTCGACCGTTCCCGGTGGCACCTTCACACCGACGCGGCCGTCGAGGGTGGGCACCGACAGCGTCGTGCCGAGCACCAGCTCGCCGTAGCTCACCGGGACGGTCACCGTCAGATCGTCGTTGTTGCGGCCGAAGACCTTGTCGGGTTGGACCCGTACGGTGACGAACAGATCGCCCGACGGCGCACCGCGAAGCCCTGCTTCTCCCTGACCGGCGAGCCTGACCTTCTGGCCGTCGCTGATGCCGGCCGGTACCCGCACGGTGATGGTTCGGGTGCGGTTCTGAACACCGGTTCCGCGGCAGTCGGCGCACGGCTCATCGATGATGGATCCGCTGCCTCGGCAGTCGTCGCACGGCTCGCTGAAGCCGAACGCGCCTTGATTGCGGTTCACGACGCCCTGTCCGTTGCACCTGGGGCACACGCGCGGGCTCGTTCCGGGCTTGGCACCGCTGCCGTGGCAGGTGGTGCACGAGGACGGGCTGGTCAACCGCAAGGGGACCGTCACGCCCTGTGCCGCTTCACGGAACTGCAGCGAGGTCTCGGTCTCGACGTCGCTACCGCGTCGGGGACGGTTGTTCTGGGTGCGTTGCTGCCCGCCGCCGCGGTTGAACAAGCCACCGAACAGGTCGCCGATTCCGCCGTCGCCGCCGCCTTGACCGAAGATGTCGCCGACATCGAACGTCTGGCCGCCACCACCGAATCCGCCTGCGCCGGGCGAGAATCCACCGCCGCCGCGGCTACCGAAGCCGCCGGAGGCGAACAGCCGTCGGGCCTCGTCGTACTCTTTTCGCTTGGCTGGGTCGGCGAGGACGGCGTGCGCCTCGCTGACCGCCTTGAACTTGTTCTCGGCCGCGGCATTACCTGGATTGGCGTCGGGATGGTTGTCCCGAGCCAACTTTCGGTACGCCTTCTTGATTTCTTCTGCAGACGCGCTGGAGGAAACGCCCAGCTCCTTGTAGAAGTCCTTCTCGATCCACTCCCGCTGGCTCACCGGGCGTCTCCTCCTCTCGCGCTATTTCTTTTTACTGCTCGTCGGACGCGGGTGCGTCCGATTCTTCTGTTGCTGCATCCTGGCCGGTGCCGTCCACGACGCCCACCATTGCGGTCCGCAAGACGCGCTCGCCGAGCTTGTAGCCCTTGCGCATCAGCGTTCCGACGACGGGACTGCTGCCGTCGCCCTCGTGGGAGACGGCCTCGTGAATGGCCGGGTCGAAGGCGTCGCCCTCGGCCCCGAAGGTGGTCAGGCCGATGTTCGAGAACACCCCTGCCAACTTGTCTGCCACAGACTTGAGCGGTCCGGTCTCGAGATCGCCGTGCTGGCGAGCCCGCTCGAGGTCGTCGAGAACCGGAAGCAGCTGCGAGACGACGGATGCTTTCGCATTCTCCGCCCCGGTCTGCTTTTCCCGATCGGTACGACGACGGTAGTTGGCGTACTCCGCCGACACGCGCTGCAGATCTGCGGTGAGCTCTGCAACCTGCGTGTCCCGCGGGTCTTCCACTACCTGGGCGTCGACCTCTGCATCGTCGTCCCCTGCGTCAACCGAGCCGGGCTGGGGCGCAGTACCGGTGCCCGCAAGGGGCTCCGGAACTGCGTCACCTTCCCGTACTTCACCGGTCTCGGGATCGATCTTTCGCTTGTCCACGAAAGTGACCGGTTCTTGCTCGGTGTTGTCGGACGTCACTTCTTGTCCGTGTCGTCGGCCGGCTCGTCGACAACCTCTGCGTCGACGACACCGTCGTCAGCGGCCTGCGCGCCACCCTCTGCGCCGCCCTGCTCCGCGGCCTGAGCCTCGTAGATAGCGGTGCCCAGTGCCTGCGACTCGGTCGAGAGCTTCTCCACGGCGGTCTTGACTGCCGAGATGTCGCTGCCCGCGAGAGCCGTCTTGGCGTCGGCGATGGCGGTTTCGACGCGTCCCTTGAGCTCGGCGTCGACCTTGTCCTCGTTGTCCTTGACGAACTTCTCCGTCTGGTGGACGAGGGACTCGGCCTGGTTGCGGACCTCGGCCTCTTCGCGACGAGCCTTGTCTTCGTCTGCGTGAGCTTCCGCGTCGGCGACCATGCGGTCGATCTCTTCCTTGGACAGGCCGGAGCCGTCCTGGATCTTGATCGTGTTCTCCTTGCCGGTGCCCTTGTCCTTGGCCGTGACGTGCACGATGCCGTTGGCGTCGATGTCGAACGTGACCTCGATCTGCGGGACGCCGCGAGGAGCCGGGGGCAGCTCGGTCAGCTCGAAGGAGCCGAGGAGCTTGTTGTGCGAGGCGATCTCGCGCTCACCCTGGAAGACCTGGATCTGCACCGAGGGCTGATTGTCGTCAGCGGTGGTGAAGGTCTCGGAACGCTTCGTCGGGATGGTGGTGTTGCGCTCGATGAGCTTGGTCATCACGCCACCCTTGGTCTCGATGCCGAGGGACAGCGGCGTGACGTCGAGGAGCAGAACGTCCTTGACCTCACCCTTGAGGACACCGGCCTGCAGTGCAGCGCCGACGGCCACGACCTCGTCCGGGTTGACGCCCTTGTTGGGCTCGCGTCCACCGGAGAGTTCCTTGACCAGCTCGGAGACCGCGGGCATACGCGTCGAACCACCGACGAGCACGACGTGGTCGATGTCCTTGACAGCGATGCCGGAGTCCTTGACCACTGCCTGGAACGGCGCACGAGTGCGGTCGAGCAGGTCGGAGGTGATCTTCTGGAACTCGGAGCGGCTGAGCTGCTCGTCGAGGAAGAGCGGGTTCTTGTCGCCGTCGACCGTGATGTAGGGAAGGTTGATCGAGGTGCTCTGCCCGGAGGACAGTTCGATCTTCGCCTTCTCGGCAGCCTCACGCAGACGCTGCAGAGCCATCTTGTCCTTGGTCAGATCGATGCCGTTCTGAGCCTTGAACTTGTCGACGAGCCAGGTGACGATGCGCTCGTCCCAGTCGTCGCCACCGAGGTGGTTGTCGCCGGACGTCGCACGAACCTCGACGACGCCGTCGCCGATTTCCAGCAGCGAGACGTCGAACGTGCCGCCACCGAGGTCGAACACGAGAATGGTCTGCTCGCTGTCGCCCTTGTCCAGGCCGTATGCGAGTGCGGCCGCGGTGGGCTCGTTGACGATGCGCAGGACGTTGAGGCCGGCGATCTGGCCGGCTTCCTTCGTGGCCTGACGCTGTGCGTCCTCGAAGTACGCGGGAACGGTGATGACCGCGTCGGTGATTTCCTCACCCAGGTAGGCCTCGGCGTCGCGCTTGAGCTTCTGCAGCGTGCGCGCGGAGATCTCCTGAGGGGTGTACTTCTTGTCGTCGATCTCCACGGTCCAGTCCGTGCCGACGTGGCGCTTCACGGAACGAATCGTGCGGTCGACGTTGGTGACCGCCTGGTTCTTCGCGGGCTGGCCGACCAGCACTTCACCGTTCTTGGCGAAAGCGACGATCGACGGGGTGGTGCGTGATCCCTCGGAGTTGGCGACGACAACCGGTTCGCCGCCCTCGAGGACGGACACGACCGAGTTGGTGGTCCCGAGGTCGATACCGACCGCACGAGCCATAATGTTTCCTCCTGTTATTGCTGGGGTTCAGTCCCTGGGTGAGCGAACTCCGCTCAAGTTTGCACAACGCAATCTGTCGCGTCAACTTCCAACTTGAGCCTCATCCACTCAAGGCTGCTGACCTGCACAACGGAGGGTGTGGCGAATTTGTTCCCGAGTGCGCCTGCGGCGCAGTGGTGCGGTTGAGTGCCGCCTGGGGCACCTAACCGCACCACTGCGCGGAGCGCACAACGCCGCGACGATCAGCAAGGATCGTCGCGGCGCAGCGGGGAGAAAGTGCGATAGGAAGAACTACTCGGCAGGCTCCTCGACCGGTGCGGGGATGCAGTTGACGCTGAGCAGTCCGGCGGTGATGTTGTTCATGAAGTCGGCGTCGAGCGCGCTGGCGAAGGCTGCTGCACCTGCGGGGCGGGCGACCCACTCACGATCGCCGGAGGGCACGGTGTACGTCGCCGCCTGGCCTGCCTCGATGGTCGCCTCGGTGTTCTGGCCCTGAACGCCCGGCAAAGCGCCGTAGTTGACGTTGACGTTCGACGCGTCGTCCGCGCCGACGTTCTCGACCTTGACCTCCAGTGCGACGAAGCCGCCTTCGGGTGCGTCCTCGACCGTGGTGTCGCAGACGGCGGCCATGGTCACCACCAGGTCGGGGCTCTCGAGCACCACGGAGCCGAGGGGCATCGGAGGCTCTTCCGCTTCGGGCTGGGCCGAGGCCGTGGGCACGAGGGCAACCGCACCGATGGCGGCGGCCAGTGCGGCCGTCGAGGCCAGGACAGATGTGCGGGCAAGACGTCGCATGGACAACTCCTGTAGCTGTGGGGGTGTGACTGATGAGTCTGATGTGACTGAAGGGACAGTTGGTACGTATCCCACTATGGCCCACAAGAAACAGACATTCCACACCAGGCGGTCTCGATTCGATGACGTTCGCATATCGAAGGAAAACGACCCCAGCGAATGACATTGGTGTGATTCGACGTAGATCTCACCGGTCTGCGTGCAAGGTTTCACGGGTTCGAGATAAGGGGAACCACAACTCTGCGGATCGGCCGCGCCCTACGTAGGGTTGAGGAAAAGCGAGGCTACGGAGGCACATGGATCCCGAAGTGCAGCACGAACCGAGCGAGATCACCTACGACGAGAAGTTCTACCCGGCTCGGCCGAAACCACTTCGACCCTCGGTGCGCCGTGCCAACCGAACCGGCGGCCCTACCCCGGACAGCGAACCGGTGGCCTCGAACCCCGAATACGTGGACTGGCTCACCGAGCAGTCGATGCTGCGCGACGCCAAATTGATCGCCGAGCAGCTCTCGGGCAAGGGCAGTATGTGGCAGAACCCATATGCAGATCCCGACCCGCGCGCCGCCGTCGAGCGCGCGCCCGTGTGGTTCACCGCGTACCCCATCTCGGTGATCAATGCTCCGCAGACGAGCTTCCTGAGCACCCTCGGCGACGAGAAGCTGTGGCAGGCATTCTCCGAGATCGGCGTCACCGCAGTGCATACCGGCCCGGTGAAGGTGGCGGGCGGCATCCACGGCTGGCGGCCGACCCCCTCGGTCGACGGCCACTTCGACCGCATCGGCATGCAGATCGACCCCGCCTTCGGCTCGGAGGAAGAGTTCCGACGGCTCTGCGTGGTGGCCTCGGCGTACGACGGCATCGTCATCGACGACATCGTCCCCGGCCACACCGGCAAGGGTGCCGACTTCCGACTCGCCGAGATGGCCGTCGCCGATTACCCCGGCATCTACCACATGGTCGAGATCGAACCGCAGGATTGGCATCTGCTGCCACGAGTGCGCGCCGGTGCCGATTCGCAGAACATCGACGCCGATGCCGAGGCCAATCTCGCCCGCGCCGGCTACATCATCGGTCAGCTGCAGCGAGTGATCTTCTACGAACTCGGCGTGAAGGAAACCAACTGGAGCGCAACACCTCCCGTCGTCGGCATCGACGGCGTCGAACGTCGATGGGTGTACCTGCACTACTTCAAGGCCGGTCAGCCCTCGATCAACTGGCTCGATCCTTCTTTCGCCGGCATGCGATTGGTGATCGGCGACGCGTGCCACTCCATCGCCGATCTGGGCGCAGGCGCTTTGCGCTTGGACGCCAACGGTTTTCTCGGCGTCGAGCGACGAGCCGAAGGACCGGGCTGGTCCGAGGGCCATCCCTTGTCCGAGGCCGCGAACCACCTGATTGCCAGCGTGGTGCGCAAGATGGGCGGGTTCACCTTCCAGGAATTGAACCTGACGATCGACGACATCAAGGCCATGGGTGAAAACGGTGCCGATCTGTCGTACGACTTCATCAACCGACCCGCCTATCAGCATGCCCTCGTCATGGGGAACACCGAATTCCTCAGGCTCACTATGACTTTGGCCTGCGATCACGGTGTCGACACAGCGTCGCTGGTACACGCTCTGCAGAACCACGACGAGATGACGTTCGAGCTCATCCACTTCGCGACGCTGCACGCAGAGGACGAATTCGCCTATGGCGGAGAGTCGGTCAAGGGCTGCGACCTGGGCGACCGCATTCGCGGTGAACTCACCGACCGACTCACCGGACGCTGGGCACCGTACAACCGAACGTTCACGACCAACGGAATCGCCTGCACCACAGCCAGTGTGATCACCGCTTCGCTCGGTATCCGCGACCTCGATCGGATGGACGAGCAGGATATCGAGACGGTCAAACGAGCCCACTTGCTGCTCGCGATGTACAACGCACTGCAGCCGGGCGTGTTCGCGCTGTCCGGCTGGGACTTGCTGGGCGTTCTTCCTGTCGCGGCCGAAGAGGTCGAGGATCTCATTCGAGAGGGAGACACGCGCTGGCTCAACCGCGGTGCACACGACCTGATGGGGTATTTCCCGGACGCGGTGCGCTCGGAGTCGGGTATTCCTCGCGGACGCAGCCTGTACGGGTCGCTACCGGAGCAGTTGGCCGACCCGCAGTCGTTCGCCCGTCAGCTCGCGCGAATCATCGAGCTGCGCAACAAGTACGGCATCGCCACTGCGCAGCAGATCGACATTCCGACGGTCTCGCACAAGAGTCTGCTGGTGATGGTGCACGAGCTCGGCCAAGGCACGATCCAGGCCACGGTGCTGAACTTCTCGTCCGACGAGATCAGCGCAACCATCCAGTCCAAGCACCTGGTGCCCGGCACCTGCGCAATCGATGTCTTCGACGACAACGAGATCGCGACGGTCGACGAACTGCACAGTTTCCCGATGAACCTCGGCCCGTACGAGGGAGTCGCGGTGGTGCTGCGGTGAGACGGCCGCCGGATCCGATTGCTGGGTCGACGACTCCGCGCCCCGACCGGTAGCTACACTCCGTCGCACCGTAGTCGACAACTCATATCGGGGGATTGAATGTCGGGCACTGCCCTCTATGTGACCGGCATCCACGAATCTCTGGCGGCATTGCTGCCGATGCATGCACCGGAGTCCGGTACTCGTGCCTTCCGAGGACTCGCTGCCTCCGGAAAGACCTACTGGATCAAGGTGCCGTTCCAGGATCAAGGACCGAGGATCCTCGCAACCGAACAAATTGTGACTGCTCTCGGTCACTTGATCGAGGCCCCGGTCCGCGACACCGCACTGATGGACATTTCCGACGACTGGTCGGGTCAGTTGTCGGGATCAGGGCTTACCCTCAGGGCCTGCGTCGCTCACGCTTCATTGGAACTGAACGATGCAGAGGAGCGACGCGATCAAACGTACCTTCGGGACGACGACAATGCTCGTCGTTGGCCGAAGTGGGCCGCTCTGTGGGATTGGTGCTTCGGCAGCGACGAGCAGTGGTTGTACGAGCACGGCGATGCGAATCGAAGTATGTGGAGCTTCGACCACAACATGTGGATTCACGACGCTCGAAATTGGGACGCCGATTCGTGTCTTCGATCGCACGACGTTCCGTGGCGTTGGCGGGGATCCTGGGATCAGTTCGACAAATCGGCGATACTGGATACAGCAGACCGACTCGAAGCTGTGACGAGAGCGGATCTGGTGGGAGCGTGCTACGCCCTTCCTTTGGAGTGGGGTGTACCAAAACCCGACATCGACGCCTTGATCGACATGCTGGACTACCGTCGAGCAGGGGTGTCGGCAAGGCTGAGACTGAATTCGACAAGTTGACAGGGAAGGAAGGAACGATGCGCTACTCCTACTGGATCCTCCGTTACCTGCCTGACGCCGGCCGTGGCGAGTTCGTCAACATCGGATTGCTCGTCGGACGAGATGGTGCCGATTGGGCCGCTCGTACCGTGGAATCGTTCGACAGGGCGAGTCGGCTCGGTGGCAGTCTCGACTCGGCCAAGTCGTGGGCGCACTCGATCGAAAGTCTGGCTGCGCGCGAAGTCGAAGCTCTGTCGGGCCTGGTGCTGAGCGAACACACCGTGCACGACTGGGTGGGATTTCACAACAACGTAGTTCAACTGAGCGCTCCCTTACCCGTTGTTGCCGAATCAGCGGAAGCCGCCATCGACCTTCTCTACCCGCGGCTCGTTCTCGAACACGAGAAGGCCGCACGTTCGACCTCTCATTACGCTGCTTTGGCAAAACTGGAGGCGGCGTACAACCGGATACGTCCCGACCTTGCTCTCACACGCAAGGTGAAGGTCCGAGCGGGCAAGCAAACCCTGGATTTCGATTTTGCTTTGTCCGGACCTCGAGTGGAAGAAGTATCGCGAGTCTGGGCGTTCGACCTAAAAGAGACAACGCCATTGGTGGACCGTGTCCTCGCATGGGGATTCAAGATGCACGAATTACGCAGTTCAGGTGGCGAGGTGCGTGGACCCAACCGCCTCGAGGTCGCTCGCGATGTGCCGGTGAAGGTTCTGTACGTACCGCCGCGAAACGCAGATCAGATTGCGTCCTTCGAGGTAGCGCTGGACGCATGGAAGACTATCGGCGCAGTCTCGTTTCCCGTCGATCGTGCGGATCAATTGGCCCGGGCAAGCTGACGGGCAGACCCCCACAGGCCGATAGACTCCTGCACCGTGGCAGACGAACCGAACGATTCGACAGCGAACAGGCCTCGGCCTGTTCGCCCGCAACCACCGCGGCCGGAGGTGTCCGTCGAGCCGCTTCGGCCACGGCAGGAGACCACGTCCTCGGTTCTGCCGAGGCTGGCGACCGGACTGTGGACGTGCACTGCGGTGCTGGTGTTCGCGTTGGCGGTAGTCATCGCACTGAACTGGGAGGCTGTACTGTCCGGCGTAGAAACTGCAGTCTCGCAGCAGGACTCGACGGCCAGCGCGGCCGACATCCGCAACACCGCCTCGGCCACGCTGTTCTCCAGCGGTGCCGCTGGATCGGTACTCGTACTGCTCGGCTTCGTCGCACTCAATCTGTTGCGCGGCGCGGCGACGTCGTCCAAGGTTCTGATGGGCGCAGTCGGGATCTTGACCGTCGGTGCGGCCGTCACGTTCTCGACCTTCGTGTCCGACGCCTCCGCGCTACTCGGCGGCGTTCTGCTGTGGGGACCGTTCGTGGTCGCAGCAGCGGCAGCCGCTGCGACCGTCATCGCCCTACTCCCCCGGAGACACTCCTCCCGGTAAGGCTCAGGCCGCCAGGGAAGCGAGTATCCCCTCCGCGCTGCGGGCGGCGAGTGCGCACGAGCCCGAGGTGAACTGATCCAGCAGCGGGTGCTCGGACAAGCCGCGCCACTTGCGCACGGCCGCCAGCGCGGCTTCTCGTTGTTGGGCGAGACCAGCATCGGGTGGCAAGTTCAGCCGTTCGGTGGCGGAAATACCGAACCCACCGATGATGCGCTGCAGATCCAGCAGGCCACCCTCCGGGAGTTTCGGTGTGGTGGAGCGCAATCGGCCCAGCAGGCGTAGTTCCGCAAAGCCGTGCACGTCCGCCAGCATCCGGCCGGCCTCGGTACGCAGGGCATGCGATTCCGGCCGAAACTCCAAAATCCGCTGCAGTGCAACCAGCGCCGAATGCAGCTTGAGTTGATCGGCCCGTTGTCCGAACTGCACGTCGATCACCGAGCGTAGTTCGCTCAGGCCGCTCCGCTCGATCAGATCAGCAGCAAGCGTGGGCGAATCGCGCACCCCGAGCCGAATCAGAGTGACCGCCATACGAATTCCGAACAGGCCGAAGCGGTCGACGATGCTGGCTCTGAGCGCGGCGTCGACCGGCAGCGTGCTCTCGGGGCGTACGAAGCGGTCGGCCGAAAGCATTGCCAATTGCAAATCCTCCGTGGGCACCGTCGCCAACATCTCGAAGGCAGCAAATTCGCTCTGCCGCAACGTTTCTGCACCGAGTGCGAGCAGACCCGCAACCGGGACCACTGCCTGACACAGGCCGGTGGCTTCGAGCTCGGACGCGAATCGCGCGGCGACCTCCTTGGCCGACATCATCGCGTCCATCCGTCCCGAGCCGACCTCGTCGGCCCGCGAGACCACACCGATGACGCCGAGGGGTCCGGAGTCGCCGCCCACGTGCGCCCCGATCTGCCCGAGAAAGGACACGTCGGATGCGTTGAGCGTGCGAAGCAAATAGACGACGGCGTCGGCTCCGGAGGACGAGTTCTCGGGAGTGAGCATCGCCAATGTGCGCGCGGAGACATCGCGCGAGAGCGACGACGTGCCGGGTGTGTCGATGATCGTGGTCTGCGCCAACGTGCTGGCCGGCCATTCGACATCCAGGCGATCGACCTGCGCAGCCGTCAACGACCCCAGATCGAAGGTCAACCGGCCGTCGCGCCGCTGCACCGGTACGTTCGCGGCGCGGTCACCGTCGTACCAGGCCGTCACGGCGGGGGTGACGCCGTTGCGGTACCACGTGACGACTTTGGTGCACTCTGTGGCATCGGTCGGTGCAATGTCTTGCCCAACAAGCGAATTGAGCAGTGTGGACTTGCCGGCCTTGAGCGATCCGGCCAGTGCCACTCGCAGCGGCTCGTCGAGGCGGTACAGGCACTCGTCGAGCATCCAGGACGCCTCGGCGTCCCCCGCGTACGTCGACCTGGCAGCCGAGATCAGGTCACGAGCGCGGTTCAGAGCCGTCGCGCTCATACTGCCTCGTTGTCGACGAGAGCCTGTGCGCGAGCATTCAATTCGGCCGCCACCCGCATGTCCTTCTCCAACTGCGCTATCCGCGCAGCGCGGTCGGTGTTGTCGGCGGCGGCGGCTTCCTGCGCAGAACGGAGCGACTCGTTCAGCGACCGCAACGTCTGCTCGGCGATCGAGGTGAAATGATCACGCAGCACCCGCTGTATCTGCCGCAGACGGTCTTTGGACTCCTTGCCCACCTGAAAACTCACGTCGTCGGTGAAGCGTCGGATCGCCATCTTGGCCTCGGAGCGGCGTGCCTTGACGCGGTTCTCCTTGTCCTCCTTGTACGCCTTGGTGCCCAGCAGGACACCCGCGCCGATCGAGATCGGGTTGAGCAGACTCAGTCCGACGAATGTGGTGATCAAACCGAACATCAACACACCGCCGTACGAGCCGCGCATCCCCACGAGGACCTTCTGGGTGATCCCCACTCGGCCGGATTCCAGCTCGGCCAACGACGAGACGGGTTCGAGCACATTGTCGAGATCACCGAGGTCGAGATCGGGCAGCGCCGCCGCACCGGAGGACGCGAAATGCTCGGCCACCAACTCCGAGAGCCACAGTGCCCGTTCGTGAGCCCACACGAAGTTGTCGCCGACCGACGCGGCGATCTGCTCCTCGAGCCACTCGCCGAGTTGCGGCCAGTCCTGACCCGGATCCCCCTCGTCGACGGTCTCTTCCGCTTCCCGAGTCACGCGGCGCAGCCGGTCACGCAGATCGTGATCGATGTCGGAGGCAAGATCGGCAATGCCGTCACCGAGCGTCTGCTGCCACTGCGACGAGCGCTTGTGCAGTTCCTCGGCAGCGGACTTGGCGCGTTGCAGACCGGCCACGGCCGCAGCCGCCCGCTCCGGATCCTTCAGCGCCGCAAGCTCACTGCCGAACGACAGGGACAGGTGCTCGGTGACGGAGCGAACGTCGAGCGAGACCGAGGCGCGCGCCAGCACATCCGCGCGGGCCACCACGTCGTCGCGCAGAAATGCATAGAGCTGCTGGAAGCCCGACTCGGCGTTGAGCTCCTCGTCGTTCAGACGCAGTGCGTGAGAACGCAACAGTGACGAGACCGGAAGCATCTGCACGTCGAGACCCGCACGCTCGAGGTGGCCGCGGTTGGCCTCGACGATCTGCCGCCAGTGCGGATACAGATCGATCTTGGTGATCAGCACGGCCACAGCAGGACACAGGCCTTGCACCTGCCGAAGAAAGGACAGCTCCGGCTCGGTGAACTCACGGGACGCGTCGGACACCACGAATACGGCGTCGGCCGACGGAATGAGACCCAATGTGCCTGCAGCGTGCGGGTTCCCGTGCCCACCGACACCCGGTGTATCGACCAGGACCAGGCCATCGGCGAGCAGTGGACTCGGCACCCCGATGTCCAGACGCAACACTTCGCGGCCCTGAGCTCGTGGACTCGCCGGAGTCACGGTCGTGATCTCTTCGAGAGGAACGTCGACGCGAATGGGCTCGCTGCCCGGATCTGCCAGTACGAGCTGCGCGGAGAAGCTTTCGGCGTTGGACACCACCGTCGGGATGGCCGTGGTCTCGTCGTCGCCCACCGAGCACACCGTCAGATTGAGGAGCGAATTGACGAACTGGCTCTTGCCCTGTTTGAGCGGACCGACCACGATGATGCGTCGCCGCGGATCCAGGACCCGCGTTCGCGCTGCCTCGACTCGATCGACCAGGTCGGATCTGCCCGCCGATGTGGCCACCGCCGCGGTGCGACTCAGCAGCTCGGCCAGCTCCGTAGATTGCCCGTCCATACGCTTGTGTTCACAACCATTCTCGTCGACTTCCGCAGTACCAGGCGTCACTTTCGCGCCCAGGAACGAACTCTAGCGACGACACGGCCCCGAGTGTGACGAACACACTCGGGGCCGTGCACGACCGATGCTGCGAACGATCAGGGCTGCAGCGGGTCGAAGTCGTGATCGACGGTCACATGTCCCAGCGAATCGGCTGCCGAGTCCACCGAGCCGTTCAGGCTGCCCTCACCGAACAGGCTCGAGTCGCTCTCGGCCTCGCCGAAGACGTTGGAGTCGACGCTCGACCAGCCCGTGCCGGACCCGGTTGCGCTGCTGTCGAAGGAGCTGGAGTGCTCGAACGATCCCGACGCAGCCGAGGAGAGGCTGCCGCCTGCACTCGCCAGTCCTTCTGCACCGGATTCCAGACCGCCGGTGAGGCTGCCTGCTGCCTGGCCACCGAGGTCGGCAGCGGAATCAAACCCGCCGGCCACGGACCCCGCAGCGTCGGCACCAGCATCCAAACCCGCATTCACTCCTGCGCCCAAGCCGCCGCCCACGGTCGAGGTGACCTCGCCCCCGAGCGATGCGCCGGTATCGAGACCTGCGCCGACGTTCGACGCGATCTCGCCACCCACCGAGGTGCCCGCGTCGACCGCTCCACCCACGGCTCCTTCGAGGCCACCGGCCACCGAACCTGCCGTGTCCAGGCCGGTGTCGACCGCGCCACCCACGGCTCCCTGAAGGCCTGCGCCCACGGAACCTGCCGTGTCCAGGCCGGTGTCGACCGCGCCACCCACGGCACCTTCGAGGCCACCGGCCACCGAACCTGCAGCACCAGCGGCACCTTCGAGACCCGCCGCGGCAGATGCTGCTGCGTCGGCACCGGCGCTGATGCCGCCGGTCACGGTTCCTTCGAGTCCCGCCCCGGCCTGAGCTGCCGCGTCGACGCTGCCCGACACTCCGCCGGCAATTCCGCCTGCGATGCCGCCACCGAGGCTGCCGAGTCCGGCGAGCCCTCCGGTGAGACCTGCTCCGGCGTCGGCCAGTCCCGAGAGACCTCCGGTGACGCCTGCACCCGCGTCGGCGACTGCTGCCAACCCACCGGTGACATCCGCACCCACGTTTCCGACGGCTCCGAGGCCGCCGGTCACGTCTGCGCCGACCTGGCCGAGTCCGGCAAGTCCGCCGGTGAGACCCGCGCCCACTCCGCCGAGTCCGGCCAGTCCGCCGGTCAGTCCTGCGCCTACTGCGCCCACTCCGGCCAGTCCGCCCGACAGGTCTGCGCCCACTCCGCCTACTCCGGCGAGTGCTGCGTCGACGGTTCCGGTGAGGTCGGCTCCGGCGGCCACTGCTGTATCGATTGCTCCGGACAGTCCTGCACTGAGCTCGGCTCCGGCACCGAGTACGGCTCCGAGGTCGAGGGCTGCGCTGGTGTCGAGCACGGTGTCGAGTGCAGTGCCGAGCTGAGCTCCGGCAGTGCCGCCGACGCCGAACGCCGCGCCGAGGAGGCCTTCGAGATTGCCGGCGACTCCGCCTGCAAGTCCACCTGCGAGATCGCCCGACAGTGCACCGTCGAGGCCACCCATCACACCACCGGCGAGTCCTCCACCGATGCTTGCACCTGCGCCGATGACGCCGTCAACCGCGGTGTCGATGGCTGCGGTCAAGCTGCCGATCGCGCTGGTGTCCAGGTCGAGGGCCGTTCCCAGTGCGCCACCCACGAGCGCACCGACGTTTCCTCCTGCTGCCAGCAGGGCGTCCACGTCGAGGTCTGCGAGCGCACCGGCGTCGAGGACGGCTCCGAGTGCGGTTCCGATGGATCCTGCGATGGCACCGTCGGCTGCGAACAGCCCGCCGAGGCTTCCGCCGACGCCACCGGCGATGTCGCCGACCAGCGCGCCACCGGCACCGAGGGCACCGTCGAGTGCGGCACCGATGTCAGTGGTGAGGTCGGCACCGACAGAGCCGAGACCGGACAGTGCGCCGCCGATTCCGGCGGTCAGAGCAGCACCCAGGTCACCCGCGATGTCGAGTCCGGCTCCGGCACCGAGGACGGCGTCGAAGGCTCCGGCGAGCGCCGTGCCGAGCTCGGCCCCGACGGTTCCGCCGACTCCGAAGATCGCGCCGAGCGCGCCGCTGAGTCCGCCCTGGATGTCGGCCAGTGCGCCGAGGTCGACGGCTCCGGTCGCACCGATGGCGGCGTCGAGGGCTGCCTGCAGCTGCGCGGTGATGTCGCCGCCGATCGCTCCCCCGATGTCTGCGCCTGCCCCGAGGAGGCCGGTCAATGCTGCGCCGAGGCCGACGGTTCCGCCGAGCAGCCCGTCGAGATCGAGCAGCCCGTCGAGGTCCAGATCCACACCGCCGCCGAGGCCTGCACCTGCGCCGATCAAGGCGTCGAGTGCGCCACCGAATGCGGCACCGAGTTCGACGCCGATCTGCCCGCCGACCGCCAGTGCTGCGGCGAGTGCTGCCTGCAGCGATCCGGCCAGTTCACCCGTCACGTCGATTCCGCCGGTCAGGCTGCCGCCTGCTGCGAGTCCGCCGCCTGCAACTGCGCCCGCGGCCAGTCCGAGTCCGGCCGACACTCCGCCGCCGAGGCTTGCGCCTCCGGCGAGTGCGCCGTCCAGGCCGGCCGATCCCCCGGCTCCCAAGATGGCCGACAGCTGGCTGCCCGCTCCGGCGAACAGGCCCGACTCGGCAACCAGGGGTGCCACCGCGACGATGTCGGCGTGGGTCACGTCGCCGAGACCGGCGGCGGCCAGCGTCGTCTCGGGGTTGGCGCAGTAGGCCGCTGCGGCCTGGTCGTCGCGCAGCAGGCCGAGAATGAAATCGAGTACGGCGTTGGTAGCCATCGTGGGTCTCCTTGACGAGTGGTACTTCGTGGTTGATCACAAAGCTATGCATCGGCGAGCTCGCGCCCAACGGGGCCGATCCCCCTACTACCCCGGGGGCCGCCAGGGGGCTTTCGTTAGGGGATCTGGGCGCTTTAGGGGATTTCACTCGTTTCACGCTCTAACCTGCTGTGAGACGTAACGAACAGCGAACGCAGTCCGACAGTGCGAGTGACGGCAGTACCACTGACGGCTGGGGCGAGATGAAGGCGGCGACACCACTATGAATGCAGGGCTTGGCATACGCATCGGTTCGGTGACGGCAGCTGCTGCACTCGACACCGACCCCGTGACCTCTGGGGTCAAGCGCTCTGCACTCGATCTTCGTCCGGGTGTGGCGCCGGCCCTGGCCGAGCTGTGGGACCGATCCACGCGACATCTGATCAGCGGATTCGCCGATCGCGTGGGCGACCCGGTGGAACTGATCGACGACGACGGCCGTAGTCACCGTGCCGAGGATCTGTACGCCACCGCTGCTCGCGCACTCGTGGCCGAGGTGTCCGCCGGAGTCGATTCGGCACCGGCCGTCGTCGTTGCTCACCCCACCCGGTGGACGGAGTACACCACCGAGGTTCTCGGCGGGGCGCTGGACCGCGCCGGACTGACCGACGTCACGCTGGTACCCGAATCCGTCGCCACGATGCGCTGGCTCGAGGTCGATCGCGGACCACAGGCCGACGGCCTCGCGGTGATCTACGACCTGGGTGCCAGCGCACTCGACGTCACCCTGATGCGGACGGGCACCGACGCAGGCGTCGTCGGCAACGGCGTCCACTCGCAGGAGTTCGGCGGTGCGCAGTTCGATCACGCGATCATGCAGTACGTCCTCGATACCGTCTCGGGAAGTCAGGCCTTCGAGTTCGATCCCTTCGACCCGGACACCGTCGGCGCGTTGGTGGAACTGCGAGCCCGCTGCGGCGAGGCCAAAGAGCAGCTCTCCTACGACACATCCACCTCGCTCACCGTCGACCTGCCCGGCTTGCACACCGAGGTTCGGCTGGTGCGCTCCGAGGTCGAGGAATTGGTGCGCGCATCCCTGCTCGCCTCGATCGGGGTCGTTCGGGATGCCGTGTCCTCCGCAGGTCTCGAGATCACCGACATCGATCAGGTAGTGCTCGTGGGTGGCAGCTCGGCGATCCCCCTCGTCGCCGAGCTCATCTCGTCCGAGCTACGCGCTCCAGTGGTGGCCGGGCCGCGTCCGGAATTGACCGTCGCGATAGGAGCCGCGATACTCGGCAGCGACATCGCCGACGCCACCGCAGCCGACAACGCCGCAGCACTGGCGGCAGTGCCCACCATGGCTGTGGCGTCCGCTGCGGCGGCCGCGCCGAAGGCCCGCCCCACCCCGAGGCCGGCACCGACACCCACTGCGGTCGAGTCCGACCCCGGTATGTCCGGCCGCAAGAAGGCCGGCCTGGTCGCCGCATCCGTCGTGGTTCTCGCACTGCTGGCCGGCGGCGGTCTGTCGGTGGGCACGGCGTTGACCTCCGACAACACCGCGCCGACCGAATCGAACGCCGAAGTCTCGAGCACGGACGCGCCGGGAACCACCTCCGCAGTTGCCGAAGCCCAGCCGACGACGGCTGCCCCCGGCGAGAACGACGCTGCTGCAGTCGGATCCGACGGCACCCCGACGACCACGGTGGTCAACGCCGACGGCACGGTGACGCAGATCGATCCGGTCACCGGTGCACCCGTCGCCGGATCCCCGGTCGCCGGTGCCCCCGCTCCGGCACCTGCCCCGGCCGGCAATGGTGCGGCGACCGTGCCGACCATCCCGTCGGTCGCGGCCCCGACGGTTCCCAACTATCAACCACCTGCAGTGCAGGTTCCGCAGGCACCGAGTGTCCAGATTCCGAGCTACCAAGGCCCCACCCTCGGTGGCGTCGGTCAGGGCCTGGGCGGTGTGGTCGGCGGGGTCGGTACCGGACTGGGCGACGCGGTCGGTGGCGTCGGGACCGGTGTCGGTGACGCTCTCGGTGGCCTGACCGGCCGCTGAGTCGATCGTGACCAGCATCCGACCCTCTCTCGTCGGTGTCGAACGCGCCGATCGTTTTGTTCGTGATGTCCTCGACAACAGGGGTTTTCACGTTGTCGTCGGGGTGAACGGGTCCGGTCGATCCGCTGTTCTCGACGCGATCGCAGCGTCGGCGGATCCGTATCCGGGCCGTATCGCCGACGCGCCGTCCGGCTCCACCATCGTCGTCGACGACGCGCATCTCCTGGCCGAGCAGCGGTTGGACGAGATCGCCGCGGCCGCAACCCGATCGGACATCACCCTGATCGTGGCCACCGCACCGCGCGAGTTCGATTCTCGTATCGACAAGTTGATCGCGTCCGCGGGGGCCGGTCGTCTGACGCTGGCTCCGCTGGACAAGACCTCCATTTCCGCACGTGCAGCCGCCACCGCACGGCCCATCTCGGCGGCGTTGGCCAATGCGATCGCGAAGTCCACCGGGGGAATTCTCGCCGTGGTCGACGCGGCACTCGCGGCGCTCGACTCGGAGCTCGCCGACCCGGCACCCCTACGTGCGGTCTCCGAAGCCGTTGCAGCGCAACATCGTCGGATGTTGCTCGACGCCAACGACGATACTCGAGCACTGCTGCTCGCCGCTCGATTCGGGATCGTCCCCGAGCCCGCTACCGCCGCACAGCTCGTGGGGCGCTCGAGCGACATCGAGTCCTCGGTCGATCTCGCCTGCACCTCCGGCGCGCTCGACGCCACCGGAGCGTTGATTCCCGCCGCGGAAGGGCCATTGATCGAGCTGATCGGCGACCGGCGCTGCCGCACCCTGCTCGATTCCGTCACCGACATCGCAGTCCGATCCCGCCTGCTCGACGCCACCGCCGCGCGAGCGTTGGCGCAGCGTGGCGTCGTCCATGCCGGTCTCGCGGATTTCATTGTGCAACAAGCCGACTCGGCGTCGGTCGAGGCTGCCGGCGCGCTGTACGACGCGGCTGTCGACGCCGGTTTCGATCCGGCGGTGCTCGCGGCCCGCAGATCCGAGGTCGCGGCTGCCACCGGAGATCTGGACGAGGCGGCGCGCTACGCCGATGTGGTGATAGACAGTGCCGCCGTCTGCGATGGCGCGGATCTACGCACGGCGGTGCGGGTGTCGGCGTCGGTCGCCGCACAGCGCGGAATGCTCGCCCGCAGCGCGCAACTGTTCGGCTGGCTCGGCGAGGATCGGCTCGGGCCGGACGCGGTGTGGGCGGCGCTCTCTGCTGCCGCAGCCGGAGATCGCGGTGCCGCAGACCGGTCGATGGCTGCGGTGTCCGCGCTGGCACCCACATCGAGCACTGCGTCGGGCACCTTGCTGGCGGCCGGCGTGCTGGGGTCCATCGATTCCCGTAGTGCAGCCGCCGCGAGCGTTGCCGCGCATTCGCTGATGCGCGCAACCACGTTGACCGGCAACACATCCGGTCGTTCGTGCAGCACCGATACCGCGGCGGCCGTCGCGGCACTGCACGCTGTGCATTGCGGCGACCTCGCCCGTGTCGATTCCATCCTGGCGCGGGCGCTGCCCGAACAGCGTCCGGGATCCGAGGCGCACACCCGCTTGCTCCTCGTCGGGGCCTGGGCGTCCATGCTGCGGGGGGATTCGGCCGAGGCGAGCTCCACGCTCGACACTCTGCGGGTTCCTTTGTCGCACATGCGCAATCAGCTCTTCCTGCACGCAATCCGAGTGGGTCTGGCTCGCCGATCGGGTGATGCAGGCTCGCTGATGACGGCATGGACCGGCGCACAGAACGTCATCGCCGAGTACTCCGCAGACCTGTTCGCGCTGCTGCCACTGGGCGAATTGCTCTTGGCTGCAACCCGACTCGGTCAGGTCGACCGCGTCGAGCATCTCGTGGCGCAGGCCACCGACCTGCTCGCTGCGCTCGGAGATCCGCCCGTCTGGGCGTCGGCGCTGCATTGGTACCGGGTTCAGGCCGCCATCGTGGCCCAGACCCCCGATGCGCTGGTGCCGCACGCCAGGGCTCTCGCCGCAGCCGCTCCCACTCACCCGTACAGCGCCGCGCTCGCCGCGGCCGGTCGCGCCTGGCTCGGCGTGTTGCAGGGCAGGCCGGATCCGACCGAGGTGGAGATGTCGGCGCGCACACTCACCGCGTTCGGACTGCCCTGGGACGGGGCCCGATTGGCGAGCGAGGCCGCGCTGACCGTCACCGATACCGCGACGGCCACCGCGCTGCTCCATATCGCGAGGTCGTTGCGCCAGCCCAGCTCGGCGGGGCGCGAGGGCCCGAGGTCGACGCCGCAGCCGACGGGCTCGCTGAGCGAACGTGAGGCCGAGGTCGCCGAGCTGCTCGTACTCGGAGTCACGTATCGCGAGGTGGGCAGCCGCCTCTACATCTCGCCGAAGACCGTCGAACATCATGTGGCGCGCATACGGCGCAGGCTCGGGGCGGAGTCTCGCTCGGAGCTCATCTCGATGCTGCGCGCCATGGGATACGGAGGCTCCACCAGCACATCGAGCAGCGATGTAACTGTGTGAGGGCCCGGAGCGACATAACGACCGACCACCGGTAACCGATCAGAACAGGCAGCATCCCCATGACCGAGCAGCCCGGCAGTGTGACGATCGGCACACCGGACGTCGGTCTCTACCTGCACGACGATCGCGCCGTCGCGGCGGTGTCGCATCCCATCGCGCCCGGGCCGTCGCTGCATCTGGCGTCTCTGCACTCCACCGTGCTCAACACTCATCCCGACGGCACCGTCTCGCTCGGTGACGCCACCGACGAGAATTCCGAGGCGTACACGCACTTCCTCGACGCTCTCGCCGACGGCGTAGGCGTCTCGGGCAGCAAGGGCACCGTCTTTCCGGCCGAGCAGTTGACGTCGATGGCCCTGTTGTGCCTGCTCACCGAGGTGGCGTCGTCGATCGATCGGCACTCCGGCGAGCTCGCCGCCGCCGCGACCTACCCGGCCCGCTGGACGGCCGAGCAGGTGTTCTCGTTGCGTTCGGCGATGAACGCGCACGGCCTCGCGCACGTGGCGTTGGTGGCCGAAGCGGAGGCCTTGGCCGCGTGGAACGCATCGGTAGGGGCGACGCTCGAGAGCAAGGACACCGCCGTCGCCGCGGCGCGCGGTGCTGCGATTCTGGCCGCGGCGTACCCCGTCGACGCCGTCACCGAATCGTTCGCGGTGCTGACCCCGACACGATCCGACCGTCGGCCACTGTTCGCTGCGGCGGCGTTCGCCGCGGCACTGACCGTCGGCGCGGCCTTGTTTGCGCTGCAACTGGGCGCGTCCACCGACACCGCGGTCCCCACCATCGACAGCGCACAGCTGATTCCGCCGACGACGTCGTCCGGGATCGGAGCGGGCGGCCCGATCGACTTCCCCACTGTCGTCGTCGAGCCGGCAGCCGACATCGCTCCCGCCGTAGCCGGTCCCGTCGACACGAGCGAAGCGACGAGCCCGACCGACACCACCGACACCGACACCACCGACACCGACACCGACACACCGCGACGGGAGCCGGACCCGACCGAGATCGACACGCGCCCGGCAGTCGAGACGCCCGAGAGCAGCGACCGCGAGGAACCGGCCGATACCGTCGACGAAGTCGAACCCGAGGCCCCGGTCGAGAACGACACCGACACCGGCGACACGGACACCGGCACCGACACGGACACCGACGAGTCGCCCGAACCGGAAGCGACCGACCCGCAGTCGAATACCGAGCAGGCACGTAACTCAGGGACAGAGGGCACTCCATGAGCGATGCGGGGCATCTCGGGATCACCGTCGGCAACACCAGGTCGGTGGCGGTACACCGCGTCCGCGCCGAGGACGAGCCGACGGTCGTCGTGGTACCGACGACTCTGCGATTCGACGAGGACGGCCGCGCCCACCTCGGCGAGCCTGCCGAGACTGCGCCCTTCACCCGGTTCGTGGACCTGGTCGGTCAGCAGGAAAACCGCGAACCGGACGCCGCCGTGTACCGCGCCGAGGACCTGATGGCCAACGCGGCGAATTGCCTCGTCTCGATGATGACTGCCGAGGGAGAGTCCGCCGACACCCCCGTCACGACCATGACCTACCCGGCACGGTGGCCACGCGAGTGCGTCGCACTGCTGCGTGACGCCCTCGATCACACCGGCCTGGCCGCAGTCGCACTGGTGCCCGACGCCAAAGCCGCGAGTACCTTCGCCCAGCGCAATCCGGGCACCGGTGCCACGGTGATCGACATCGGAGCCACCGGCACCGACATCTCTACGTATCCCGGCGGTGGAACGGTGCGCACCACGGCCGTCAGCGGAGACGTGTTCACCGACGCTTTGTTCGACCACGTGGTGACCGATCGTGAGCACATCGATCTGTCCGACGCCGCAGTTCGGGCCGCCCTCGCCGGCGTCGTCGCCTCCTGCGAGGCAGCCAAACATGCGCTCAGTACCGACGAGGACGCGGTCATCTCGGTCGATCTGCCCGGCCAGTCGCAGTCCACGACGGTGACACGAGCAGAGTTCGCGGACCTGGTAGCGCCCTCGGTGCGCACCCTCGATGTGCCGCAGGCCGGCACCGTGGTGCTCACCGGCGGCAGCGCAGTACTCGAGCCGGTGGCCACCGAGATCGCCGAACGGTCGTCGGGTCGGTTGGTCGTCGAGCCGCTCGCCGCGCCCCGAGGGGCCCTGCTGCTCGCCGAGGTCGACGACGTCGACGGCAACTCCCTGGTCACCGGTGCCGCGCCGATCGTGACCCGAAACGATGGCAACGACGCCGCCGATACCGACGCCATTCCTGTTGTTCCGCAGTCGAAGTCACTCGCCTTCTCGGAGGCGTTCCCCGCGGTGGTGCCGGTGTTCGAGACCTCGGGATTTCGGTCCCAACCGATCGAACAGGTCGACGAGAACGAGTCGCACACCGGTGCCGTGGCTGCCACCGCTGCTGCTGCGCCCACCGAGCCGAAGAACGAACGCAGCGAACGCTCACGCACCATCGCCACCATCGTTGCCGGTGCCGCGGCAGGTGTGGTGATCGTCTTGGCGATCGCCGCGGTGAGTGGGGTGTTCGGCAGTGACCCCGCTGCTCCGCCCCCGGCCGTCACCGACGCCGGCTTGCCGGTCGTCACCTCGACCCGCGCCCCGGTTACCACCACCGTTCCTCCGGCTCCGGCCGTCATCGCGCCGGAGGTGGTCGACGAACCGACGGTCGAGCAGTTCATCCCACCCCAGCCGGCTCCATTACCTGTTCCGCCGCCTGCGCCGATCCCCGCGCCCCCGCCCGTCGTCGAGACCACCGCCGACCCGGTGCCCACCACGACCGCGACGACGACCACTCCGGCCGAGACGACGACGCCCGCTGCTACCACCACGACCGCAGCAACCCCCACGCCTACCGACGCCGAGATCGTTACCCCCTGAGCTGCGCGAACACTGGTTCGGTGACCGATGCCCTATGGTGGGGCGCTGATACCAAGCACCCGATGAAGGGATTTCATGCGTAACACCGGGGCTCTGCGTGCTGCAGTGCTGTGCTCGACGGCTTTCGTAGTTCTTGCGTCGTTCTCCGGAACGGCGGCAGCAGAACCCGTCGTTCAGTCTCCTGCCGATCGGCTTCCCGCAGAACTCGTCGAGGCTGTGCAGCGTGATCTGAAGATGTCCCCGCAGGAGTACCTCGATCGCGCCGCTCGCGCCCAGGAACTGTCCGCTTACGCATCGGACTTCCGCGCCAGCCGCCCAGCCGATTTCGCCGGCGCATGGATCGGACCCGACGGCAATGCCGTCGTCGCCGTCACGTCCCCGGCCGCAGCGCAGGCGGTGGCCAAGGACGGTTATGCCACAGCTCAGTCACCGGTGTCGGCGGACGGGCTCGAGAAGTCGCTGGCAGACCTCAACGGGTGGATCGCCGGACTTCCCCGGGAGATCTCCGAGCAGATCAACGGGACCGCAATCGATTTCATCGACAACCAGATCGTCATCGACCTGGCCAACAGCCCGATCGGCAGCGCACTCAACCTCCCGACGTTGCTGGCCAACATCAAGGTGATCCTCTCCCCGGGTGGAAACAAGCCGGTCGACCCGACTCCCATGGGCGGCGACACCTACGTCACCAGCACCGGTCCCATCGCCGACGCTCCGCCCACCGACATCAGCGTCTGCTCGTTCGGGTTCAACGCCGTCGACGAGTCCGGTGACGCCGTCAATCTGACTGCCGGACACTGCAATCCGAACAAGGCCAGCGGCATCGGCGGCGCGCCGGTCTATCTTCCCGATCCCGCCGACGTCGCGCGCAGCACGCAGATCGGGTCGTTCGAGCGGTCGAGCCTCGGCGCGCAGGACGGCCTCGACTGGTCGGTGATCTCCCTGAACGAGAGCGGCATCGCGTCCGGCCTGGATCGTCCCACGGTCCGCGGAGCCAACGGCAGTACCGTCGCGATCACCGGAACCGCAGCGCCCGTCATCGGAGCGCCGGTCTGCAAGTCGGGTCAGTCGTCGTCGTTCACCTGCGGAGTGGTGGCCGCCGACCGCGTCGAGACACAGCTGTACATGGAGGACGGCACCTCCCGAACGGTCCGTGGATTCGCCAGTACCGCGTGCACGCTGGCGGGCGACAGCGGCGGTGCCATCGTGACCGGCACGCTCGCCCTCGGCATCACCAGTGGATCCAACAGCGGCGGAGCACCGGACTGCAACGAGGCGAACTTGGCGTTGGCGCAGTACGGCGGCACCGCAAGCCTGGGCATCCCCATCGATCAGGTCGTCGACGCCACCGGAGCCACCCTGCGAACCGAGTGAGCCAGTAGGTTCGCAGCCGCGCACCCCCTATAGTCGTACGGGAAGTGAACGGCATCACAATCGTGGATGCCTTCGGGGGAGGGGTAGTCATGCGTCGCCGTGCGCTGGGGTTGTCGATCATTGCTGTGTCGTGCCTGCTCACGACGGCGGTGTCTGCTCCTGACGCAGTTGCCGCGCCCGCGGTGACAGGTTCGGCGTTGCCGCCCGAGCTGGTCGACGCCGTCGCCCGCGATCTCGCATTGACTCCACAGCAGTTCCTCGATCGCGCCGACGCGGCCCGCCGCCTGGCGGAGTTCGCAGCTGCTTTCGGTTCCGAGAGTGTCACGGGTACGTGGCTCGATGCGGACGGGCAGCCGGTGATCTCGGTGGCGGACGGCCCCTCCTACACCGCGGTGTCCGACGCCGCGTCGGCCAACGGATTCACCACTGCCGCAACCGGAATCGAGATTCCGGAGTCCGTGCGCAGCACCGTCGATCCGCTGCTCGAGCTGCTGCCCTTCGATCTCGCCGACACTGCCGGTCCGATTCGTGCCAGTTCCTATCTCGGCGGAGACAGCTTTCTCGCGGGCACCCCGGCCGGTCTCGGACTGCGCTGCTCGCTCGGGTTCAATGCCGTCGACGCGGTGCGCGGACCAGTCAATATCACTGCGGGCCACTGCGATCCGGCCACCACCGGTTCCGCAGCGTCGACCGGTGCTTACCCGATGTACGGGAGTCTCATCGGATCGAAGTTCGGCTCGTTCTACCGAACCAACCAGACGCACAACGACTATGCGTTGATCGAGATCGACGATGCGAACGTCGGAGGGTTCGAGGGCAATGCGGTGCGCGTGCCGGGCTCGGCACCGCTTCACGTCACCGGAACGGTGGATCCGGTCGTGGGGGCACCGGTCTGCAAATCCGGCTCCAGAACCGGATTCAGTTGCGGCACAATTTTATCCACGGGCCAACAGATCGCCATGGGTGCGGCCGTCATGGAGCGTAGCTTCTCCACCTCCATCTGCGCTCTCCGCGGCGACAGTGGTGGACCGATCGTCAGCGGCACCCTGGCCGTCGGCATCGCCAGCGCATCGAATGTGGGCGATCAACCGTCCTGCGAAATCGCGACGGTGTTCAGCATGCTGCAGGGCCAACGACCGGAACTGTTCGCCACACCCATCAACGAGGTGCTCGCCGAGAACCCCGGTCTGGTTATCCGGACGTCTTAGTTCCTCGCCTGTCTCAGACGAGAGAGAGCCGCGTAACCGACCCTGCGCGCGTGCGCGAACCTGGGCGACAGCTCCCACCGACGCAGCACGCCGACAAGGGCTCGCGATCGCACCGTGCGCGCGGGTACGCCCACCACAGCCAACACCTCGTATGACGAGGTGGACCAGGACTTCTTGATGTCGTTGACACCGACACCCAGGTCCAGCACGGTCACGTCGAGTTCGTCGTGCGTCTGGACGAACCATTCCATCATCTGATGCCCGGGTTGATACTTCGCGACCTCGGGATCGTAGTGCGTCAACCACGCTTCGAGCCGCGCTCCGGTACGAACGCAGATCTGATGAGCGCGCCACTGCCCGTCGACGCTCACCCCGGAAAGAGCCAATCTCCCGGCTGCTGCCTCACGAGCCAGGAAATCCTTGGCCGACGCCGAAGGATCGGCGGGCGATTGCTCCGCGAGGTAGTCGGTGCGGTCGGTGCGATGCGTCGACGCGGCCGCGAGTCGAGAAATGTCGTCCCACCGACGCTCGAAGTGCGCCGCGTCGCGGACGGCCTCCATCGTGAGGGGAGTTCCTGCCCGCTCGGCCTGCCGTCTGTACTTCCCGAGCCGCTTCAGTGAACTGCGGCCGCGCACATGCCCGGCGGTACTTCCCTCCGGCACGTCGATCACCGGAACTCGCTCCCGCACGATCGCCTCGGAACTCCACCGCGGGTGCGCCCCGAGCGCCGCGACGGCGGTCCGGTTGCCGATCATCGAGTCCGCATAGAAGGCCAGACCACGATCTGCGATGGCATCCCACAGGGCGTACGAGGACGCGTCGTCCTCGCTGAGCAACTCCGTCGGAACGCCCTGCCCGGCCCCGAGAACCTTCGCCACCGTAAGCGGACCGAGCTTCGTGACGAACATCGGTGCCAGCGCCACGAGCCGAACGCCGCGACGTACCTGCACGACGACGAGCTCGCTTCCCGCAGGGCGAGGGGCATTCAACGCGTAACTCGGACGGGAGGAGAAGACCGTGCCGACCCGCTCCGCCAGAGCGTCCCACTCTTCGCACAGCTCGTCGGTCAGATTTCCGTCCACGACCCCGCGAACGGATGCATAGTCTGTTTCCATAGCTTCGACGTTACGGAACGTTTACTAAGCGTGTGAAAACAAGTGTTAAACTTGCTTTCATCAGCACGTCCACTCAGGCCCAGACGACCTCAGCCGACGATTCGCCCGCGACACGAAAAACCCGCACCCTCGATGAGAGTGCGGGCTTCCTGTGAGACTTGCCTAGTTGGCGTACGGCGTGGTGCCCGGTGCCGCGTTCAGGGTGTTGATCAAATCGATACCGGCAACGACGAGGGTCGGGCCGCCGGCCGTTAGGGTTCCCGCGAGCGCTCCAATCGGGGCCCCGATGAGTGCACCGCCGATGCAGGTAAGCACCGCTGCCGGGATTCCTACAACAGTCAGTGCGGGCGGCGTCCCGCCGATCACACAACCGACACCTGCGCCCACCAAGGACCCAGTGAAGCTGCCGACGGCGGTCGCAAGAGCGAGCTGCGACTGAAAATTGTCCTGAGCCGCCATGTTCTCCTGAGGCGAGGCCACCGTCGTGGCACCGATGCTGCGCGAGTTCGCCGAAGCCTTGGTGAAGTCGAGGTTCGGGATCAGACGCAGGGTCTTGCCGTTGTCGTCGACGTTCTGCTCGTACGGGAAGTTCAGGCCGCCCAGGTTGAACGAGAGCGGCAGTGTCACCAGGGTGTTGTCGGCGGCGTCGAGAACATCGACCGTCTTGCCGTCGTCGGCGACCTTGAAGACACCTGCGTCGATCGTGGTGACGATCGTGCGATCCTCGAGATCGACGGTGTAGGTGGTGTCCCCGGGGGCTGTTTCCTCGGCGGGCTGCGCGTACGCGGTTCCGCTGGCCAGGCCCATCGCAGCTGCGACGAGGGCCGATGTGACGACCAGTTTGCTGAGTTTCATGTAGAGCTGTTCCGTTTCTGTGATGTGCACGCTCGACGGTCCACCAGGTCCGTCGAGCTCAAAGCCACCCCGATGACCTTTCGCGACGTTCGATGCGCCCGAAGTGTAGCGCACAAATCGGACCATTCGTTGTCTTTTTGACACTGCTCCGACACCGAACCGTTGTCAGCTGTCACAACATTCGCGATTTTTCCAGCGCAAAGAGCATGCGTGCTCGATCTGACCTACACCGCTGATCGTTCGACCGAATGACGGGCAGATGCGACGCGACGAGCCCGCGCGGGAAGGCGCGGCGGACGCATCTCGGGGCGGCATTTCGGCTAAGTAAGGACTGCCTTCTCGACAACCCCCGAATGTCCTACGCCTAACGTGATGCGGGAGACAACCTACCGACGAGTTCAGCCCGCTCGTCGGACGGCCTCACTTCGATGCCCACCAGCGTCGATCGCGTCGACGATGCCCAAGTTACCGGCGAGTACGATGATATAGCTACCGGCGAGTAACATTGGTCGTCGTATAGTTCGACCCGCTTGAACCAACGGCAGCGTTCCCAGCTGCCACCTACAGCGAAAGGCCGCGACATGAACGCCCTGACGATCACGTTGGGCACAGTCGGTGCTCTGCTCAGTCTCGTGTGTTGGTACGTCTTCATTCGCGGAGGCCTGCGGATGTTCAACATCGTGCGCATCGGCCAGCCGGCACCCGACCGCTGGCGCCCGATAGTCCCTCGCTTCAAGCAGATGGTCGTCGAGTTCCTGGCCCACACCAAGATGGTCAAGTTCCGCACCGTCGGCTGGGCGCACTGGCTGGTCATGATCGGCTTCATGCTCGGTGCCATCGTTTGGTTCGAGGCCTACGGCCAAACGTTCAACCCCGAGTTTCACTGGCCGATCGTCGGTGACACCGCGGCGTACCACCTCATCGACGAGCTTCTCGGCCTCGGCACGGTCATCGGCATCACCACACTGATCATCATTCGCCAGCTCAACCACCCGCGGAAGCCCGAGCGTCAGTCTCGCTTCGCCGGCTCCGGGTTCAAGGCTGCCTACTTCGTCGAAGCCGTCGTGCTCATCGAAGGCCTGGGCATGGTGTTCGTCAAGGCAGGCAAGATCGCAACGTACGGCGACGGCAACGCGTACACGGACTTCTTCACGATCCGCCTGGCCGAACTGCTGCCGGCCAACTCGAACATGGTCGCGGTGTTCGCGTTCATCAAGCTGATGTCCGGCATGATCTGGCTCTACATCGTCGGTTCGCGCATCAACTGGGGTATCGCGTGGCACCGTTTCACCGCCTTCCCCAACATCTACTTCAAGCGCATGGACGACGGCACCGTCGCCCTCGGCGCGGCCAAGCCCATGATGTCCGGCGGCAAGGTCCTCGAGATGGAAGAGGCCGACCCCGACGTCGACGCGTTCGGCGCAGGCAAGATCGAAGACTTCAGCTGGAAGGGTTGGCTCGACTTCACCACGTGCACCGAGTGCGGCCGCTGCCAGTCGCAGTGTCCTGCCTGGAACACCGGCAAGCCGCTCTCCCCCAAGCTGCTGATCATGTCGCTGCGCGACCACAGCCACGCCAAGGCTCCGTACCTGCTGGCCGGTGGCAAGAAGGATATGGCCGGAGACGAGGTCGGACTCGTCGACGCCGAGGGCAACGTCGACCAGAAGGCACTCGACGCCATCCCGCAGAACGCCCGTGACGAGGCCGATCGCAAGCTCGTCGCCGACGCCATCGAGGGCGGCATCATCGATCCCGAGGTGCTGTGGAGCTGCACCACCTGCGGTGCCTGCGTCGAGCAGTGCCCGGTGGACATCGAGCACGTCGACCACATCATCGACATGCGCCGCTACCAGGTGCTCATCGAATCGGAATTCCCGTCCGAGCTCGCAGGTCTGTTCAAGAACCTCGAGAACAAGGGCAACCCGTGGGGTCAGAACTCCAAGGACCGTCTCAACTGGATCAACGAGATGGACTTCGACATCCCGGTTTTCGGCAAGGACGCCGATTCGTTCCAGGACTACGAGTACCTCTTCTGGGTCGGCTGCGCCGGTGCCTACGAGGACCGCGCGAAGAAGACCACCAAGGCCGTCGCCGAACTGCTCGCCACCGCAGGCGTGAAGTTCATGGTGCTCGGCGCGGACGAGACCTGCACCGGCGACTCCGCTCGCCGCGCGGGCAACGAGTTCCTGTTCCAGCAGCTCGCGATGCAGAACATCGAGACTCTGAACAACCTGTTCGACGGCGTCGAGCAGAAGAAGCGCAAGATCGTCGTCACCTGCGCCCACTGCTTCAACGCACTGGGCAACGAGTACCCGCAGGTCGGCGGTGACTACGAGGTGGTCCACCACACGCAGCTGCTCAACCGCCTGGTGCGGCAGAAGAAGCTGATTCCGGTGGCCTCGGTCAGCCAGGACATCACCTACCACGATCCGTGCTACCTCGGCCGTCACAACAAGGTGTACGACGCGCCGCGTGAGCTCATGGCCGCGTCGGGCTCCAACCTCAAGGAGATGCCGCGTCACGGTGAGAGGTCCATGTGCTGTGGTGCCGGTGGCGCTCGCATGTGGATGGAAGAGAACATCGGCAAGCGCATCAACATCGACCGGGTCGACGAGGCACTCGCCACCAACCCGAAGAAGATCGCGACAGGTTGCCCGTTCTGCCGCGTCATGCTCACCGACGGTGTCACCGCACGTCAGGAAGGCGGCGCACACGAGGGCGTCGAGGTTGTCGACGTCGCGCAGCTGATGCTCGAGTCGATCACCCGCGTCGAGTCCTCGGTGCTGGCCGAGAACATCAAGGTCATCCCCCGCGAGCAGACTCCGGAAGAGAAGCTGGCCACCGAGAAGGTCGCCACCGTCGAGGAGAAGGCCCGAGTCGAGGAGATCGAGGTCGCGGCCGAGGGCGGAGACCCCGAAGCCGAGACCAAGAAGGCTCAGCCTGCCAAGGCTGCCGGTGGCCTGAAGATGAAGGGACTCGCCAAGGCTCCCGGAGCGAAGACACCCGGTTCTGCACCCTCGAACGCCGAGGCGGACAAGACCTCCGGGCACTCTGCCGACACAGCGGCCGACGCGTCCAAGCCCAAGGGCCTCGGACTGGCCGGCGGCAAAGCACCCGGCGGCAAGGGGCTGCAGATGAAGGGCAAGGCACCGGGCGCGAAGGCTGCGGCACCTGCGCCTGCTGCGGAGGCGTCGACTGCCGACACGTCTGCGTCGACTGAGTCCACTCCGTCCGTGAAGCCGAAGGGCTTGGCGGTGAAGTCGGGCTTCAAGAAGCCGGGTGCCAAGGCACAGGGTCAGCCTGCCGAAGCCACCCCGGCGTCGACGACTGCCCCGGAGGCCACGGGCGAGTCCGCGGAATCGGACGCTCCCGCAAGCGAATCCAAGCCGACCGTCCAGCCGAAGGGCCTGGCCGTGAAGTCCGGATTCAAGAAGCCGGGTGCCAAGGCTCCGGGTAAGCCTGCTGCCGAAGCGACTGCGGCACCCGCTGCCGAGTCTGAGGCGTCGGAGGCACCAGCTGCTGAGCCTGAGTCCTCGGAGGCACCCGCCACCGAGACTGCAGCCGAATCCAAGCCGACCGTCCAGCCCAAGGGCCTGGCCGTGAAGTCCGGATTCAAGAAGCCGGGCGCACGTACGCCAGGTGCAGCGACGGCCACACCGGCCGAGTCGGAGAAGGCAGAGCCCGCGAAGGCCGAGGCACCCGCTGCACCCGCTGCACCCGCTGCACCCGAGGCACCGAAGGCAGAGGCGACTCCTGAAGCCGCTGCTCCCGAGGCACCGGCTCCCGAGGCCCCAGAGGCTGAGGCGTCGGACATCGCGACCGACGCAGCGTCCAACGGTTCGGACGATCGCACTCCGCCCAAGCCGAAGGCCGGTGGACTCGGATTCGCTCCGGGAGCCAAGGTTCCCGGTCGCCGGAAGTAACCTCACACCCTTTCTACCGACTGCGCGCCCCCACTCACTTCAGAGCAGGGGCGCGCAGTCGTCAATGGCAGTGTGAGCTCCCCCGCCCCCCGGTTTCACCCGACGCGCACACACCTCCAGGCCCTCAGAACCAACCTCACACCCTTTCTACCGACCGCGCGCCCCCGCTCACTTCAGAGCAGGGGCGCGCAGTCGTCAATAGCAGTGTGAGCTCCCCCGCCCCCGGTGTCACCCGACGCGCGCACACCTCCCGGTCGCCGGAAATATCCTCACACCCTTTTTACCGACTGCGCGCCCCCGCTCACTTCAGAGCAGGGGCGCGCAGTCGTCAGTAGGGGTGTGAGCTCCCCGGCGCGAGTTATCCACAGGCATCGAGTTATCCACAATCGGGCAGATGGGGCTTGCCGAAAGCGATTGCGCTGGAGAGCATTTCTCCATGACCCGCATCGTCTCGCGATCCGACGCGCTCTCCCGCGGCACCTCCGATGCCGAATTGCAGCGCTACTGTCGAACACGAGCCTGGCGGCGTCTACGGCCAGGACGGTTCGTCAGCAGAGTTCACTTCGACTCGTTGACGCCGGAGGAGAAGCATCGCGTCGTCGCGGAGGCGGTATTCGACGCCGCCTCGGCTCCCGACGCCGTCGTCAGTCACGTGTCTGCGGCAATCTTTCACGGTCTCGATGTCTGGAATGCCGATCTGAGCCGCGTGCACATCACCCGCAACCGGGCCCGCGGCGGCGGACGCAGCAGCGGCCTCAGAAGTCTGCACACCTCTCCCTACACCGACGAGGAAGTCGTCGACATCGACGGCGTGCGCGTCACAGCGTTGGCGCGGACCGTCGCCGATTGCGCTCGCACACTTCCCTTCGAGACGGCTGTCTGCATCGCGGACGTCGCAGCGAGAACTCACGGACTCGCAGCCGAAGCTGTTGTTGCAGCCTTGAATTCGTGCCCGAACCATCCCGGCAATCGGATGGCACGTCGAGTCGCGGATGTCATGGACGGCCGGTCCGAGAGTGTGGGTGAATCGCGCACCAGGGTGTTGCTGCTCAACCTGGGCTACACCCCGGCGCTGCAGGTACTGATCATCGATTCCCGAGGCTTCGTCGGCCGCGTGGATTTCGACCTCGACGAGGTTCGCACGGTTCTCGAATTCGACGGAAAGGTGAAGTATGGACGCTTCGTGCCCGAAGGGAAGTCCGCGGCAGATGTGGTGTGGGACGAGAAGCGTCGAGAGGACCGCATTCGCGCAACCGGACGCCAGGTGGTGCGTATCGCCTGGGCAGATCTCGACCATCCCGAACTGGTGGATCGGATGATCCGCGACGCCGCCGAACGCACCCGACAACTCGAGTGAGCGCCCCTTCTACCGACTGCGCGCGCACATTCACGTCCGAGCGCAGGCGCTCACCCGGCAAAAACGGTGTGAGGTTCCCACCCCTTCCCAACCGCCCCAGGAATCGCTGCTAGGCCACGGATCGCGCCAGACACCTCGAGCGAGCGCCCCTTCTACCGACTGCGCGCGCACATTCACGTCAGAGCTGCGTCGCTCACCCGGCAAAAACGGTGTGAGGTCCTCACGCGCCCCCGGAACCCCCGCGGCGCTGCTGAGCGCGCCCGACACCTCGAGCGAGCGCCCCTTCTACCGACTGCGCGCGCACATTCACGTCCGAGCGCAGGCGCTCACCCGGCAAAAACGGTGTGAGGTTCCCACGCGCACCCAACCCCCGCGACGGTGGACGAATCGGACATCGTGAGTATGGTCGGAACCGAACTGCAACCCGAAGAAGTAGGAGCAGGCATGACCGACGACGCGGACAAGCTCTTTCGCCGCTACGACGAGTGGTGGACGGCGTTGTCACCGGACGACCGAGCGCATGTCGAGAAGTGTTGCGATTCGGGACGCACCGACGATCGACTCTGCTCACTCATCCGTGAGCACGACGGCCCGTCGAAGGCAGCGTTCGAGGCGGGCAGCAAGTTGTCCGAGGGCAACAGTAAGTACTGCGCCATCCCCAGCGCCTTGCTCGAGTTTCTCGAAGCGAAGCGCGCGCACCCACCGCTCAGTTAGAGGGACGCCACAGCTGCAGTTCGGGAATGCCGGGCGGCGTGAAGCCCATGACCTGCCCGTAGAAGGACAGTTCGGATTCTCGCGCGTTCACCTGTGTTTCGAGTTTGCGGAATCCATGCGCTTCTCCAGCGTAGGCCAGATAGGCATGCGGTATCCCTTTCTGCACCATGGCATCTCGGAATCGTTCGGCCTGTGACGGCGGCACGATCGGATCGTCCAGCCCTTGCAGCAACAACACCGGGCACGAGAGTCCGTCCACGTTGTTGACCGGCGCTCGGGTGCGGTACAGGTCGATGGCCTCGGGCAGCGGTCCGATGAGACCGTCGATGTAGCGCGACTCGAAGTCGTGGGTTTCGGCGACGAACAGCTCGAGCTCGGCGACACCGAAGTACGAAGCACCGCAAGCGAAAACGTCGGACGACGTCAACGCTGCCAATACCGTCCACCCGCCTGCGGATCCGCCTTCGATGGCTAGACGGCGAGGGTCGGCAAGTCCACTGTCTGCCAACCCCTGCACCGCGGCGATGGTGTCCTCGACATCGACAACTCCCCACTGCCCGCGCAGGCGATTGCGGTATTCGCGCCCGTAGCCGCTCGACCCGCCGTAGTTCACATCGACGACGCCGATGCCCCGACTGGTGAAGTATGCGAACAATGGATTCAGTGCGGGTGCCACGTGCGCGGTCGGCCCGCCGTGCACGAAGGCGACGTACGGCGGGAGTTCGCCGTCGAGCCCCTCGTAGGACGGATTGCGTGGTGCGTATGCGATCGCGTGCACCTCACGACTCGGCCCATGGAACGTCACCTGACGCCCCTCCGGCAAATACTCCTCGTCAGGGATGGAATCGAAACCCGAACGGACACTGCGCATTTCCCGCGTCTGCAGATCGAGTGCGAACAGTCCGGCGGCAACCTGAGCTCCACCGCCCTTCAGCAGAACCGTCGATCCGGATCGTCCACCGAGCCCTACGGACGTCATACCGTCGAGCTCGATGTCGTCGAGACTGCCGGTGGCGGGGTCGAGAACGGCGAGCGTATCCGTGCCGACGGTCCGCACGGTCAGCAGTGTTCCGTCGTCCAACACGTCGTACCAACTCGATCCCAGCCGCCACAGCGGAGCCCCGAAGTCGGCGTCGAGAGTCAGCAGCGGGGTTATCGAACTGTCCACCGTGACCGAATGCAAGTTCCACCAACCATTTCGGTCGCTGATGGCGTAGAGCGACTCGTCGTCGATCCATTCCGGCTGCATCACCGATTCCTCGGTCGAGCCCATCAACACGGTCCAGGACGAGGGATCGGACAGCGAAGCCACTCGCAGTTCCGTTCCGTCCCAGGGCATCTGCGGATGATCCCACGCGATCCAGGCGATGCGGGTGCCGTCGGGAGACAGACGAGGGAAGGCCAGAAAGTCCGAGCCCGCCACCAACGAGCGGACTCCCCCGCCGCTCAGGTCGATCGCCACGATGTCTCTCGATACCGCGCCGGCGTCGTGCATCTCGCGGACTGCGATGACGTCGTTACCGACCACCGCAAGATCGGCGTACCGGATGCTCGACGCCACAGCAGGTTTCGGAGTCAGCGGCACGGGTGCCTCGCCGGGGGTGAGCCGGTAGACGCGTTGGTCGGAGAACTCGGCGAACACCAGATCACCGTCCGCTGTCGCAGTCCACGCTCCTCCGCCGTATTCGTGGACGCGCGTGCGGGCGTTGAACGGTGCGGGCAGAATCGGTTGCGCTTGTCCGTCGACGTAGCGACAGATCGCCGTCCGCCCCTGCTCGGCAGGTCGCAACTCCGACCACCAGATCTCGCCTCCGACGTAGCGACCCCCCTCGACGGGATGACCCGCCGACGACAGATCTGCTGCGGTGATGGGCGAAGGCCAGGATCCGAAAGCGAGTGCAGTCACGCCGTCCACCTTAGTGACCTGACGTGTCCGTAACGCGGTGTTCACCGGCCCTTCAACAGTGACCGGAATGATGGAGGACAAGTACCAGTAGGGGGAACACCATGCGCCGGACCACTACCCACTCGGTGGACCACGAAATTCTGACCTTCGGCCGAACCTGGCGGGGATACGGCGGCGGCAGCGTCGAGGACATCTACGTCGCATTCGGCGTCGACGTGCGTACCTACTTCCAACGACTGCGTCGAATCCTCGATTCGCCGGTGGCCGAGGGGCTCTCCCCGGACGAGCGGTCCGCGATACTCGACATCTGCCGAACGCGTCTCGCCTGAGGCACCGCTACACCGGTATCAGCAATTCCGGGCTGTTGTTCTTCACGCTGTTCACTGCTGTGCTCACCTCGTAAGGCTCGAGCCGCGGTTCGGGAATTGCCGCCAACATCTCCTGTACCGCGCCCAGATCGGTCACGGTGGGATCGAGCCAGCTCGAGCGGAGATCCGGCGGCAGCACCACCGGTGATCGATCGTGAATGTGACCGAGCGCGTCAGCCGCCGGTGAGGTCAGCACGGTGACCGACCAGACCCAGCGACTCTCGTCGTCGTCGGCCTTGGTGGGGTCTCGCCAGAGCTCGTACAGGCCGGCCATCGCGAGCACACCCTGCTCGTGCAGGAAGTACGGCACTTTTGCGCCGTCGCGCTTCTCCCACTCGTAGTAACCGTCGGCCGGGACGATGCACCGTCGACGGCTGGCCGCCTTCTTGAACGACGGCTTTTCGGTGATGGTCTCGGATCTGGCGTTGATCAGCCGGGAACCGATTTTCGCGTCCTTCGCCCAGGACGGAATCAGACCCCAGCGCACCGAACGCAGCTGCCGCACGGCGTCGGACTCGGGTTGGTCCTTGGGGGCGCGTTCGAGCACCGTTCGCACCGTCTGCGTGGGGGCCACGTTGTACGACGGCGGCACCTCGTCGCCCACGGTCTCGGCGATGTCGAACACCGCCTGTAGGTCGGTGTCACTCCGGGTACTGGCATACCGTCCGCACATCGTTCGATTGTTGCACTTGCCACCGACAACCCGGCCGCAACTTTCCTCGCAACGAAACAACCTTGTGGAAACCGATACCGCCCACCTGGCACGATGTGACGGGTGACCACTCCGCAGATTCACTCCCAGCCGCGTTATCGCACGTTGCAGCAGTCGACCAAGCTGCAGAACGTGCTGTACGAGATCCGCGGACCGGTACACGCCCATGCCGCCCGGCTCGAAGCCGAGGGCCATCGCATCCTCAAGCTCAACATCGGCAATCCGGCTCCGTTCGGCTTCGAGGCTCCGGATGTGATCGTGCGAGACATGATCGCCGCTCTGCCCGTCGCCCAGGGTTATTCGGAGTCGAAGGGCATTCTGTCGGCGCGGCGTGCGATCGTCACGCGCTACGAGCTCGAACCGGGGTTCCCGGAGCTAGACGTCGACGACATCTACCTCGGTAACGGGGTGTCCGAGCTCATCACGATGACGATGCAGGCGTTGCTCGACGACGGTGACGAGGTGCTGATCCCGGCCCCGGACTACCCGCTCTGGACGGCGATGACGACGCTGTCCGGCGGCAAGGCCGTGCACTACATGTGCGACGAGGAGAACGGGTGGAATCCCGATCTCGCCGACATCGAGTCGAAGATCACTCCGAAGACCGTCGCGCTGCTGGTGATCAATCCGAACAACCCGACGGGTGCGGTGTACTCGAAAGAGGTGCTGCAGGGCATCGTCGATCTGGCGCGCAAGCATCAGCTCCTGCTGCTCGCGGACGAGATCTACGACCGGATCCTGTACGACGACGCCGAGCACACCTCGCTGGCGAGCCTGGCTCCCGATCTGCTGTGCTTGACATACAACGGGCTGTCGAAGGCGTATCGCGTGGCCGGCTACCGTGCCGGATGGCTTGCGATCACCGGGCCGAAGAAGCACGCGGCAGGATTCATCGAAGGCATCGACCTCCTCGCGTCGACGCGGCTGTGCCCGAATGTGCCTGCGCAGCACGCCATTCAGGTCGCACTCGGCGGTTATCAAAGCATCGAGGATCTGATCCTGCCCGGCGGCCGACTGCTCGAGCAGCGCGACGTTGCGTGGGAAAAGCTCAACGCAATCCACGGCGTCTCGTGCGTCAAGCCGCGGGGGGCGCTGTACGCGTTTCCGCGACTCGATCCCGAAGTGCACGAGATCTACGACGACGAAAAGTTGGTGCAGGATCTGTTGCTGCAGGAGAAGATCCTCGTGGTGCAGGGCACCGGCTTCAACTGGCCCGGTCACGATCACATCCGCATCGTGACTCTGCCGTGGGCGCGAGATCTGGCCATGGCGATCGAGAGATTCGGCAACTTCCTCTCGTCCTACAAGCAGTGACGCCGGAAGTTACTGGAAAGTAGTTGAAAGTGACGCAAGAAACTCGGGTGTGATCGCGCCCCGAGGCCGAAATATCTGTAGATTGGCGGACGGCACTTCGGTGCCCGCGAGCCCTGGTCGCCCCTACCCCCCCCCCCCCCCGGGTCGGCCAGGTGGTGGCGGGGGACGCCCCCCCTGCTCCCCGCCACCGAGCTCCTCGCATCTGCCACTAACCTTGCACCGTGGCATCACACGGCAATCATCCCGACGGCACCAGGCCGGGTCTCGACTCCCACGTGGGTCATGGTCACGGGCACGGCCACAGCGACACCCCCGCACCATTGGGCCCGGTCGCTGCCAAGGTCGTCGTCGGACTGCTCGTGGCCATTGCCATCGCCGTGATCGGCGGTGCCATCGCTCTGTGGCCCAGCCAGCAGAGCATCGACATCCCGCTGCCGTTCCAGACCTCCGGCGGAGGCGCTGTGTCCACCGAGGCGGGCACCATCACCTCGCAGAGCATCGGGACCTGTGGCAGTCCTGACGCAGGGAGGGCGTTCACCGGCGACCCGACGCCTCCGGTCAACGACTCGTACGAATGTCAGCGCAGCATTGTCGACATCACCACCGGTGAGGACGCAGGCAAGCGGACGGTGCTCGAGATCGCGCCCGGTCCCGGCCAACCGACACTGAGCGCCGGTGAGGACATCCGGCTGGTGCTCCAGACCGACCCCGCCGGTGGAGTGCGCTACTCCTTCAACGACTATTCGCGCGGGCTCCCGCTGGGGCTGATCGTCGGCGTGTTCGCCGTGGTCATCTGCGTCGTCGCCCGGTGGCGTGGATTCCGCGCACTGGTCGGCCTCCTCATCGCGTTCGCCGTGCTGGTGGTGTTCATGCTGCCCGCCCTGCTCGACGGCGCACCCGCCATTCCGGTCGCCCTCGTGGCCGGCTCGGTGATCCTCTACGCCGTGCTGTATCTGGCGCACGGAGTGAACCTGCGCACCAGCTCGGCACTACTGGGCACCCTGACCTCGATGGGCGTGGCCGCAGTGCTGTCCTACGTCGCCATTCGGATGACACACCTGACCGGATTGTCGGAGGAACAGAACACCGCCGTGCAGACGTACATCGGCAACGTCAGTGTCACCGGTCTACTACTGGCCGGCTTCATCATCGGCTCGCTCGGCGTACTCAACGACGTGACGATCACTCAGGCGTCGGCCGCCTTCGAGTTGGCGTCGGTGGACGAGACGGCCACGCGACGCGAAATATTCACCGCCGCGATGCGGGTGGGTCGCGATCACATCGCCAGTACCGTCTACACCCTCGTGCTCGCCTACGCCGGTGGTGCGCTGCCGCTGCTCCTGCTCTTCAGCGTCGCCGACCGGTCGATTCAGGACGTGTTGACCGGCGACGCAGTGGCCATCGAAATCGTCAGATCCTCCGTGGGCGGCGTCGCACTCGCCCTGTCGGTACCGCTCACCACTGCGATCGCCGTTCTGCTGGCACGCCCGATCACCTCGTCCCGGACGGCCGAGCCCGCACGAGCCAAGCCCGTCCGATCGCGGGGTTCGGGGCGTCACAGCGCGTAGAGCGGCTGCGCCGCAGGTGGGTAGAAGCTCGTAGTGAGCTACGACTTTTCGTGCACGTGCGGCGCAGCCGCTCCTCAGGCGAAGGCAGCCGCGACGGTCTCGGACAGCAAGGCACCGTTGTGGGTGCTCAGGCCCGCCTTCAGACCCGGGTCCGCCTCGCAGGCAGCTTCCCAACCCTTGTCGGCGAGTGCGACGACGTACGGCAACGTGGCATTGGTGAGCGCGTACGTGGACGTGCGCGGAACGGCACCGGGCATGTTGGCGACGCAGTAGAAGACCGACTCGTGCACCGTGTACGTGGGATCGGCGTGAGTGGTGGCGTGTGAATCCTCGAAGCAGCCGCCCTGATCGATGGCGATGTCCACCAGAACCGAACCGGGCTTCATTCGCTGAACCAGGCTGTTGGAGATCAACTTCGGAGCCTTGGCCCCGGGCACCAGCACTGCACCGATGACCAGATCGGCGGCGAGAACTGCTTGTTCGAGCTCGTACGCATTCGACACCAGCGTCTTGACGGCACCGCGGTACTGATCGTCGATGGCACGCAGCGCCTTCACATCCAGATCGAGAACGGTGACGTCGGCATGCATACCGAAAGCGATTGCAGTAGCGTTCTTTCCCGATACTCCGGCGCCGATGACGACAACGTTGGCGGGTCGCACTCCGGGCACTCCGCCCATGAGAACTCCGCGCCCTCCTTCGCTCGACATCAGATGGTAGGCACCGGCCTGCGGCGCGAGGCGTCCGGCAACTTCACTCATGGGTGCGAGCAACGGCAGGGAACCGTCTGCCGCAGTGACTGTTTCGTAGGCGATGGCCGTGGTGCCCGATTCCAGCAGCGCATCCGTGCAGGCCTTCGACGCCGCGAGATGCAGGTAGGTGAACAGCACCTGCCCCTTGCGTAGTCGTGCATATTCCTCGGCGATAGGTTCTTTGACTTTGAGCAGCAGCTCGGCTGTGTCCCACACCTCGGCCGCGTCGGTGAGGATCTGCGCACCGGCGGCCTTGTAGTCGGTGTCGGTGAACGACGATCCGGCCCCTGCTTCGGTTTCGATGACCACTTCGTGTCCTCGCGAGACCAATTCGTGCACGCCCGCCGGGGTGATGGCCACCCGGTATTCGTGGTTCTTGATCTCGCGTGGAATTCCGATCTTCATGGCGGCCTCCTCGGTAGTGGGTGAGGTGAAGCGGGGCTCCATCCCGTAGGCCAACTATGAATTATCTACGAATTACCTGCAACGGGAGTGAATATAATTCTATAAACTATCGATATGATGAGTAATAGTTCGTTCGAGACGGGCGACATACGGCCTCAGCCGAACGATGTTCGGTCCACCCCCCTGGACCGAATCGACCACATTCTGCTCGATCAGCTGCGCCGCGACGCCCGAACACCCAACAACGCACTCGCTGCGGCGGCCGGGGTCGCTCCGTCCACCGCGCTGGCCCGGGTTCGTGCCCTCGTCAAACGCGGAGTCATCCGCGGTTTCCATGCCGAGATCGACCCGGAGGCCCTCGGCCAAGGTATCCAGGCCATGATCTCGGTCCGGCTCAGAGCAGATGCTCGACGACGGATCAGCGAATTCGGATCGAAGATCGCCTCACGCGCCGAGACGCTGAACATCTACTTCATTGCCGGTGCCGACGATTTCCTCGTGCACGTGGCGACGGTCGACACCGCAGCGCTCCGCGATTTCGTCGTCGAGAACCTCAGTGCCGATCCTGCCGTCGCCGCAACGGAGACAATTCTGATCTTCGAGCACATCCGGCCGCGAAACGTTCACGGCGACAATTGATTCGACTCAGGGAGCGGGCGGAGCGGGCGGCGGGAAACCAGGCAGCGTGAAATCCGGGAAGCCCGGGATCAGCGGCGGCGGCTGCTGCTCCGTCGTCGGCGGAACGGTGTCGACCGGCGGCGGTGGAGCTGGTGCGGGCTCGACCGTAGTGGTCGTCGGCTCCGGCGTCCACGGCTCCTGGTAGACCTCGGTCTCCGGCGGCACAGTGGTCGGTTCGACAACGGGCGGTTCGCTTATGGGCTCCGGCGCAGGCGGCGGCAACACCGGAGCGGGAATCTCCGACGTGGGCGCACCTGTCGTCGCGGCTGGAGCCTGTGTCTGACTCCGGCTGACCGAAGTGTCGACCACCTGCGGCGTGTTCTGCTGGGTGAGCATGAACCCGGAGACACCGATCACTGCGGCCAGGCCGAGCGCCAGCACACCACCGGTGCGAAGCCGTCGCCGAGCACGGGTTCGATCGTCCTCGCCGTCGTCGTCGTCGTAGTCGGCGTCGAGCCAGTAGATGTTCTTCAGCTGGAACGGAACAGGTTTGCCGCTATCGTCATCCGCAACCTCGGTGGCCGACCACTCGTCAGGAACCGACGTGACAGCAGATTCCGGCGCAATGCTGTGCGCTACAACAGGTTCGGCTACCTCGTAGCTGTCGACTGCCCCTTCGCCGAGCTTCTCACCGAGATTCGTGCTCAACGCGGCGACGCCCCCGTCGACCCGCGCCTCCTGCACATGGTCGTCGAGAACATCATCGGCTACCGCCGTCGATTCCGGCTCGACAGCAACGGAAGGGGAAGAATCGACAACGGAATCGGTGAACTTCGAAGACTCGAAACCACCGGCCGTAGTGGCGCTGTCCATCGGCGACTCGTCGTGCGTGGCGTCCACCGGGGACTCGACCGACGTGGTGTCCACCGGAGACTCGACCGACGTGGTGTCCACCTCGGCCGACTCGGGCGCGGATTCCACCGGAGCCGACGCGACCCACGGACGCGCGGGAACGGGGCGCGTTCCGGTCGGCACGACAACAGGCACCGGCGCGGCGTGCTGAGATTCGGTGCGAGCCGGAACCGGCCGGACGGGAGCTGCCCGCACAGCAGGTTGCGGGGGCACAGGAGGCTGCGAGGGCACAGCAGGCTGCGGAGCCTGACCGGGTTGCGACGGTCGAGCGGGTCGCGGAGGCCGAGGATGAGCCACCCGCGACTGCAGCGAACGCGGCGGCGCGGGCCGATGCTGTGGCGCAGGAGTCGAATCCACTCGCGCCGCGGAGTCGACACCGACCGGAGGTGTCGGCTGCGATGCCGTGTGTCGTCTCGCGTCGGGAGACTGCCGCGGCGCGGTACGAGTGCGCGAGTGCGGCCGAGCGGCCAGAGCTGCTCCACGCGCAGCGACGGTCTCGGGCTCGGTCGGCACTATCGACGGCAGTTCCAGCAACGGTCCGACGCGCTTCTGCACGATCGGCATGCGGGCACCTCCGCCGATCAGCACGACAGCGTCGATGGGCACGTTTGCGCCGATCAACACTTCACGCGCGAATTCGACGGCCTCGTCGAGCAGATCGGTGATCAGCAGCTCGAAATTCTCACGCGAGAGCAGAATCATTCCGCTGGCGTCGGGAAGACACACTGCGTCCTGCGTGGACAGGCGTTCCTTGGCGATTCGGCAGCGCTTCTCGAACAGAGCGATGTCGGGATCGGTCGACTTCTTACCGAGTCGCTCGAGCTGGTTGTTGCGTACGTAGGCGTCGAGCAGGTCGCCGCTGTACGCGCCCGACCGCTGCGAGGCGGTGACGGTCCGCTGGACCAGGTCGACGACGCTGACCGTCAATCCGGAGCTGCCGAGGTCGAACAGTGCCACCGACCTGCAGTCTCTGGCTTCACCGGTTGCTGCGAGGTACTCGATGACAGCTTCCACCTCGGGCACCAGGTGGTAATTCTGCAGATGCGCACCGGCGAGCGCTGCGTGCAGCGCATCCGCCTGCCGAGGGTCGCGGTATGCGACGCCGGTGGAAAGTTCGGGCTCGGTTTCGACGACCGCACCGATCGATTCGGCGGCCAGATGCGGGAGATCTCCGCCCACGCTGTCGATGAGTTCGTTACGGAAGAACAGTGGTCGCTCGATGTCCGTGACCAGGCCGGAGGCGTCGGCGGCGGGGGCCAAGAACTGCTCCGCTCGGGGCTGCGCCGTGCGCACAGCCCGGGTCCCCATGGACACCCCAAGCAGCACAGTCACGGTTGTCGGCCTCACTTCGTTCGGCAATTGCGGGGGACGCGGAACACCTCGTCCAAAGCGTCAGACTACCGCCTAAACCGAAACCGTGGGGCGTGCGCCCCGGAGGAGTAGCGAGACGGGTCTTGCTCCCCGTTCCCGCCGTTCGGTCTATTCGGGTAGTCCCGAATCGGCATTCGGTAGGTAGAGCTCGCCGTCGTACGTGTAGGTGCGCTCGTACAGATCCGCGTCGGACAAACGAACAGGCCCCAGAACCGGTAGGTCGCCCGGCCCCGGAGCGGTCTCCTCCGCCGACGCGGCGGCGTCGGCCAGCGCGGCAGCGAATTCGGCATCGAACGGAATCTGCTCGTCGATCAGCGGAGTGGGCGGCGGCGTATTGCCCCGCGTGAGTACCAGACCTGCGACCGCGACCATCACCAGCGCCACCGCCCCCAGCACGGACGCATCCCGCACGGACCATCTCGTCGCGCGCCGTGCCGGCTGGGTGACGACGCCGGGTTCTCGGACTGCAGGCTTACGAATCGCAGGTTCGAGAGCTGCCGGCTCGACACGCAGGGGCTCGGCAACGGGGGATTCGCCTGCCGCCTCGACCGCCGCATCGTCGACGACGTCGGTGGCGAACACGGTCGAGGTGATTGCCAGTTCTTCGGTGGCGAGCTGATCGACGGTCAGGCCGTCGACCATCCAGGTGTCGATCGAGTCCAAATCCGTGTTCTCGGGCGCATCGACAAGTGCCGACACGTCGTCGGGCACCGTGATGCTTCCCACATCGGTGTCACGAACATCGGTGTCACGAACGTCGGTGCCATCTACGTCCTCGGTAAGAACATCAGCGTCTCGAACATCGGCGTCCGCAAGAGAGGCGACGGCTCCCGAGGGCCGTTCGTCGAGTGCTGCGCCCTTCGCGATGGCCATCGCCGGAGCGTCGGGCACATGGACCGGAACGTCCCACTTGTTCTCGATGATGGTGCGCACGGCGGGGATGCCTGCGCCGCCGCCGATGAGCAACACCGCGTCGGGAGCCTGCTTGGACGCCCAGTCCAGCGCGTCGGACACGAGTGGGGTGATCTCGCGCTCGAATTCCTTGCGGCTGAGCAACATCGGGCCCTTGTTGGGTGCTCGGACACCCGCCGACGAGCTGACCAATTCCTTGAGTTCGCGGAAGAACGATTGATATTCCTCGTCGCCCTGGGGGTCGACCGGCGGCGGCAGAATGCCCTTGGCCATCACGAGGCCGCGGACCACCTCGTCGAAGCGATCCCCGCTGATGTCGACGGTGCGTGCGGTCCACTCCACGAAGTTGCCGACGACGTCCAGCGCGGTGGCCGACAGGCCTTTCTTACCGAGGTCCACCACCAGCACGTAGTCCTTGTCGGCCAGTTCCGGAACGGTGCGCGCGTAGGCCATCAGGGCCTGCGATTCGTCGACCATGCGCGCCTTCGGAACTGTCCGGTCGCCCAGCGTGTCCAGGAGCGCCGTGACGGCCGCGGTGTCCCAGCCGGCGAGCACGATGTCCTCGAACGGTCCGTGGTCGACGAGCTTGCCGGGCAGCAGGTCGTGTGCGCCCGCTGCGTCGATGGAGTCCTCGATACGGCGGCCGTCCGCGATGTACGCGATGCGCACGGCACCGGTACCGACGGACACCCCGCAGACTCCACTCATCGAACAGACAGTCCTTTACACATTTCGATTCGGCACCCGCACCGGCGCACTGACGAGCCCCCGCTCCACTCGAAGTGTACGGCGGTCCGGAAGACCGATACGGGCATCGAACTAACGTTACTAAACAATCTAGGATATTGTTTGGGAGGGTCTGGGGAGACTTCGGGTCGAAAAGGCGCTTTGCCTGCAGACCTCGAGTCGACGACGAGGCCGTCCGGTCTCGTGAACAACGCGATCGGTGGAGGTTTTCGATGCAGACGCTCAATGCTCAGGACGTGGTTCGCGTGCGAACAGTTCTCGAGAAGTTCGGAAAGCTGCCCGTGCCCGTGGAGGGCATCGACGAAGCCGCCGATCTGTACGACAGCGGTCTCACCTCGCACGCCAGCGTCAACGTGATGATCGCTCTCGAGGACGAATTCGACGTCGAATTTCCCGACACCATGCTGCAGAAGTCGACGTTCGGCAGCATCAATGCCATCGCCGCGGCCATCGCTCAGCTGACGGACTGAGGCCATGACCACCGTCTACGAGAACTCGGTCGACCAAACGATGACCGACGTGCTGGCCGTTCTGCGGACCTATGCCGACGAGGTCGATCGCGATGCCCGCTTTCCTACCGAATCGGTGGATGCGCTGCGCGACGCCGGACTTCTCGGCGTCGGAATCCCGCGTGAGTTCGGCGGCGGCGGGGCAACCCTGACCGACATCGCCCGCATCTCGCGCGCCCTCGGCTCCGAGTGCGCCTCGACGGCGATGATCTTCGTGATGCACCAGTCGCAGGTGCTCAGCATCGTTCGCCACGGCAAGTCCGACGCCATAGCAGACCTGCAGCGACGCATCGTGACCGATCGCATACTGGTGGCCTCCGCCACTACCGAGATCAACATCGGCGGCGACGTCCGCTCGAGCAGTTGCGCGGTGGAGTACGACGGCGAGCGGATCACCCTGAGCAAGAACGCGCCCGTCATCTCGTACGGCGAGTACGCACAGATCGTGCTGGCGACGGCGCGACGCAGCGTCGACAGCCCGCCCAGCGACCAGGTCCTCGTGGTGTGCGAAAAGCCCGACGTGACCCTGGAGAAGGTCGGTACCTGGGACACCCTCGGGTTCCGCGGCACCTGCAGTCCTGGCTTCATGCTGGCCGCGCGCACGACGACGTCGAACATTCTGGGCGACAACTACGGTGACATCTCTGCGCAGACCATGCTTCCCGTGGCGCACGTGCTGTGGGGATCGGCGTGGCTCGGTATCGCCGACGCCGCCGTGGCCAAGGCGCGCAGGTCCGTGCAGAAGGCCGCGCGCAAGACCCCGGGAACGCCGCCGCCGAGTGCATTGCGGCTGGCGGAGTTGATGGTGGTCCACGAGCAGTTGGTGGACACGGTGTTCGGTGCGGCCGCGAAGTTCGAGGCCGTCGCGGATAGCCCGGCCGAGCTCGGTGCCATCGGCTTCGCGCTCAAGATCAACAACGTCAAGGTCACCGCGTCGACGCTCGTCATCGACATCGTCGGCAAGGCTCTACAGATCTGCGGCATCTCCGGTTACCGACAGGGCGGCGAGCTCAGCATCGGCCGTCACCTTCGGGATGCACACGGGTCCGCAATCATGGTGAGCAACGAGCGCATCCTCGGCCACAACTCACAGCTCTCCCTCGTCTACAAGGGAAAATGATGACCACAACACATTCCGCACCGGACACGGACGTGAGCGAGCTCGATCTCGCCCGTGAGACTTTTCGGAACGAACTGGTGAACGCAGGACTGTTGGTACCCAGCTCCATCCCCGGATTGTACGGGCGCAGTGGTGAATTCGAGGACATCATCGAATTCGTCGATTCGCGCGTCGTCGCGGCCGGAACGGCCGAGCACGGCTACCAGGCCAAGAGGTTCCGCTTCGCTCCGGTCTTTCCACGGGAAGCCTTCGAGCGCACCGATTACATCGCGTCGTTCCCCAACCTCACCGGCGCCATCAACACCTTCGAGGGCGACAACAAGGATCACGCCGCTTTGTTGGCCGAGCGATCCGACGGCAAGGACTGGGATCACTTTCTGCAGTCCGCCGGAACCATGTTGGTCTCGGCGGCCTGCCACCCGTCGTACTCGATGCTCACCGGGACGCTGCCCGCCGAGGGTGCCCTGATGGACATCTACGGTTTCTGCTTCCGGCACGAGCCCGCCGTGGATCCGGCTCGGATGCAAGCGTTTCGGATGCACGAGTTCGTCCGAGTAGGTACCCCCGACGAGGCGATCGAGCACCGTGAACGCTGGGTGCCGCGCGGCTTGCAGGTGCTGGCCGATCTGGGGCTCGAAGCCGAGGCCGTCATCGCCAACGATCCGTTCTTCGGCCGCGCCGGACGCATGCTCGCAGCCAACCAGCGCAACGAGAATCTCAAGACCGAACTGGTCGTCAAGCTCTACGGAGATCTGGACGACGGCACCGCGGTCGTCTCGTGCAACTGCCACCGCGACCATTTCGGCCACACCTTCGACATCTCGACTGTCGACGGCGAACCGGCTCACAGTGCGTGCGTCGGATTCGGTATGGAACGAATCGCGCTGGCAATGCTCCGAACCCATGGACTCGATCGCTCTGCGTGGCCGGCTGCATTGCGGCCCTGATCGATTCCGTGTCACCCCGCGTACGTAGAAGGACAATCTGAAGTGAACAGTTCCCGCACCGCTCCTCGGCGCATCGGCTCCGTTCCCGCCGAGTCCTCTCCGCGTACCACCGGTGGCAAGTATCCGACGTGGTTCGGCCCGTCCGACGCGCCGTTTTTCGGCACCGTTCACGTCCCGTCCGACGGCCGAGCGCGCGGAGGCGTCGTGCTGTGCCCGCCGCTCGGCAAGGAGCAGGTCGACTCCTACCGAGGAATGACTTTGCTGGCGCAGAAGCTCAGTGCGCAGGGCCTTCTGGTGTTGCGCTTCGACTACAGCGGCACCGGCGATTCCTGGGGAGATCAGGATCGACCCGACGCGATCTCGCACTGGCAACGCAGCATCGTCGAGGCCGTCGAGTTCGTCCGCGGCTGCGGAGTGAGCGAGGTAGCGCTGGTCGGCCTCCGCGTCGGTGCACTCCTGGCCTGTTCTGTCGCAGCCGAATGCGGGCCACTCACCGCGGTGACGCTGTGGGATCCGGTCGTCAAGGGCCGGTCGTACCTGCACGAGCAGCGCGCGCTGTACTCGGTGAGCGTCACCACCGACTCCGACGCCGATCCGCGGGTGTCGATCATCGGTGCTGTGCTGCATCCCGATTCGGCCGCAGGTTTCGCCGCACTCGACGCCACGAAGACCAGAACCGACGCACCGGTGTTGATCGCCACCCGCGCCGAGCGAGGCGACTCGAAGCCGATACGCAAGCTGGTCGACGCATTGTCGGCCGACGAGCACACCCTGTCCGGTCACGACGACTTTCTCGAGCCGAGCGACTTCGAGGTCATCATTCCGGCCGCCGATATCGCCTCTCTCGCCACCTGGACAGCGGCGAAGTTTCCCACTGAACCCACTTCTGACGTCCGGGTGCAGCATCGGTCTCTGGCCACGGTCGACGACATCCACGAGAACATCGAATTCCTCGGTAAGCAACAGCTTTTCGCGATCCGTTCCTCCTCGGATCGGTGCCTGCCCGGCGGGCCGACCGTGGTGTTCTACCCCACCGCCAACGAGCACCGCGTGGGCCCGGTGCGCATGTGGGTCGACCTGGCTCGGCTCCTGCCCCGTTTCGGAATTTCCACGGTGCGCTTCGATCGACGCGGTACCGGCGAGAGCGGAACCGTGTCCGACGGGGAGTTGACCCGCCTGTACAGCGACGAAGGAAACGAAGACGCACTCACCGCCGTCCAACAGTCGGGCACCTCACCCGAGAACGTGCTGGTGGCCGGAATGTGCTCGGGCTCATGGTATTCCAGCTTCGCTGCTCGTGAACTGGGCGTGCGCGCGGCCGTACTGCTGAACACCCTCGATTGGACCACCCGCAGGCTCGAGTTCGTCAAACGCTCCTCCATGCACACCGAGGAGACGGGACTGCGGGCGCGCGCACTCGATCGCCTGCACCACTGGGGTGTGCGGACGAAGAATGCGCTGCAGCCGCGGATTCCCTATGCCCTGTGGATCTGGCTGGGGCGACGCGGACTCATTCAGGTTCCCGAGATCTCGCTGCGCCTGCTCAGCGATCGGGAAGTGCAGACCCGAGTGCTGCTCTCCCCCACGGACACCACCTGGTTCGAGACCAATCGAGGGCCGGAAGGTATGCGTCGGTTGCAGAATCGGACGGCCGCACCCTCTGTCACGTCGTTCGAGTCCGGGGATCACTCGCTCTACGGCCGTGATCTGCGCGAGAACGTCAGAGCGGAACTGATCGCGGCCACCTCCGCCGCGTTCGATGTCGAGATCACCGCACCGTCGCCGCCGGTTCCAGTGGGGCGGGTTCGTCTGTGAAACACCGCGCTCCGAAAATCGCCCCACCCAGACACGAACAGCTCGAACAACTTCGGTGGTATCCGGTCGAACCCGCTCGGTTCGACATGGGATTGATGAACAACCCGACGATGCCGGTTCCGGCATCGCCACGGCACAATCCCGTGCGCTCGGTCGATATTGCTGCCGACGTCGTCGAACAGGCGACACCCGAGTCGGGACCGGGATCCAAGGCGTCCGATCGCAACCTCGCGCTCAATTCGATGGCCCTGATGCTCTCGACGGCCATCACCGGGGCGCTCGGTCTACTGTTCTGGGCTGCGGCCGGTCGGCTCTATCCCGTAGCCGAGGTGGGTAGCGCGTCGGCCGTCATCACCTCCGCGGTGATGCTCTCGACACTGTCCAACCTGAGCCTCGGCTCCATGTACGAACGGTTCCTTCCTCTTTCGGGACGACTGGCGAAGTCGTTCATCGTGCGCGGATACCTCACCGTCACCGCGTTCGCCTTCGTGCTCGGCTGCGGCTTCCTGCTGGTCGCTCCGGTGGACGAGATGTTCACCAACACCGCTGAAATCGTCTCGTTCCCGTTCTTCGTCGCAGTACTCGCAGTGTTCGCCCTGCAGGATCAGACGTCGTCCGGTCTCGGTGTCGCGCGCTGGGCGGCCGGCAAGAACGTCTTCCACGCCGTCGTCAAGTTCGTGTTGTTGTTGGCTCTGTTCGCGACCGCGCGCAGTACCTCGATCATCGCGGCCTGGGCGATCCCCGCCATCGTGGCGTCGGTCTTCGTCCTGCGCGCCATCATGAAGAACGTGCGCACCGAGCAGCGGTACGCAGGCAAACCGGACCTGCCACCCAGGCGCGAGATGTGGGCCTACTTCGGCTCGGCCTACGGCATCACCGCCCTGGGCTCACTCGCGCCGCTGTTGGTGCCGATGATCGTCGTCGCCACCCTCGGTGCCGAGCAGAACGCGTACTTCTCCCTCACCTGGTCGATCGTGAGCGCCCTCTACATTCTGATCAGCGTCTTGATCGGCCCGTACGTCGCCGAGGTCGCCGCGCATCCCGAGCAGTTCCACCGCTTGACCAAGCGGTTCATGACTCTCGTGTGCATCGTTGCGGTCGGCGGGTCGATCTTCCTGGCCTTCATTGCACCGTTCGGCCTCGGTCTGGTCGGTCAGGGCTACCGCGACCAGGGCACCATCATCGTGCAGTTGGCCGCACTCACCATTCCGCTCTCGGTGGTCGGTTCCCTCTACGACGGTTTGGCGCGGGTGCGTCGCCGCATGCGTCTGGCCGTGATCGTGCAGGTCGTGGCCACGTCGATCATCATCGGCGGATCGATCGGCCTGTCGTCGTCGATGGGAATCTCGGCCGTCGGCTGGGCCTACCTCGCTGCCGAGGCTTTCGGTGCGCTCGTGCTGATCGTGCCGCTGATCAGGTGGATTCGCGAATTGTCGGCAGGGGGTGACGGCCGGCCCGGTGACGACGGCGGACCGTTCGACAGTCCCGGCCCCCACGGACCGACCGACGATCACGACACCGGCCGGACGCAATCGCGCGATCGGAACCCTCGGCACCGCGACACCGGGCATCGCGACGCTCGCCACAGCGACACCGGGCATCGTGACGCTCGCTACAGCGATCCACAGGACGATCCCCGGCAACACGACGACCCCTCACCGCGCCGAATTCCGGTTCACGCCCAACACAGGACGGCACCATGACCACCATGTATCGCGCCAGTTCGTTGGACATGCTTCGGTCCGACTCACGGATCGTGACCGTCCTGGGGCCGGCAGACTTCGGCGATCTCGAGCGGGTACGCACGCGTGTGCTCGCACTGGCATCCATCGGTCCGTCGACGCGTCTGGGCCTGCACGCCGACCAGTTTTCGGCAGGATGGCGCTATGAGCCCGAACGGGTCCTCGAGCACATCACGGAAGGACCGGCCGTCGGCCACGAGCAACTATCCGCCGAGCTCACCACCTTCCTACACACGTCCGTGCCCGGAATCAGCGTCCGGATTCGCCTGGCCGGTCGCTATCTGTTTCTCGACCTCAACCACGGACTCGGCGACGCGCTGTTGCCGGTCGACCTGTTCGCGTATCTGGCCGATGCCGCCCCCGACGCACCGCTGCCGGCGTGGGCCGGTAGCGCCATCGATGGCCATCCCCTACGGAAAGCCCTGCTGCACTGGGTGGTCCGCAATCCCCGGAAAGTTCTCGACACGGTCCACGGCCGCGTTCGTCCCGGCGTGAAACCGGAATCCTCAGCAGCACGCGAAGTACCCGACACCGCATCGCCGATCGAAGTTCGGCCCTGGTCCCCGTCGCCGGCGGTGGCCACGGTCGCAACGCCGCTCGGTACCACCGATGCCATTCGCCGTTGGCGAGAATCTCATCTGCCCGGCGCAAGCGTCAGTGCGGTGATGTGCGCAGCTGTGGCGTCAGCATTTTCGCGCACGTCGTTTTCGCTCGATCGCTCCGCAGCGTTCCTGTTCGACTGCCGTCGCTACCTTCCGCCGTCGACCGCCGTGCTCGGTAACTTCGCTGCCGGAATCTCCTTCTCCGACATCGATCCCACCTCGGCGCAGGAGGTGCACGACGCGCTGTCCAATGCCATTGCCAACGGCCGCCCGATCGCCTCCGCGACGATCAGCACCATCAAATACAAGCGCGAACGCAAAGCCGTATCGGGTGTGCACGACGACCGCGTGCCGGTGCAGCCGAAGGTCGAGCTCATGTATTCCGATGTCGGTAGGGTCAGGCAGCTGGAGAACGTTTCCTGGTGTGCCGAACCTGCCGACCGCGCCTTCTTCGTGATCGCCGATCCTGGCCGACCGGAGTCGGTGATGATCACGATGGAGACCATAGGTTCGGTCGTGTTCGTCTCGGCGTCGTTCCACGACAACGTTTTCGACAGTCGGTCCGTGCAATCCGCACTCGATGTCGTCGCGTCCGATCCCCTCGCATTGCTCGCCCCTCAGGAGACCACCGCATGACCACCGACGCAAAGCCCCTCACGAAAACCGAAGCGAAGCGCCCCACGAACAAGCGTTCGGGCTTCGTCGCTCATGTCGCTCGGTGGGCCGGTCTGTCGGTGGTGCAGTTCGTTCTCGTCGAGTACATCGTCTCGGCTACGTGGCGCGGGCTCTACAGCTACCGGAACAACTACATCAGCGAACTCGGAATTCCCTTCTGCGGTCCCACCGGCAACTGGCCGTGCAGCAACCTGTACGTGTTGCTCAACGCCTCGATGGTGCTGTTCGGTGTGGCGATCGCAGCGGTGGGCGGATCCTGGTATCTCGTTCGCCGGATCGACGGCCGAGCCGCCTCGTTCTTCCTCGTCGCCGGTGCGGGTGCCATCACTGCAGGCGTGGTCAACCAGGGCGTGAACTACCCGATCCACTCGTTCGGTGCCACCGTCTTCTTCGTCTTCGGAAACTTCGGCCTCGTCGTCGCCGGTGGGCACCGGAGTCTGCGGCGCAGCATCCGCACCGTCGTCACCGCGCTCGGTGCCGTGGGTCTGGCCGGCTACTTCGCCTACATGGGCGGCCACGAATTCGGGCTCGGCATCGGCACCATGGAGCGCATTGCCACCTACTCCCTGGTGGTGGGCGTAGTGGTGCTCTCGGTCTCGCAGTTCAACGCGACTCGGGTACCGAAGACCCTCGACGAGTCCGCGTGAGTCGTCACTCCGCATCCGGCGGGGAGTCCGGCACGGGGACCGTCGAGGTCTCGCGGCTCCCCGGATCCGGCCTGCTCGTCGAGAGTCCGCGACGCCGCTGGCCGTCGGTGCTGGCCTTCCTCGTCGTCCTGGGATTGGTGGCCGCGGGCACCGTGTACGGATTGCAACATCACTCGAGCGAGTCCGATACCCCGTCCACGGCCGAGGGCACCCTCGACGCCGCGTCCACGACGTCGGCGGCCGATACGGCCGCGGCCAAACCCGGATTCACCGTCTACGACGACTTCTCGGGAACGGCGGGCGACGCGTTGGCGGACGACCGATGGAGCCACGACGTCGGGCGGACCGGCTGGGGCAACAACGAGAAGCAGGACTACACCGATTCCACCGAGAACTCCTCACTCGACGGCCAGGGGAACATGGTCATCAATGCCATGCGCAACGGGGACGGCTACACCTCGGCTCGGGTGACGACCAAGAACAAGTTCGACATCACGTACGGCCGCATCGAAGCGCGAATCGAGATGCCGGCCGGAGCGGGACTGCATCCGGCGTTCTGGATGCTCGGTACCGATCTCGACTCCGTCGGCTGGCCCCTCTCGGGCGAAATCGACATCATGGAGACGCTCAACCAGGCAGATCAGTACCACACCGGAATCCATGCCCCCCAACCGGATTCGCTGACCAGCCAGAAGGTTGACGCAGGCGGAGCTCCGCCGACGCCCCTGTCGGAGGGCTTCCACACGTACTGGGTCGAACGCTCACCGGGCCGCGTGACCACCGGCATCGACAACACCACCTTGGCCACCGTCACTCCGGCCGACCTCGTCGGCGGCGACGACTACTGGGTGTTCGACAAGCCGTTCTTCCTGCTGTTCAACGTCGCCGTTGCCGGCGATTGGCCTGGTCCCACGGACAATTCGACGCCGTTCCCGGCGACCATGGCTGTCGACTGGGTGCGGTATCGCGCCGACTGAGACCTGCTGTAGCTCCCCCTCCGTGTCACCCGAAAGGATCCATCCCGTGTTACCTCCCGCGCTCCCCAGACTCCAGTCTCCCGAATGGGACGGTGCCGTGTGGATCGGTGACATCGACCTCGAGCAGGACCTGCCGACGTCCCTCACGCTCGACGATTCCGACGGTTACCGCCGTGCCCGGTTGCTGATCCGACGCGGACTCGACCCGCTCGGCTTCGTCGAACTGGATGTGGTCGACGGTGCAGTTGCTGCCGCAGACGTGCGCACGGCGGCGATGTCCCTCGCGCAGGTTCCGATGCCCGATGCTCTACCCGAGGCCGAACCGATCCGGCCGCCGATCACGGTGGTCATCTGCACCCGAGATCGGGTCGATCATCTGAAGGGCGCTCTCGCATCGGTATCCGCCCTCGAGTATTCGGACTTCGAGGTGGTGGTCGTCGACAACGCCTCGCCGACCGACGCGACACAGAAGTACGTCGAAAGTTTGGGAGACAGGCGCATTCGTGTGGTGTCCGAACCGACGGCAGGCCTGTCGAGGGCAAGGAACACGGGTTTGCGTGCCGCGCGGCACGCCATCGTCGCGTTCACCGATGACGATGTTGCGGTGGATCCCAAGTGGTTGCAGAGCATTGCGCGTGGTTTCGCCCGGACCGATCGGGTGACGTGTGTGTCCGGGATCGTGCCGAGCGGGGAGATCCGAACTCAGGCGCAGGCGTATTTCGATCGCCGAGTCGGGTGGGCGAGTTCGGTGACGCCACGGGTGTACGACCTGAGCAATCCCCCGGCAGACGTACCGCTGTTTCCGTTCCAGGTCGGGATGTACGGAACCGGCGCCAATTTCGCAGTGGACCGCGGCCGGATGTTCGATCTGGGAGGATTCGACGAGTCATTGGGTGTCGGCTCCCCCACCAACGGCGGGGAGGACCTCGACATGTTCTTCCGGGTACTGATGGCGGGTGACAAGCTGGTGTACGAGCCCGCGGCCATCGTGTGGCACCGTCACCGCGCCGACTCCGACGCACTGGCAGTGCAGGCCCGCGGTTACGGTCTCGGCCTGGGCGCGTGGCTGTACACCGTCGCCACGAACCGCAGGTCGGCCACGCTCGCGGCCTCGGTGGCCGTCCGACGACTCGGTAGTGCACTTCGGTTGTCGGCCAAGATGAGCAAGGTCGCGTCGCCCCCGGACGATCTCGCTGCCGATCTCCCCGACGGCATCGGCCGAATGGAATTGCTGTCCATCGCCAAGGGCCCCGCGGCCATCCGGCGCAGCAGGCGCGAGGGTCGCGAACGCACTCCGTTGGCGGGGGTGAGCCGTGAGCCGCTCTTCGACTGATTCCAGCCACCGGTCCCTCGGGGACCTGCGGCACAAGCTCTTCGTACCGTCCGAGTGGACCCTCGAGTGGCCCGTCGGCTCGTCGGACTCCGGTGCCGGCACTCGCCGCCGCGCCGGCAGTCGGCTGCGCTACGCCGACATCGCCGTACTCGCTGCCGCATCCGGCCTGATCTCGATGATCGCGCTACCCACGCTCGTTCGCGTGGTACTGCTGGCGGTCCTGCTGTTCTTCGGGCCCGGTGCCGCGATTCTGTCGTGGGTTCGCATCCCCCGTACCGCCGTTCCTGCTGCTCTGCCGATCCTGAGCATCTCGGTGGTGACGCTGATGGCATCGACGGCCATGTGGGGATACCGCTGGTCACCCCGGATGTGGACGTTGTGGCTGTGTCTCGCCCTGATCGGGTCGTCGGTGCTCTGGTACCGAAAGCACGGTCGTCCCGACCTGCCCGAGTGGATCGCACGGACGCGTTCCGCCGTCTCGCCGCCGTCTCGCGCCGCCGCCATCGCGTCGACCAGGTTCGTTCTCACCGATCGAGACACGCTGCGCCGCAACGTTGCCGGCCTGATTCTCGCTCTTGCGTTCTTTCTGTGGCTGCCGCTGCTGCCCGGTCTCGAACGAGCGACGTACTCGCAGTTCGGGTTGCTGACCGCCGGCACCGGTCCCGGCCTGGTGCTGTGCATGGTCTTGATCATGGCGGCATTCCTGATCGCACTGCGGCGGCATCAACTGCGCACCATGCTGGTCGCCGTCGGCCTGGCCATCGTCGTACAGCGATTCACCGTCACGCTGGTCACGTCCGCGCCGATCTACGACTGGACGTACAAGCACGTCGCGGTCACCGAATACGTCCTGGACATGAACCGACTCACTCCGAGTGGCGTCGACATCTACAGCGAGTGGCCCAGCTTCTTCCTCGTCTCGGCCTGGTTCCAGCACGTCACCGGATGGGACACCCTGTCGCTGGCGCACGTGTTCGCGCCGATGAGCCACGTGGTGCTCGGCGCGGCCATCTACGGCCTGGCCCGGGTCATGAAGTTCACCAAACGTGCCGCGATCACCGCCGTGATGCTGGCCGAGGTGATCAACTGGGTGGGTCAGGACTACTACTCCCCGCAGGCGTGGGCGATTCTGCTCGCCGTGGGCTTCCTGGCGTTGCTGATGTCCTCACCGCTGACCCGGTCCGCTGCCTTCCTGTCGATCGTTCCGTTCGCGGCCCTGGTACCCACCCATCAGCTGACCCCCTACTGGTTGATGGCCGTCACCGGCGTACTGCTGGTGACTCGACGGGCCAAACCGTGGTGGCTGATGATTCCGCTCGGCGTCATCCTGTTGGGATATCTGTACCCGCGTCTGCCGATCGTGGCACCGTACGGCCTCTTTCAAGGGTTCGACCCGGTTCAGAATGCGTCGAGCAACGTCCAGGCAGAGGGCGTGCTGGGCAAACAGGTCACATCCCTGGTCTGCCGCGCGCTGTCCGGTGGAGTGTTCGGCCTGGCTTTCGTCTCGGCGATCTACGCCTGGCGCACCAAGAAGACGTTCTGGGCACCGATGGTGATGGCATTCGGTTCGATCATGCTGCTCGCCGGGCAGAGCTACGGCGGAGAAGCGATCTTCCGGGTGTACCTCTACGCGATCCCCGGGTGCGTCCTGTTGATCACGCCGATGTTCCTGGCGTTGTTCGACCGACAGCCGTCCCAGAAGCGTCCGTCGCGGGTTCGCAGGGTCGCCGCCCGTACCTCGGTCGCGGTCGCCGTCGCCGGCGCTGTCGGCTCGGCCGTCCTCGGTCTGCAGGCATATTTCGGACTGTGGCCGATCGTGCTCGAGAATCGCGATCAGATCGACGACGCGAGAGCGGTGGCCGCGCAGGCACCGCCCGGTACCGCGGTGACGATGCTGTACGGCTCGGGCTACCCGGCTCGATCGACGTCGGACTACGGCCGTTTGACCGAGTCCAACGACTACTGGGACGTTCCGCTCTACGCCCTGGGGCCCGAGTACATGCAGGGATTCCCGACGCCCGACAAGCTCGGCCAGATCGACTACAACGCGTCGATCAAGGACTCCCCGACATACATGGTGGTGACTCGGCAGTCACTGGAGGCCATGCATTACTACGGGTTCGTTCCCGACGACGATGTGAACCGTTTTCGGCAGTGGCTGAGGACCAACCCGGCGTGGTCGGTCCGGTACGACGACACAGACACCATCGTCTACCAGTACGGATCTTCCTAGCCGAGGCCGAAACTATGACGAGCGTCTCCAAACAATCTCTCAGTTGGTTTGTTTACGGCTTGACAAACTCGTAGCTTCTTTTAAGCTTGCTTACAGTCAAAGGAAACAGGTTCTTACGCTTCATAACAAGCGGCGAGAACACTGTCTGTGGATGCGGCGGGGGTCGATTCACGGAGTTCGGAGACATCTGCCCATCGCACTCGACCCATGTGGAATGGATATGTTGAATCGTCAGAATCCCCGCGTCAGTGTCGTCATCCCGACGCTCAACGAGGCCGCGAACCTTCGCCATGTCCTCCCCCTGCTCTCTCACGACTACGAACTCGTACTCGTCGACGGTGGTTCGGTGGACGGCACCATAGACGCAGCCCGCGAGATCCGCGGCGACATCCGCATCATCAAGCAGACGCGTAAGGGCAAGGGCAATGCGCTTGCCTGCGGCTTCGAAGCAGCCACCGGCGACATCATCGTCATGTTCGACGCCGACGGTTCGGCCGACGCCGCCGAAATTCCGCGGTTCGTCGATGCCCTGATCGCCGGTGCCGACTTCGCCAAGGGCAGCCGGTTCTGCGAGGGCGGCGGCAGCCACGACATCACCCCGCTCCGCCGTGCCGGAAACGGTGGCCTGCACCTCGTCGCCAACACGTTGTTCGGAACTCGCTTCTCCGATCTTTGCTACGGCTACAACGCCTTCTGGCGCGATCTGGTGCCCGTTCTGGATCTGCCCGTCGTCGATCAGCCGGGTGCCGAGGGCATGATGCTCTGGGGCGACGGCTTCGAGATCGAGACCATCATCAATTGCCGCTTCGCCGAGGCCTCCGTCCGTATCGAAGAGGTGCCGAGCGTCGAGCTGGCCCGTATCTACGGTCAGAGCAACCTGCGTACCTTCTCCGACGGCTTCCGAGTGCTGCGCACCCTGATGACCGAGCGCATGCGAGCACGCAGGATCAAGCGCAAGTCCATCGTTCGGCCGTTGCGCGAGTCCGTCGACGCTCGTACCGATATGGACCTCGAGTTCGAGGCCCTGGAGTCGTACAACGAGGTCCTCGAGCTCCGCGAGCGGACGGCGTGAGTCTGCCGACTTCCTCGGTCGTCATCTGCGCTTACACCCTGGCTCGTTGGTCCGAACTTCGGACCGCCGTGCGCGCCGTTCTCGATCAGGTCGTGCCGGCCGACGAGCTGATCGTCGTCATCGATCACAACGCACAGCTGGCCGAGCGGGCGCGCGAGGAGTTCTTGCCGCTGCACGACTCCGTGAACGTGGTGGAGAACAACCACCCGCGCGGCTTGTCCGGAGCGCGTAATACCTCGTTGGATCTCGCGACCGGTGACGTCGTCGTCTTCTTGGACGACGACGCGTCGCCGCGCACCACAGAATGGCTCGGAGCCATCCTGTCCCATTACTCGGACGATGCCGTGTACGCCGTTGGGGGCTCTGCATACCCGGTATGGCCGGACAAACGTCCGGCCTTCTTACCGGCCGAGGTAGTGGGTGAACCCGGCGAACTCGATTGGGTCGTCGGGTGCACCTACCGCGGGCAGCCGACGGAAACCGCCCAGGTCCGCAATCTCATGGGCGCGAACATGTCGTTCCGCCGCGAACCGGTCGTCGCACTCGGCGGATTCGTCTCCGGCATCGGCCGTATCGGCCGAGTTCCGCTCGGTTGCGAGGAAACCGAACTCTGCATCCGACTGCGTCAGACGCATCCCCATGCACAGATCGTGTTCGATCCTTCGATCGTCGTCGATCACACGGTCAGCGCCGACCGCACTCGTCCGCGCTATCTCATCACGCGCAGCTACGCCGAGGGCGTCTCGAAGGCAGCGATCGCCCGCTTGATCGGGGCCGAGGACGCGTTGTCCTCGGAGCGTGCGTACACCGCCAAGATCCTGCCTCGCGCCGTCGGTCGGGAAACCAGTGCGGCCGCCCGCGGCAACCCGGTCCGCGCCTGGGGCGCGATGGCCGTCGTGGCAAGCGTCGGCGCGGCCGGAATCGGTTATGCCCGAGGCAAACTCAGTCGAGTCTCGACGTAGTAGGAGTCTGCTGGGCCGACACGCCCAGCAGTCCCAAGAGCTCAGCGCAGTCCCACGAGCTCAGCGCAGTCCCACGAACGCCCGTCCGGTGGACACCGCCATTCCCAGCAGGCCGCGCAACCCTGCCGGCGATCCCGCCAGCGACCACACGGTTCTCGTCGAGGACCCGTCGATCGGTGTACCTGCGACCCGATCCGAGAGCCATGCCAGCGTCAGGGGTGCCGCGATCGGATGCAACGACAGGTGTTCGCTCAGGCGGTCACGGATGTACGTGACATTCGCCCCCGCGGCACGATATCGCCGTACCTGACCGTCCACGTCGCCCACGTCGATCATCGGATCGTGCACAGCCTGCACCACCAGAATGGGGAAAGCGGGTGCCGATTTGCCGGGCTGAATGTCCTCGAAGATCTGCACCATCTCGGGTGTCGCCAGTAGGTCTGCCAATGGGATGTCGAGATGTCGCTCGAGGTCGTGCATCAACATGGACATCACCGCGAACACCGTCGTCTTGCGGTGGAGGGAGTTCAGGGTCTCGAGCCCGCGAGCAGCGACGTGTTCGCGCACGACACTGTCGAAGACCGGGTAGGTGCGTCGTAGGCCCTCCACCACCATCGCCGGCAGTGCCGTGAAGATCGTGCCGTTGAGGCGGGAGAAGGCCGACCCCGGATCGCCGACGGGAGAGCCGAGCGCTGCACCGACGATGTCGAGCTCGGGTGCGTAATCGCCCGCGACCTCCGCGGCCCACGAGGTCGCCAAGCCGCCGCCGGAGTACCCCCACAACGCGACCGGGGTCGTAGGAGTGAGGTCCAGAGGCTCGAAAGACTGCGCCGCGCGGACGCCGTCGAGCACGCAGTATCCGGGTTCGACGGGCGCTCCCCACTGCCCGTCCATGCCCTCGTGATCAGGAAGGGACACAACCCAACCCTGACGCAGGGCGTACAGGATGATCATGAACTCGAACTGCGGAACGGAACCGACGGCTCGTGCACCCGAGCGGAGGGCGTACGACGGGAAACACCGATCCGAGACGGCGTCGATTGCACACTGATAGGACAGCAGGGCGGTTCGCCGACGGTCTCCGATAGGTAGGACCACCGTCGTCACCGCAACACGCGCCGCACCGTCGAGGCTGGTGGTCCGGTACAGCAACTGCCAGGCCGACACCTTCTGCCGGATGACGCCGAACAACGCGAGATCGACGTCGCGGGAGCGCAACACGGTCCCCGGCTCCACGTCCTCCAGATCGGCCGGGGCGCGATAGAACGGATCGTTGCTCGGAATGGTGATGGGCGATTCCGAATCCGCTTCACCGACCACGGCAGTCGGGGCGCTCGTGTGTTCGGTACGGTTCGCAGTCGTCACGGTGTCAATCTATAGGTCGACTGCAGCCGTGGAGCGCGAACTCTGCTGCGCGGCCTTCGGGGCAACCGACGCGCGATCCACGGAGTTCAGCGCGCGTACGTGACCGCGCGGTACGCCTGCGCCGCGACCGACGAGAGTCACCGTGCGGGCTTCGTTCGGTGCCAGGTGGAACCAGGAGTCCGAGGGCTCGAAATTGTCGATGTCCACGCAGACGTACTGCGCAGCCCACTCGGATCGCATCGTCAACTCCCAGGTGCCGGAGGGCGTCTCGGCCACCTCGGCGGACAGTCCCACCGTGTTCTGACGAACCTGCGGGCCGACGAGCACCGTGGTTCGCGTCACCTCGACGCCGCTGCCGTCCAGAAAGAACGCGGTGACGGCGGAGTAGGTACGACGCCCGAAGCGGTAGGCATGGTTGACGTCGGTGAACCTACCGACGATGGAGTCCACCGACAGAGCCACCGAGGAGTTCGCGCCCACCATCACCGACTGCTCGAATTCCTCACTGCCCCGCGAGGCGTGCAACACCACTCGGACTGTTCCCTCACACGCCGGACCGTCGTTGACGAGTTCGACGGAGTAGCCGTCGAGTCCGTTGTCGGACAGCAGTAGCGCCGTCGGTACGCTTGCCCGCGCCAACGCGTAGAAGGGTGCTTTCGGCACACCCTCGGTATCGACGATGCCCCAGCCGGCACCGGGGACCGTATCCCTCAAGGTGAGAACCAGGGCTCCGGCGCACCCGGAGGACGCCCGACGCCAGTGGCCGAACGCTTCGGTGAACGCTTCGACCGTCGCGGCGCGGCCGTAATCGAGGTACAGCTCGGCGTCGTCCCGGCGAACCAGATGCGGGTCGACACCGAAGATGGTGCGCACGTAGTGATCTCGAACGTCCTCGAAGTCCCAGGACGAGCCGCGATCGCGCGGAACCGCAGCCTTCCATTGCGGGTGGTGGCCGGCCACCGTCGCGGATCCGAAGAACTTCTCCACCGACGCTCGTTCCGGAGGAACGGCAAAGGCCAGGCACTCGGCCGCGAAACGTACACCTGCAGTGCGAATATCGGACAACGGCCGAAGATATCCGCCGACACCGAAATAGTGGGCGATGCCGTCGCCCACGTGAGTGTGTAGTTCGCCCTCCACACCGGACGGGCTCGATGTCACGTAGGCCACCGAAGGCAGGCGATCGGCCAGAAAGTCGGGAACAACGCTGTCCAACATCGTCATTCGCTGATCCTCGGCGGCCAGGCCCAACATCGTCGGTTGCTGCTGCGTCTCGCTTCCACCACTGACGACCATCAGGGCAGGATTCCCCGATAAGGTGTCGGCGAACGCGTCCAGCTCACGCGCGACCAAGGCTGTGTATGCCTCGTCGGTCGGCGGGTCGACGGTGCCGAACATGACGTCCTGCCACACCATGATGCCCAATTCTGCGCAGAGCGACCAGAATTCGGGTTGTTCGTACACCAGGGTGCCGACCACCCGAACCATGTTCATGCCCGCCGACCGGACTTGATGGAGCGCAGTACGAAGCTCCTCTTCCGAGGACCACAAGCGCACCGGGTCGAGCGGCGTCCAGGTTCCACCACGGCAGAACACGTTCTCTCCGTTGACCACCAATTGCGCGCCGCCCGCCGTACGGTCCAGCTCCACCGTGCGAAACCCCACGACCCCCAGGGGATGAACGACGCCGTCGACCTCGAGCGAAACCCGGTACGTTCGCGGTCGGCCGTGCGTGTGCGGCCACCAGAGTTCGACGTCCGGCAGGGTCAGCACGCGGTCGATGTGTGCCGTCGTACCGAGCTCGAAGACAGTCCGAATCGACGAGACAGGGTGATCCGAAGAGACGGTGTCCTCGATCAGTATTCGCGCATCGCGCGCAATATCGAGTTCGGCCCGCAGAACCACGATTCCGTCGGTTCCCGAGAGGGCGGTCGACAGCTGCCCACGCCGAACCACCGGAATCGGCGTCATCGACACCGGACGCCACGGCCCGACGGGAATGGGCAACGGACCGTACACGGGTGCCCGGCCGAGCATCGTCGTGCGCTCGTGCCGGAGTCCCTGCTCGGCGATCAACGACGATCGCCATCGCCCTCGCGGTCGTCGGGTCTTCAGCCGAGCGGCCAGCGATTCGACGTGCAGGGCGATGCGGACCGTCGGCCCGCACTCGGTCAGATCGATCGATTCGGGAACGAACATCGACGTCACCGTCCGGCGGTGATTGCCGTCGATCCAGATGTGGGCACGAGTGGCGATGCCGCCGAACGTCAAACGCACTTGCCGATGGTCGTGGGCGACGACGTCTGCGACGAACCACCAGTCGTGGTCGTCCGGTTTCACCGTAGAAGGGGACGTGCCGATGGCCGATGCCACCGTGCCGGGCACCTCTGCGTCGGTCCAGTCGAGGTCGGCGGGCAGATCACCCGGGTCGAGCACGGAACCGGCGTCGGTTCGGGCCAGCTGCCACCGAACGCCGTCGAGCAGATCGATCACGCGCCCACGGCACCTGCAACGAGATCCATCGCTGCCGCCCAGTTCTGAGCCATGTCCATCAGCGGCTCGTCGAGCATCACATCGCGGCCACGTGCGGCCCGTGCCATGCGGAATTGCACGGCTTTGGCACCGGAGGCGGCGTCGCGGAAGTGTGACGCGGCACCGGAAGCACCCGTCACGCCACGGCCCTCGAGGTACTCGACGTAGTTCGCCGCGAGTTCAGCGGTGGCTCCGAACTGGCGAAGCAATCCGAACGACCACAGGTGGAACGCGTCGGGGCCGGCGGCTTGCACGAGAGGAATGTCGGCCACGATGCGACGGGCCAGTGCATCGACCGGATTTCCCGGTGCCCGCCGGGCCAGGTGTGCGCGAGCTACGTCGAGGTCTCGATCACCGAATCCGGCGTCCAGTACCGCAGAATCCACCCGGATCTGCTCGACGTAGGGAAGCAGCACCTCGGCATGCGGTTCGGGGGCGAGGTTGAATATTCCGTCGAAGTCGGCTCCGGTGAGTTCGAAGTAGCCGCGGTTGTGGAAGTACCCCATCACCTTCTCCTCGCGATTGACGAGGTTCGGCACGATGGTGGTTTTGGTGTGCTGGTTTCGGTAGCTGGTGCCGGCGGTATCGGGCAGCCAGAAGCCGTCGACCTCGACGGTGAGATGGATACCGTCGTCCAGGCCCTCCACGACATGCTCGAGCACCGGCCGCCAGACGTTCATCTCGCCAACGCTGATGCCGTAGAGGGTGCGCAGATCTTCGGGCATGATCTTGACGAAGTCCCACTGACGCCCGTCGCATCCGGCACTGAGCACGAAGGCCAGAGCGGGAGTGGGGTCCGCACCGAGCGAATGCAGCACTTCGATCCACAGATCGACGTAACAGTTGGTTTCGGTCCAGATGCGGTCGTGGTTGTGTATCGGGTGCGGCCGGTAACTGATGGGTTCGAGTTCGAGAACCCGTAAACCGGTTCCGAGCCTGTCCAGCACTGCGTCGTTCGACATAAAGCCTCTCCTACCGGATCTAATGTCGGACGGTCCCCGAGCCGCATTTGTCCGTATTGCCTGTATCCAGGCCCCTAATCCTAACGACTGGACTTGTTCTTCGCACAGGATCGGACGGTAGGATTGTTTTCGCCCGGCGAACTACTTCCTGGGCCACCATCTCGACAGAAGCGGTATCGGACCCCGAAACCGTGGGCAGTCACACAGCGAACAGTCGGTTCCGCGCCGGTAATGACGATGCGCAGCTTGTTCGTGACGGCACTTGCATATCGGCTCTGAGCTGGGCACATGCCGAGTGTAGACAACACCCGACACATCCATGCCCAACTCGGGCACGCAATAGGAGGTAGTACCGCGATGCGCCGTTTTGCATCGAGCGCAGCGCAGGTCCTCGGCTGGTCCCTCGTCGCAATCACCCTCGGAATGCTGATCGTTCGGCAAGTAGGAGTGACGGAGATCACTTTTGTCGCGCTGGTGGTGGGGGCGCCGTATCTGGGAGTCGCCGCGCTCGCCGCAGTGATCTTGTTCGCTGCCGCCCGCGCGCGCATCGGATCTGCAATCGCCGTGCTCCTCACCGTCGCCGTCATCGGAGTGCAGGTGCCAATGTTCCTGGCCGACGGCCCGGACAACGCCGGTCCCGAGCTGTCGGTGTTGACCGTCAACGTCGCGCACGGGGACGCCGACGCGGCAGCGATCGTCGACGCGGTACGGGACAACGACGTCGATGTACTCGCCGTTCAGGAACTGACGCCGGAGGAAGAGACCGATCTGCAGGAGGCGGGTATCGACGACCTTCTACCGTTCTCGTTCACCGCTGCACTGCCGGTGGCCGACGGCACGGGCCTGTGGAGCCGTACCCCACTGACCGAGGGCACCCGTCTGGGCGATTTCGGCTTCGTTCCGGTTCAGGCTCGAACCACCGTCGACGGGCAGGATCTGACCCTCGTCTCGTTCCATGCGATGTCGCCCGCGACGCCCCGGCACACGGCCGAATGGGATGCCGACCTCGCCAGGATGCGGTCGATCATGGAGACCTACCCGGGCACCGCGATCGTTGCCGGCGACTTCAACGCCACCAATGATCATCGGCAGTTCCGCACGTTGGCGTCGTCCCCGTTCTCCGACGCGGCGGACGGTGCGGGCGCGGGCCTGTTTCGCACGTTCCCTTCCGAACGCCCACTGGCGCGTCTGGATCACGTGGTGACGAGTGAGAACGTTCGGGCCCGGTCGGTCACACCGCTGGCGATCCCGGAGAGCGATCACCTGGCGGTTCTCGCCGAGTTGCAGCTGCCCTGAGCCTGGCGAACGCGGGCTAGAAGCGCGGCAGCTGGAACACCGGCGGCGGAGGCAACTGGATCTGCGGTAGCTGAATCTGCGGAAGGCCTGGAATCAGCGGCGGCGGCGCGGGCGCTGGGGCAGGTGGCGGCACGTATTCGGGCTCGGAGTAGGTGCGCGCCGGAGCCTGCGCGGCCTCGGTCGTCGGCGGGACAGTGGTGGTCGGCGGGGCGCTGGTGGGCGGAACCGTCGATCTCGGCGTGGTGGGCACCGCCGTGATCGGCACAGTCGTTTCCGCCGGAGCGCTCGTGGGCTGGGTCGAACCGCCGCCGTACCCGAGAGACAAGCTGAGCGCGGCGACAGCAACGAGACCGCCGGCGACGAGCACCGCGCCGCGGACCTTTCGGGTGGAATCGGCCGGCTTGTCGGCCGCGGGTTCCGGGGTCAACCAATCCGGAGCTCCGGACAACGATGCAGGCCCCGACAGGGATGCAGGCCCGGAAGGCGACGCGGGTCCGGAGGACGACTGCCGGACGCCCGGCGGCGGTGGCTGACGCGGGGCGTCGGCCACCGGCGTCGCCAGCAGTGCCGCGCCGCGGGCAGCGACCGATTCGGGATCGGCCGGAGTGATGATCGGAAGGCCGATCCACGCACCGAGAATCGACTCCACCAGCGGAATGCGTGCTCCGCCGCCGATGAGTACGAGTGCGTCGACGTGTTTGGGTGAGCGCCCGATGACGTCGCGCACCAACCGCGCCGAGTACTCGATCGGAACGGTCACCAGCGACTCGAACGCCTCGCGCGAGATGAGAATGACGCCGCCGTCGCCCGGTAGGCACACTGCGCCACTGGTGGACAGCTGCTCTTTGGCCACGCGGCACCGAGCCGTGAACTGGCTCAGTTCCTGATTGTCGGCGATATCGACGCCTTGCTTGGCGAGCTGGTTGTCCGAGATGAGTCGATCGAAGTCGTCACCACTGATGTCGATGGTGCGCTCGGCGAGCAGTACCTGGCCGGTACCGCGGTCTATGACACTGATCGTCAATCCCGAGCTGCCGAGGTCGTACAGCCCGATCGTGCCGAAGTGCCCCAGCTCGCCCGACGCCTCGAGGTACTGCAGCGCCGCGCGCGCCTCGGGGACCAGTCGGTAGTTGTACAGCCGCTGGCTGGCCATGGCCTGCTGGATCTCGCCGAACTGTTGTTGATCGCGGTATGCGACTCCGGTCGCCTGCACCGATCCGGCGTCGCTCGACTGAGAGAGAACGACACCGATCGACTCGGCAGCCAATTCCTCGGCCCGATCCCAGTAGGCGTCGACCGTGTCGTGGTGAAAGCCCAGACGACCCGAATTCTGCGGGCGTGCGTCGGGCCGGGCCATGCGCACCGCACTGGCCCCCACCGACACACCGAGAACTTCGGTCATTACCCGCCTTTTGTCGATTTCCCCGTGAACACACGCCGAGACTCGATGTCACGAACAAGTCTCGATCCCCACCAAAGGCACACTGTAGCGCGTCCTTCGGCTACGCCCCAGTGAACGCGATGACAATCCCGTGACCGGCCGCTTCGTGGCCTCCCGTTCGCGCACCGACTCATCGGTGGACCGCACCACTACAGTTGCCGCATGCGCGTTCTTTTCGTCTGCACCGGGAACATCTGCCGCTCTCCGACGGCCGAGCGACTCGCTGCCGCGTTCGCCCACGAGGGCGGGTTCGACCTGACCGCGAGCAGCGCCGGAACGCAGGGATTGACCGGTCACGCCATGGACCCGACGGCCGCGATGGTGCTGAGTCAGCTCGGCGGCGACCCCGACGGTTTCGTGGCCCGACGCCTCACGCCGGCGATCGCTGCCGACGCAGATCTGGTGCTGACGATGACGGCGGCCCATCGCGACGCCGTTCTGGCCCTCGCACCGCGGCAGATGCGTCGTACGTTCACCCTTCTCGAAGCATCCGGTCTCATAGCCGCGTCGGGCGCGAGCACGATTGCCTCTCTCGCCGATGCCCGCGCGGTACATCGGGTGGACACTCTCGACATCGGCGACCCGTACCGCCGTGAACCGTCGGAGTACGAGCAGGCCGGGGAACTGATCGCGGAGGCGTTGCCCACCGTGGTGAGGTTGTCACCGCACTGAACGTCCAGGTCTCGCCCGCTCGCGCGCTGAGGTAACGTTCTCGCATCATTGCCGACCATCCGGGTTCGGCCACGGCGTTAGGGTCTGTGCATGCGCGACAAGGTCATCGCGTTGGCAGCAGTGGCGAGCGCAGGAGTGGCCGTCGCCGTCGGCTTGACCATCGGCGCTCTGGGCGGGGCCTTCGACGACACGAGCGCGACGGTGAGGCCGCCCGCACTGCGATCGGACAATCTGAGCTCTGCCGCGACGTCGCCGAGTTCGACCATCGTCATCGTGCCGCCGTCCCCCACATGGCAGGTTGCCGTACCCACCACCCCGCGTCCCACGACAACCACTGCTGATCGTGATTCGGAGACGACGACGACGCGAAACTCGCGCCGCACCACCAGCGCCGAACCCACGACCAGCACGTCCGACGACGAATCGGCCGCCGACGAATCCGACGAGGACGAATCGGAAGAGGAGACCACTACGTCGGAAGACGATCCCGGGCGCTAGAGACTCAGCTCGGTGTCGGTAACGCGGTGGCGTCACCGATTCGCAAGGCAGCCACCAGTTCTCGGTACAGGGAATCTGTGTTCATCAGTTCCGCGTGCGTGCCCCGTGCACGGACCACTCCGTCTTCCATCACGAGAATCGTGTCGGCATCGAGCACGGTGGACAGCCGGTGCGCGATGGTGACAACGGCAGCTTCGGACGCGATGGCTCGAATCACCTCGTGAATTGCCGCCTCGGTACGGCCGTCGACCTGGGCCGTCGCCTCGTCGAGCAGAAGAATTTCGGGTCGACGAACGATGGCCCGCGCCAATGCAATTCGTTGACGCTGACCACCGGAGACGGTGGAGCCGATCAGATCGGTGTCCAATCCGTCGTCCAGAGCTCGAACGACGGAATCCAGATGCACCGACCCGAGGGCAGCCCAGATGTCGGCCTCGCTGGCCTCGGGGTGGCTGAACAGCAGGTTCTCTCGGATCGAACCCGGAATGACCGGCGTCTCCTGTTCCACGTAGGACAACCGAGACCGCACCTCGTCGATGGTCAGGTGGTCGTACGAGGTTCCGCCGAGCCGAATCTCACCGCTCTCGGGCGTCAGGAAGCGCAGGATCAACGAGAACACGCTCGTCTTGCCCGCACCGGACGGCCCGACGATCGCCGTGTGTCCCCGCGCCGGCACCTCGAGGTCGATCCCGTGTACGGCGGGCTCTCGACCCGGCGCGTATCGCGCTGTGACGCTTCTGAATTCGAGCGCAGGCGCAACAGCGTCGGCCGTGGTCGAGCGCACCGAGCCCTCCGCGCCCACCTCGGTGACCAGATCGTCGATCTGGCGGATACGGGCAGCCGCCGCCATCCCGGCCTGCAGCGCAGTGATGTTGGTGGCAAGGCTCTGCACCGGGCCGAGCACTTGAAATGCGTACAGCAGAAACGCGATCAGACTCGATACTGCGAGCGCTCCGGTGCTCACTCGGTATCCGCCGAGGCCGAGTATGCCGATGATGGCCAATTGAACACCGCCGCCGGCGAAGGTCCATGCCAGTGCCGAGATCTTCACCGCTCGCACACTGTGTCGAGCGGACGTGCGTGCCTCGAAGATCACCCGCTCCGATTCGCGGGTCTCGGCCCTACTCGACTTCACGGTCCGAATGGCTCGCAGAGTGCCGTCCAGAATCCCGCCCAACCGACCCACTGCCTCTTGAGACTGCCGCTGCGCCACGGCAATCGGTGGCATCAATCGCGCGAAGAGCAGCGCGATCGCGATGATGGCCGTCGCGATGGCACCGAGCAGCACCAGGTCCAGAACCGCCATCAGAATCAGTGCGCCCACCAGACCCACCGCACTGTTCACTATGCCCACCAACGCATTCGACGCGGCCTCACGCAAGAGAACGGTGTCGGAGGTGACCCTGGTGACCAGCTCGCCGGTGGGCCGCGTGCCGAGACTGCCGACGGTGGCTCCGAAATACTTACGGACGATCGATTTGCGCGCGTCCAGAACGATACGTTCGGCCAGCACACCCAGGACGATCCACTGCAGATACAGCACCGCGGAACCCACGATGAGCAAGCCCACCAACAACAGGACAGGGGGAATCAGGGACGAATCGGTGCCCAGGCCGTCCAGAACTCCTTTGGCAACCATCGGAGTCGCCAGCGCGGCACCCGTTCCGATGAGTCCGAGGCCCATTCCGAGCAGGAGAGTCCGCCTGTGCGGTCGAACGAATTGCCACAGCACCCGAAGATTGGGGAGCGTTATCTTCTTCTTCTCCGCGGTAGCGAGCTGTACATCGACCATGCCACCAGTGTGCCGCAGTGATCAGGCGCTACGTGCTTGCTCCCAGATCATGTGGACCGTCGTACCGTTCTGATCCGAGGTGACGGCGGCAGTGTCGGCCAAGGCGCGCATCAGTGGCACGCCCCGTCCGCGATTGGGATCGGAGTTGTGCGACGCCCAGTCCCCGCGATCGACCACCTTCACGTCGATCCGTCCGTCTGCGACACACAGCACTCGAATGTCGAGAGTCCCGCGATCGGTGTGGTCTCGGTACGCGTGCTCGACACTGTTCGCGATCGCTTCGTACGTCGCCAACACCACGTCGTAAGCCCGATCCGGATCGACGCCCACGCTGTCCAACCACTCACCGAGCTCACGACGAATCTCCGACGCTCGATCGGCGTCGGCAGGCTCACCGGTGAACAGCAGTTCTTCCATTCGCGTGCCTGCCGTCGAGATCGAACTGTCGGTACGTGAGTCGTCACCTCCGGAGAGTGTCGCCATCATGAGTCCCGTCTACCCAAATCTTCAGGATCTACCCGCATGGAGTGCAACGAATGCTTCGTCCACGGTTGCATAGATACCGAACACCTCGTCCAGCCCGACCAAGCTGAGCGGACGACCGGTGGCCGGACCCTCCGCGACCACCGCAAACCCGGCCTTGCCGCCGAGCTGCTGATGCGTGGACGCCAACAGGGACATACCGGCGGACGCAAGGAATTTCACATTGCTCAGATCGATCACAATCGCTGTCGGCGACTTCTCGAGTACGAGAGCAACCGACTCGGACAGATCGGGAGCGGTCACCAGATCCAGTTCACCGGATACGGCCAGAACCACATCCTGATCACGCCATTCCACGATCACATCGAAGTGCTGGGGCCCGAGGCCACCAATGTCGTCCGCAGTCACACGACGACTTTACTACGGCCCAATCTGCCGACCCGCAGCGCCGAAGTCCACCGAATGTGACATCGACGGTCGAAAAGGCCACCAGATGTCACATCGACTCCCGATCGAGCCCGACCGGTGCGCCGGCTTTGCTCGCTCGGCCGACTTGCTCGACTCGCATTAGGCTCACTTCGGTGATCGAGGTACTGCAGGGGGCGGACCGTCGTCGATCGTTCGGCGAGTACGCGGCGGTCACGGTCGGCGGCGCGGTCGGCGCGGCGATGCGGTACGAGATCTGGACGTGGCGTTCCACACCCAGGTGGCTGTTGATGAGCACGTTCGGTGTCAATGTCTTCGGTTGCCTCGTCGTCGGGGCCGCTCTGGGCTATTTGTGGGGACGAGCGGCGCCGGTGGCCCGCGCCGGAGTGTTCGGGCTGGCCTGCGGATTCACGACGTTCAGCTTGTTCGCGCTCCAGGCGGTGACGCACCGCGGTGCCTGGAACTCGGTGGTCTATCTCGTGGCGACGTCCGTACTCGCGCTGATCGCCATGGCCGTCGGCGCAGCGATCACACGCCCACGCCGATGACGCCCATCCTTCTCGTGGCCGTCGGGGGCGGATCGGCAGCGCTGCTCCAGTTCACGTTCTCGTATGCCATCGCATCTCGACGTCGGTTGTCGGCGCTGAACCTGACGGCATGTGCTGCGCTGGGGTTGGTGTTCGCGATCGATCCCCCGGCGGCTCTCCGGTCTGTGGTGGGCGTCGGTTTCCTGGCGTCTGTGGTTCCGATGGCGTCGGTGGTAGCGGTTGCGCTCCGACTCACCGGACGTCACCGGTACCGGCGCGCGGCAACGTTTTTCGTCGCGAACGTCGTCGGAGGTATCGCTGCCGCGATGTTCGGATTCTTGGCCTGGAAGTCGGGAGTGACGCTCTACTACAAGATCGCCTGACGAGCCCGGGTCAGTCGCTCGCCGATTGCGTGCACGGTCCCTGCACTCCGGCTTTGACGAATCCTGCGATTTGGTACAGGTAGGTGAATTCCCACTCGACGAGCGAGAAGTCGTAGGCACGTGGTGTCGGACGCATCGTCACGGTGCCGTCGAAGCATTGATCGAAGATGTATCGGGCGCGAGGGAGGTGGTAGCGCCAGGTCACGACGATGACGTGGTTCCACCCACGCTCACGGGCGAGATCCTGAGTGAACATCGCTTCACCGCGGGTGGTGGACGGCGACGGCGGGATGCACAGCACCTCGATGTTCGACGTGGATGCCGCGCAGTACTTCTTCATGGTGGGGTCTGCGGATCCGTATGGATCGGAGAGCACCACCGTCTGGGCCAGTCCCTGCTGCGCGAGCGAGATGCCGTACGCCTCGCGGCCGTCGTGCTCGCCGCCCAGCACAATTATCGCGTCGGCGGTCGTCAACGAATCGACGCGGGCCTTGGTGAACGCGACGTAACCGCCGATGCCTACCAGCGACACCAGTAGAACCGGGATCGCGAAGGGGAGGAAGAGCAACAGGCGTCCGCGGAGCACCCCACCAGGTTAGGGAAGGTGCCCCGCGAGCGCGCGGTCAGAGACTCGGATCACTCACTCGGCTGCGGGACGTTCACGTTGCAATCGGTGACCTCGGGGTTGACGCCGAAGTAGTTGAGCGGTCCCGCAACGACGGTCAGGGCGATGGTGCCCGCGCCGGCGCAGTTCTCGGGTGCGCTCTCGAAGTCTCCGCGTTGATACGACGCGAATGCGCCGATGATCAGCCAGACCAGAACGATCAACGTGACGAATCTCATGGTGCCCCCTTAGGCGGTCAGCCGCCGTTCGGCTGTTGAGAACTACGTATGTCCGTTTGTCGCAGTACTCAAACCGGCTTCATTCGTTCTGGCGAGCCAGTGTCTGCGATAGATAGTCGTCGAGCGCCTGTTCCTGGACGCGATCGAGGGCGCGTGCCAGTTCTGCCTGCGCCGACTTCATCGCCAGGCTGCGCATCTTCTCGAACATCTCGCTCGTCTCGGCAATCTCACCGGACTTGGGCAGCCAACCCGGACCGTGTTTCGCGGCCAGGTGGTCGGTGACACTGCCCACCATCGATTCGGCGATGTCGTTCATCTTCGACGCGGTCCGCTCGTGCTGGTCGAGCAGTTCTTCGAGCGTGAAGCCGTACTGACTCAGATCGACGAACACCTCGAGCAGAGTCGGGTCGAGGATCGTGCACTGGTCTCCGTCGATGGTGATCAGCTTCGCCTCGGTCAGGCGCGCAACGATGTGGTCGTTGTCCTCGCCGAGAAATTGAGCGATCAGATCGAGGGGAATGACCGTGGTCTCGACCGACGACCACTTCCGGGTCACGATCTCTTGGAGACCCAAAATTTCCCCGAGGTCCTTGCCCTGCTCCCAGCCCGAGAGGAAATCGGCGATGTGCGCCGAGGTGAACCCGCGTTGGAGCAATGAGTCGATCACCTTCAATCGCGTCAGGTGATCGTCGTCGTAGATACCGACTCGACCGCGCAGAGTGGGCGGCGGAAGAAGTCCGCGTTCCTGGTACGCCCGCACGTTGCGAGTGGTCGTCTTGGCCTCTCGGGCCAGGTCGTCGATTCGATACTCCACCGAGCTCCCTACCTCCGCCGCGCGTCGACCCACAGGATATACGTCGACAACGCGGCGGAGGGCAGACCCGAACCCGAACGTGATCTCGGGTAGAAATCCCATGTTCGGTTCTCTCTTTTTCAGGAGTGGGCGACGGCCCGTGCGGGTTCCCGGGGCAGGTCGGCACGGTCCGGAACCAGGGTGAAATCGCCCCTTTCGACGGTTCTGAGCTGGTTGACGTACTGCGTGGCGAACCCGGGGAACATGGTTGCGTTGAAGCCGTCCTCGGTGAGGTACCAACTGCTGCACCCCGAATTCCAGGTCGTCTTGGCCAGCTTTCGCTGCATCTCCTGGTTGTACGCATCCTGAACGTCCTGGCGCACCTCGGCGCTGTGCAGGTTGCCGTCGACAACCATGGAGATCGCCCCGACGATGTAGTCGATCTGAGCCTCCATGTACACCAGGGCAGAGCTGTGGCCGGGCCCGGAGTTCGGGCCGAAGGTGAAGTACATGTTCGGGTAGCCCGATACGGCAATGCTCTTGTACGCCTTGGCTCCTGCGCTCCACTCGTCGGCCAGCACGCGGCCGTCACGCCCGGTGATCGGGATGGGCGTCCCGGTGTTGGAGACGTCGAATCCGGTGGCGAACACGATGGCGTCGAACTGATGCTCGACGCCTTCCACGGTGCGAATGCCCTTGGGAGAGAGCGTTGCGATCGGCCAGGTCACCAACGTGCAGTTCGGTTTCTGCAGCGCAGGGTAGTAGTCGCTGGTCATCAGCAGTCGCTTGCACCCGGCCCGGAAGCGAGGTGTCAGTTGCCGCCGCAGCCACGGATCACGAACCTGACGACGCAGATGTGCGCGTCCCACCAGTTCGACGATCCGCGTCAACGGGGTCTTCCAGACCACACCGAGTGCGACGGACTCGTGGCCCCAGAACCACAGCGACCGCGCCACTGTTTGCGTCTGCGGGTATCGCGCGTATCGACGCTTGGTGCCGGCCTGGGTCTTTCGATTCATTCTGGGCAATGTCCAACCGGGGGTGCGTTGGAACACCTTGACCGAGTCGGCGATCTTCACCAGCTCGGGCACGATCTGCACCGCGCTCGCCCCGGTTCCGACCACGGCGACCTTCTTGCCGGCGAAGTCGTAGTCGTGATCCCATCGGGCACTGTGAATCTTGTGCCCCTCGTAGGTGTCGATGCCCCGAATGTTCGGCAGGCTGGCATTGGCGAGCGGCCCCGACGCCATCACCACTGTGCGCGCACGAACATCGGTGCGCCCGTCGATGCTCAGGTGCCAATGCCCGGCCGCCTCGTTCCAGATTATGTCGACCACGTTGTGTCCGAATCGAATACGCGACTCGATGTCGAATTCGTTCACCATCGTGTGAATGTAGTCGAGAATCTCACCGCTACCGGAGTAGGTGTGCGACCAGTTCGGATTGGGCGCGAAGCTGTAGGAATACAACCTGGACGGGATGTCGCAGGCTGCGCCCGGATACGTGTTGTCACGCCAGGTTCCCCCGACTGCGCTACCGCGTTCGAGTATGACGAAATTCTCGATTCCACTGTTACGCAGTCGAATAGCGGTACCGATTCCAGCAAAGCCGGCACCGACGATCACCGCGTCGAGTACTGCTTCGCGTACATCGAACTCGCTCATGCGACGGGCTCGTAGGTCAGTTCCTTGGACCAGGTCGGCTCGGAATTGAGTGTCTTGCTCGGGTACCGGCGGGTGAGCTTCACCAAGCCGTCTGCGAGGTGGTGGTACGGGTGCTTGCGATTGATCACGATACTGCCGTGCCACTGCACTATTCGATACATCGGCACCCGCAGCGCTTCCGGGCTTCGCTCGCCGACACTCTTGAACCGCTTCATCGCGGTATACAGTCGCTCCTCGTCGACGCCCATCTCGACGATGTTGTCGCGCATCTTGTTCAGCAACGGAATGTACCGCAAAGTTCCGACGATCAGTGCCGGATTCATCCACGCCCCGACGGTGTCGACCAGGATCTTGCGCATACGCGAATGACCGAGTAGCTCGATCACAGCGAAATCGACTGCCAGATGCCGTGATTCGTCGGAGTTGATCTTCTTGAACACGGCCTGACACACCGGGTCGTCGATCTCGTCCATGATGAACTTGACCAAGGCGCCGTCCAACGCGACCTCGAGCATCGGAATGACGGTACCCAGCACCGCCAGCGACAGACCGTCCGAGTGCTTGTCCAGCCAGTCGATGACGAGCTTGACGTTGATGTTGGGTTCGGGCATCTCGTCGCCGTCGAGCATGCCCCATCGACGCATGAGAGCAAGCTCGGCGTTGGCGTGTTTCTGCTCCTCGGCGTGGAAGTAGCGATAGATCTCCGCCAGGGTCTCGTTCGGAGCCTTGAGCGCCATGGCTGCGAAACCTCGAGCGCCGACGTTCTCGATCCACATGAGATCGGACATGAAGGGCTTGAGCTTGGCGTGCAGTTCCGGGCTGATGGTCTCCGCTCCGGGGCCGTCCCAATCGATGTCCGCCAATGCCCATTGACGGTCCTTGATCTTGGTCAGCATGTCTTCGAAATCCATTGCCATGTCAGGCTCCTGTGGTGGTAGAGGTACGGGATTCGTTGTGCGCCGGCTCCTGCTCGGCGGGCATCACACGGTTCAGCACACCGAGGAAGCGCACATATACAGCGGGCAGCAGTCGCTTGAATCGCCAGACGGCCTTGGCGTCGAACTGGGGCACGACGTAAAGCCGGCCCTTGTCGAAGGCATCGAGTGTCCGGGCCGCGATCTTGTCGGGTGATCGTCCGGTCCAGCGCATCGCGAACTCGGCCAGCCGTGACGAACTCGCGGTGATCCGGCCGTCCACGGCCACGTTGGTCTTGACGAAGGTGGGGCACAGCACCGAAACTCGAACACCGGTACCCGACAGTTCCGCCGCCATCGTCTCCGACAAGCTCATCACCGCGGCCTTGCCGACGTTGTACGGACCCATCAGCGGCGCGGCGGCAAAGCCTGCGGCGGATGCGACGTTGATGATTCCGCCCTCACCGGCTGCCCGAAGAGCAGGCGTGAACGCCTCGCAGCCGTGGATCACGCCCCAGAGGTTGATGCCCAGCGCCCAGTTCCAGTCGTCGAAACCGATGTCTCCGACGGGCTTTCCGCCGATACCGACGCCTGCGTTGTTGATGAGCACCGTGGTCGGTCCGTCGAACTCGATGCCGGCGCGCAACGCCAACTCCTCGACGTTCTCACGTATCGACACATCGCACTCGACGGCGTATCCGGTGGCCCCGAGAGCGTTCACCATCGCGACCGTCTCCTGTGCCCTCGGTAGCGAGATATCGGCGCACATGACGACTCCTCCGCGGCGAGCCAGTTCGAGCGCGAACGCCCGGCCGATGCCGCTGCCTGCGCCGGTCACTACCGCTCTCGACCCGTACGAGGGTTTTCCGGTCCTGCTTCTCATCGACTTACCTTTTTCTTCGAATAATGTTGTCGGCGTTCGTTGTCGAGCGCATGGGTGATGAAATCCGCGGCACGCTCCAGCGCGGGGGCGGCCTCGGGAATCAGACGCGGCAGAGCCTGGAACACGTGCATCTGATCGGGCCAGATCTCGAGCTCGCTTCGTCCGCCTGCCGTCTCGATCATGGTGTGCAGATGCCGAGCGTCGCCTCGCAACATCTCTGCTCCACCCACCTGGATCAGGGTGGATGGAAAGTTGCGCACGAGTGCGAGATCGAGTCGTAGTCGCGGGAGGTCCGCGTCCTGGCCGTCGGTGTACAGCGCCACGAGTCGGCGCGCCGCATTCGACGAGATCATCGGGTCCTTGCGTGTGCGCTCCATCCGCGCCGAGAGCTCGAAGTCGAGGTCGATCAGCGGCGAGAACAGCACCATCGCTCCCGGTTGCGGTGTCCCGGTTCGGTCGTTCTCGATGATCAGGTCGGCAGCCAGGTGACCACCTGCCGAGTCCCCGGCGATGACGATGTTCGCTGCGTCGTAGCCCTGCCCGAGCAGCCAGCGATAGGCGGCTTCGAGGTCGTCGGCTGCGGCGGGGAACGGATGTTCGGGAGCAAGCCGGTAGTCGACAGTGAACACCGGCAGGCCGGCCGCAGCGGACAATCGCGCGGTCAGACCACGATGCGTACGCGCCGAGCAGATGACGTAGGCACTGCCGTGGATGTACAGGATGACGCGCGGCCCCGGGTTCAGGCCGGGTGCACGCACCCACTCGCCGCGAACCGAGCCGTCGGCCACGAGGTCCACTGTCGTGCCTTTCGGAACGGGACCGAACAGGTTCATGGAGGTGGCGACGAGGCGTCGGGAGAACTCGATGCCGCTGCGGGACGTGGGAAGCAGGTTCGTCATCGGGCGCAGAGTCAACCGAGTCATCAACGCGGCCAGCCGAGTTCGCCGAGACGCGGCAGTGAAAGCACCGCGAGGCAGGTAGTCGTCGCTAGTGGTCGAAGTCACCTGGTCACCTTCACCCCCTATTCGCCATTTGTCAATGGCCTATTAATTAGTGGCGAAGTGTGCAACAGTGACGACCGGTACAGCCGAAGCAAAGGAGCGAGCACACGTGACGACGTTCGAAGGTGCCGCGGCAGCATACCTCGAAAAGCCCATGACCTGCGCAGAAGACAGGATCGTCGAGTTGACTATCGCCGAGGTGATCCACGAGACCGAAGACGCGATCTCACTCGGTTTCGAGGTCCCCGAGAATTTCCACTACGCGCCGGGGCAATTCCTCACACTGGAGATTCCCTGCACCGACGGCGACTCGGTGGCCCGCTGCTACTCCTTCTCCAGCTCGCCCGTACGCGACCCGTTACCCACCGTGACCGTCAAGCGAATCCCGGACGGTGTGGCATCACACTGGTTGCACGACAACGCTGTTCGCGGTATGCGACTCGACGCGCTGAAACCGTCGGGCATGTTCGGGCCGGAACGGTGGGACGCCCCATTCGTTCTGCTGGCCGCCGGCAGCGGCATCACCCCGATGATGTCGATCATCAAGACCGCTCTACTGCGGCACGAGAACCGGATCACCCTGGTCTATGCCAACCAGAACCGCGGCTCGGTGATCTTCGCAGAACAATTGACCGAACTGCAGTCTCGCTTCCCCGAGAGACTCGACATCCACCACTGGTACACCTCGGAATCGGGATTGCCGACCGCCGCCGGGCTGGCGTCGATGGGCGCGGAAATTCCGGCAGAGTACGAGGCCTTCCTCTGTGGACCGCCGCAGTACATGAACGTCGCCGAGGAGTGGCTCGCCCGCACCGGCACGGCGGCGCGCAGAACACATCGCGAAGTATTCTCGTCCTTCGAGTCGAATCCATTCCGGGCCGGCAGTACGACGACGGCCGCGGAAACGGCTGCGAGCTTCGTCACCGCTGAGGTCGAAATCGACGGCATCGACACCGAGTTCACCTGGAATGCAGACACCAAGCTGCTGGACCGACTGCTCGAGTTGGGTCTCGACCCGCCGTACGTGTGTCGCGCAGGAACCTGCGGCGGTTGCGCGTTCAGCCTCACCGAGGGCACCGTGACCATGCTCGCCAACGAGACGCTCGACGAACACGAACTGCAGCACGGCGTCCGATTGGCCTGCCAGTCCGTGCCCGATTCGACGACGGTACGTGCGGTGTTCGATCGCTGATGCCGGAGGTGAGCGCTCAGCCCTCGGGCATCAACGAGTGCGGCTTTGAGGCGAACTCTGCAGCGGATCCACCAGCGCGCGCTATGCCCGAGATTCCGCCCCACACCATCATGCTCAGGTAGTCGATGAGCTCGTCGGGCGTCATCCTTCGATCGAAGATCCACCAGTGCGACGCCAATCGAACCGCACCGATCATGGCGAACGCGATGGGCATCGTACCGGCGGTCGAGAACTGACGCTCTCGGAATCTGTCGGCGATGACGGTGCCCAGCAGATCGGCGATCAGTTCCTCGGCTGCGGTGGTGATGTCCTGATTGCCGCCGACGCCGTTGTTGGAATGAACGTAGATGTAGATGTCCGGATCGGCGGCGACCGTCGTGACATAAGCCGAGATGACCGCGCGGGTGAGGTGGTATTCGTCGAGGTCGTCGGAGATCGCGTCCTGGATCCCGGGTACCAATGCCGTCTCGACGTATCGAGCCATCGCCGCGTCGGCCAGCCCCTTCTTGTCCGCGAAGTGTTTGTACAGAACGGTTTTCGAGACTCCGTTCGCCGCGGCGATGTCGTCCATACCGATGTCGTGCCCGTGCCGACGGATCGCCGCGAGCGTGCAATCGAGTAGTTCACGCCGACGGGTGATCCTGTGATCGTGCCAGCGGTGACTTCGCCCGTCGACCTTCTCCGACGTGCTCATGCCGTCTGGGCGACGTGTCGTGATCCCTTCAGCAGAATCGACGCCACCAGTTCCGGATCGTCCGACATCGGCACATGCCCGAGCCCGGGGTACGTCGTCACCTCCGCCTGCGGGAACGTTCGACGCACCAACGGTGCCTGATACACCGGCAACACCAGATCCCGGCGTCCCCAGGCGACAGTGACGGGAACAGTCTTGTCGACCGGAACGCTGAAGCGCGGCACAGCATTACCGGCCGCGTCGATCGCCCGGTTGGTGGTGATGCTGAGCGCGTCGATGGTGGCCGTCTCTGCGGGAACCCGCCACGGTTTGGCGTAGAACACGCCGTCGGCGATCGTGCGTCCGACGACCGAACGCATGATTCTGGGTGCGATGGGACTGATGACCCGGGACAACGCGCGCAGCAGACGGAACACGAGCAGCGCGCGGGTCTGATCCCAGTGTCCACGGAAGAAGCCCGCCGGTGACAGCGCGGTGGCCGAGGCGACCGACCCGCGAGCGGCGAGTTCGAGTGCGAAGTACCCACCCAGCGAATTTCCGGCCACGTGTGGCTTCTCCCCGTCGACGGCGACGTGCTCGAGAAAACGCTCGAGTTCGGCCACGATCCACGGACCGAGGTCGAACGCTTCGGTGGGCAGTTCCGGTGACGCACCGTGGCCGGGCAGGTCGACCGTCACCACTCGCCGATGTCGCGCCAATGTTTCGATGACGCTGTCCCAGGCATGTTGCCGGTGCACGATGCCGTGGATCAGCACCAGGGTCGGCCCCTCACCGCGAATGGTGTGCGCCAGGGAAGGGCCGTCGATCTCGAAAGTCATTGGGATCCAATCTTTTCTCGTCTACCCGGTTCGAGCGTCTACCGCGGGTTCGGAGTCGGTAGCCCATGCGGGCACCGTCCGCCCGAACGTCATCGATTCCGTGAGGTCGTCGAACCGCGCATCGATTCTGTCGAGAATATAGTTCTGGCGCACCGACCACGGGCGCTCGGTCCCCGATTTGGGGAGCTCGTTCAAGGACCGCGTGACGTAACCGGAGGCGAGATCGACGACCGGACGAGACTCCACCGGCTTGCCTGCCCGATCCGGAATCGCGTGGGTGAAGCCCTGAGCTCGCATGAACTGCAACAGTTTTGCCACAGCCTGGGCCGTCATGTCCGCCTTGAGCGTCCAGGACGCATTCGTGTATCCGATGCACCACGCGACGTTGGGTACGTCCTCGAGCATGTGGCCCTTGTAGACGAACTTGTCGTGCACCTCGAGCCGCTCGCCGTCCAGGGACAACTCGATGCCGCCGAACGCCTGCAGCTTCAAGCCCGTTGCGGTCACGATGATGTCGGCCGGGAGCTCGTCACCCGATTCCAACCGGATACCGCTTGGGGTCATCTCGGCGATTCGGTCGGTCACCACGGTTGCTCGGCCGGAGCGAATTGCCTTGAAGAGATCGCCGTCCGGCACGACACACAGCCGCTGGTCCCACGGGGCATACGTCGGCTTGAAGTGCTTGTCGACGTCGTAGCCACGCGGGAGCTGCGCCTTCGTCATTGCTCGGAACACCCTGCGCGCCGTCTTCGGCGCACGACGGCACAGCTGATACGAGCCGACCATCAACAGCGCATTGCGCCATCGCAGCGCGCTGTGTGCGAGCGTATCGGGCAGTATGCGCTGAGTGAGCGTGGTGAACGGGTCCGTCATCGGCAGCGACGCGATGTAGGTGGGTGAACGCTGCAGCATGGTGACCGACGCGGCCTCCGCGGCGAGTGACGGCACCAGCGTGATTGCCGTTGCGCCACTGCCGATCACGACGACGTTCTTGCCCGAATGGTCGAGATCCTCCGGCCATTGCTGCGGATGGACCACTCGACCGGTGAACTTCTCCAGTCCGGGAAAGTCGGGGGTGTACCCGGTCGAGTAATCGAAGTAACCGGTGCACAGGAACACGAATCGACTGCGGTACGTGGTGGGTACGCCGTTCGTCAGTGCGTCGACCGTCCACAGATCCGTCGAGGAATCCCAGTTCGCCGCGGTGACCATGGTCGAGAAGCGTGTGTGTTCGTCGATGCCGGCCGCGTACGCCGTATCGACGATGTAGTTGCGGATGTCCTCGCCATGCGCAAGCAGGGTGTCCCCCTGCCACGGCGTGTGCGGAAACGAGAACGTGAAGATGTCACTGTCCGAGCGAATTCCCGGGTACCTGAACAAATCCCACGTACCGCCTGCTCGCTCGCGGCCCTCCAGAATCGCGTAGCTCAGCTCCGGTGCCATCTGCTGCAGGCGATATGCCGCGCCGATGCCCGATATTCCGGCACCGATGATCAGAACGTCCTTGAAGTCGTCCGCCGAACCGTCGACTTCGGGCCATCGACCTTGTTTTGTCGCCACTCCACGCCTCGCTGTTTCGCCGAGCACTTTCGCGATTCCACCGATCGAGCAGGCGACCGCGACCTACATCAAGCAATGTGCCATTGACGAATGGTTATGTCAATGCCGGCCGCTGTCTTGTCCAACGGGACGTGCGTGCACACCGACCTGGCACCCGCCGTTGTGCTGTTGTCGCCATCGCAATCACCATTGGGCACCGGGGACGAGCGCAGCGAGACGACGAAGCGGCTTGCGCACCGGCCGGTCGCGTCGAGTCCTCGCGGGTGCAGTCTCGGCGTGGAGTATCTCGGCGTTGCCGGGTGCAGTACCTCTGGCGGCGGGCGAGTCGCCCATTGCCTGATGCATGGCGCTGGCGATGCGCAGCTTGAGGCGGGGTGTGAATGTGTGCCCCCATTCCCCGATCGTGCCGAGCGGAACGTCGATTCTCCGCGGCCGCTTGACCAGAGCGCGAACCACCATGGCTGCCGCAGTCTCCGGGCTGGTGATGGGCCCGGCGTGATAGCCGTCGGACGGAGAGATCATCGGCGTGTCGACCAGCGGTAGATGAATTGTGGTGAACGTGATCCCGTCGTGCAACAACTCGGCCGCTGCCACCTCGCTGAATCCGTCGAGTGCCGACTTGCTCGCCACGTAGGCAGCGAATCTGGGAACGTGATTCTGTACCGCTGCGCTGGAGATGTTGACCACGTGCCCGAACCTGCGCGCACGCATCTGAGGAAGCAGCCCCATGGTCATTCTGACAGCACCGAAGTAGTTCACCGACATCGTCCGCTCGAAATCGTGGAAGCGATCCGTCGATCTGGAAAGAGAACGACGAATTGATCGGCCGGCATTGTTGACCAGCATGTCGACGTGATCGTGCTCGGCGAGAATACGAGTGATGGTGGCGTCCACTGCCGCTGAGTCCGTGACGTCGCACACGTAGCCGGCGGCGTGCCCACCGCGGCTGCCGATATCGTTCACGGTCGCCATCAGCTGTTCTTCGTTTCGTGCCAACAGCAGGGCAAGCGCACCGGCGTCGGCCACCCTGATTGCGGTCGCGCGACCGATACCGGACGACGCTCCGGTGATCACGATGTGGCGGCCCGCCAGCGGTCCGGCGGCAGACGGACGGCGGGCGCGAGTGGGATCGAGATGGTCGCACCAATACGACCACAGAGCACTTGCATAATCGGCCAGCGGCGGGTACTCGACGCCACTCCCTCCGAGGGCCGACGACGTTATCTCCGAGGAGAACTCGGAAGGAATGGCGAAGTGCTCGAGTACGACACTCGGTATCTCCAGACGACGGAGGGCAGCGGCCCGCAGCAGCCTCAATTGTCGTTGCCGTGGCTTGTGCAACGCGATACGTCCCACGGACCCGGGTAGCGACGCGACCGGGTGTGGAGCTCCCGCTGCTGCGGCCAATGCCCTGTACACCTCACGGACGGGCTGAGGCGTGGGGTTGACGAGGTGGAACACCTGCTCCGCGCCGGTGTCGGTCAGTATCAGATGTACCAGCGCCCGGGTCACCACATCGACCGGAACGAGGTTGGTCGCGCCGATGGCAGGGACTGCCACCGGCATGCCTGCGGGGAGCGCGGAGAGTGATTTCAACGCGCCGAACAAGTAGTACGGACCGTCGATCTTGTCCATCTCACCGGTTCTCGAATCGCCGATCACTACCGCCGGCCGATAGACCTTCCACTCGAGGCCGTCCATGCCGCGCACGAGTTTCTCCGCCTCGAACTTGGTGCGGTGGTATGCGGTGGGAAAGCCCTGGTCCACATCGAAGTCGTGCTCGGTGAATCTGCCTCGGAAGTCACCTGCGACGGCGATGGACGAGACGTGGTGCATGACGGCTCCGCTGCGCAACGCGAGACTCGCCACCTCGCGAGTCCCTTGCACGTTCGTCACCGCTTGCTCCTCCCCTGCGGTGAGGTCGTAGACCGCGCCGAGGTGTACGACGTGATCGAGGCGGTCCGGCAGTACGCCGTCGCCGAGGCCCAGATTCGGTTCGGTGAGATCACCGACAATGGGAAACACTCGGTGGTGGGACGGGACGCGATGCAACGATCCTTCGCGCACCAGCACGTATACCGATGCAGCCGGGTCACGGTCGAGGAGCTCTCGAACTACGCGTCTGCCGAGAAACCCGGTTCCGCCGGTAACGAAAAAATCCACGCTCACAGTGCAGCACTCCTGATCGGTTGTTCGGACGAGTCGGATTCTCTGGAACATGCACCGGCCCTGAGGAATCGACCGGTTCTGCGAAAATTCTCGCCTGCTGTGTCGAATCGTCCGCGGCGAAACACGACTTGTCCGGCGACAACAGTGGCATCGACGGCGTCGTCGTTGCGGTTGACCATTCGAGAAATCCCACCGAATTGCTCCATCTGCGCTTCGTAGACGCCGTCGACGCTCGCGTTCAGTCCTGATGGGTCGATGATCACCAAGTCCGCGCGGTCGCCCAGGCGGAGATGACCGGCGTTGATTCCATACCACTGTGCGAGCTCACCGGTCAGCCGGTGCACAGCGTGTTCGACCGTCATGAAACCGGTGTCGTGGACCCTCTTGAGCAGTCGAATGGGAAAGTTGTAGAACGCCATGTTGCGTAGGTGCGCTCCGGCATCCCCGAAACCCATCTGGACCCCCGAGCTACGGGCGAGCTTGTCCGCAAATTTGGGTCGGTCGTTGGCGATCGTCGTTCGCCACCGGAGCTTCTTGCCGTGCACCACGACCAGATCGAGGTAGGTGTCGACCGGGTGCAACCCACGTTCGTCGGCGAGTTGGCCGAATGTCTTTCCGACGATGGAGGTATCAGGACTGGCCACGATCACTGCGTCGTGAAAATTCCGGTGCCAGATGCGAGGGCTGAGCTTGTCGTCGTAGTTCTTGCGGAACCAGCGGCGGTACTTCTCGTCCTGGAGCAGTTCGTTACGTTCGACTTCGTCCTGCAGATGCAATGCGGCTGCGCCGGCACCGAACTCCTCGAACACCACGAGGTCGATACCGTCGGCGTAGACGGTGAACGGGACCGGCAGATGCTGCCAGCGAAAGTCGGTCTTGGCAAACTTGTTCAACAGTGGAGCTGCGGCCAACATGAAGTAGACGATCGGTGGGTACGCCTTGGAATCTGCGGCCGAGAGCAACGATGTCTTCAGCTTCGGCCGACCACCGAAACCGGAGCTCTCGGCGAAGAACCGAGCAATGTTGGGACGAAAGTCGATGGTCGGAGCGCTCTGCAGGATGCGTCCACGATCGCGCAGGATCCGGTTGAGAAAGCGCATCTCGCGCCACCGGGAGTACGTCGAAGGCAGTGACCGCGAACGGAATTCCGTGCCGTCGATCTTGTCGAGCTTGTTGGTCATCGAGGACAGGCCCAGGAATCCGGCATCGAGACTCTCCGTCAGCATCTCACCCATGGCATCGAGTTCGATCGACGAGGGGCGATAGCTGTTCGAGGTGGCCTTGGCCATTCCCAGGACCGTGGTACGGATATCGGAATGGCCGATGAACGCCGCGACGTTCGGACCGAGCGGCAGTGATTCGAGGACCGATACGTAGGTGGATGGGCTGGTCCAGCTCCGGCCATCGTCGAGAATGTCGAGCATGGACTGGCGCGGGATGGCCTCGACGCGACTGAACAGGTCGGCACATTCCTCCGGGCTGGAGAAGACGGTCGAAAGTGAGCAGTTGCCGATCACAACGGTCGTCACCCCGTGCCGAACGGACTCGGGCAACAATGGGTTGACGAGGACTTCGGCGTCGTAATGGGTGTGTATGTCGACGAATCCGGGCATCACCCACTTTCCGCGGGCATCGAGAATTTCGGTGTCACGACCCACAGGCAGTGTGTCGGCGGATACTTCGGCGATGTGTCCGTTGCGAATGCCGAGGTTGCGCATTCGTCCTTCGGCTCCGGTGCCGTCGAACCACAGCCCGTTCTCTACGACGAGATCGAAGTCGTGCATCGTTGGTGCTCCTTCTTGCTTCGGGTTGTGGTCCTGAAAGGGGTCAGAGGTCGAGTACGAGCCGTTCACCCTGCGAGCGCGATACACAGATCAGCATGTGGTCAGCCCGCTCGACGTCGGTCAGCGCGGCGTCGCGATGATCCGGCGTGCCGCTGAGCACTCCGACGATGCAGGTACGACAGAATCCCTGTCTGCAGGAGTACGTGGTGTCCGGCAATACCGACGTGATCGCTTCGAGCGCAGAGACATCGGCGGGCACATCGAGTACCTGCCCCGACCGAGCGAGTTCGACGGTGAACGGCGTGCCATCGACAATCGGTGGTGCCGAGAATCGTTCGTAGTGGAATTCGGCGTCACCGAGTGTGTCGGCACCGATTTTCAAGGTGCGAATCATGGGCGCTGGTCCGCACGCATATATTGCCGGAGCCGGGCCGATTCCCGTCAGGAGATCGTCGGTGGTCGGTAGTCCGTCGACGTCATCGGTGCGGATGGTGACCTTGTTGCCGAAGGCGAGTACGTCCGGAACGAAGGGCAACGAGTCGGTGCTGCGACCGGTGTAGACCATGGACCAGCTGATACCGAGGCTGTCGGCGAGGCGAAGCATCGGCAGGATGGGGGTGATGCCGATACCGCCCGCCACGAAATGCAGGTGCCGAGCCGGTGATCCGTAGCCGGGCACGGCGAAAGCGAATGCGTTTCGGGGTTCCGACACGACCAGCTCGGTTCCCAGGTGCACGGCGTCATGTATCTCGATCGAGCCGCCGCCGCCATCGGGGATGCGCCGCACCGCGATTCGGTAGCGGTCGGTGTCGGCGGGGTCTCCGCACAGCGAGTACTGACGCCTGATTCCCGAGGGGAGCGTGAGATCGATGTGTGCGCCGGGTCGCCACGGCGGAAGTATGCCGCCGGACGGTCGGGTGAAGGTCAGAGCGACGACATTGTCGTCGTGTGCTTCGACGCTGCGCCCGCTGACGACGACGGCGAGGGATCTTTCTACTCGCTGTCCTGTCGGCGTCGATCTGCGCAGTACTCGAACAGCGGCCATGTGACCGTTCATCAGTGCGGATACGAGACCGAGAAACAGATCGGGGCGTGGACGTCCGTAGAGATCGGACGGCATGGCAACGGGGGCGGGCAGGGCGCGTCTCATCGCGCAGCCGCGCGTGCGGCCGGAGACCACGCCAGGTAGGCCACCGCCTGCGCGGTATTGCCTTCGTGTTCCGGCGAATAGGAAGGTTTGAGGTATCGTGCCACCCCCCATGTGAGGTGGGCGAGCGAGGGTAATGCATCGCGGCGCATCGCTGCCATCCAGGCGATGAATATTCGCACGTATCCCCTGTCCTTCAACGACGGGTCCTGTCGCACGATGTATTTCGTGCCTCGGAGCATCAGTACCAAGAACCCGACGAACGCGATGATCATGGCGATGTTGCGGCGGAAGTAACCGACACCGAAGTATTGGGCGACATCGTGTGCGACATTCCGGTGTTCGACTTCCTCGGCTCCGTGCCACCGGTACAGATCGATCATGGTGGGGTCGCCGCCAAGGTTGTCCCACTGCGAATTCAGTGCGTAGTCACCGAGAAACGCCGTGAGGTGTTCGATGGCCCCGATCATCGCGATACGTTCGACGAGTTGCTGGCGTTGGCCTTGCGGCGAACTGCTGGGGCGCGGACCGAGTACCCGGCGCATCAGGAACTCGGCCTGTGCAGCAAACGGGCGAGGGTCTATTCCGTGCGTGTCGAGAAAATCGTAGAGCACCACATTGTGCGTCTCTGCGTGCATCGTTTCCTGTCCGATGAAGCCGCGAACGTCTTCTCGCAGCCGCTCGTCCTCGATCAGGGGTAAGGCTTCGGCGTATGTGTCACAGAACCACCGCTCCCCCTCTGGGAGCAGAAGATTGAGGGCGCTGACGGTATGAGAGGCCACGGGCTCGCCCGGAAGCCAGTGCAGCGGTGTGTCTGTCCAGTCGAATTCGACATTGCGTGCGGTGAGCGAGACGACACCTGGGTCGAGGGGGTTCATGGCTACTCCTTCGGCGAGTGCTTGTCGATGAACGCTGTTGCGGCCGAGGCCACCAGCGCAGGATCTTTGAAAGGGAGCCAGTGCCCGGACCTGACCCGTTGAATCTCGACGTCGGCGGTCCACCGATCGATGTCCGAGAACGACGCCGGACGCACGGCCGGGTCACGCGTGGGCACGAGCAGCTGGATCGGCACCGACGTGAAGCGGTCGTGCGGAAACAGAACGGTGCGGAAGATGTTGGCTCGGTAGATCCGTAGGCCGGAGACCATGTCGTCGGTCAACGTTTCGGACAGATGTATGTCTTCACGGTCGACCCGTTCGACGATGCGCAGGAACAACGACCACAGATACCGCGTTCCGAACACTCGGAAAAATGTTCGCGACACGATTCCCGACATGAAGAAGAGCGTGTACATTCCTGACAGAACTTGAGTGAGCCACTGCCACAACGCTTTCGGGTTTCGCTTGGTGAGCCGCGAGTTCATCCATCGACCCATGTGATGGAGACTCGGTCCGGAGATCGAAGTGAACGACGCGATGCTCCGATGGGCTCCCGGCCTGCACACGGCATCCCATACCTGCACCGATCCCCAGTCGTGCGCGAGAACATGAACGGGCTGATCGGCTCCGACGCTGTCGACGACAGCGAGGAAGTCGTCCGCCAGTTGCTCGATCCGCATCTCGGCGACAGTTCCCTGCGAGGTGGACCGTCCGTGACCGCGGGTATCGTAGGTCACCACCCGAAAGGACTTCGCCAGATCCGGTACGACCCCGTCCCAGAGGTGGTGCGTGTCCGGCCAGCCGTGCACGAGAATGACCACCTGGCCGCATGAGTTTCCCTGCTCGGTTACCGATAGCTGCGCACCGGCTGTGTCGACGGTCCACTCACCCTGCTGCCACGACTGGCCGTACGAGACTGGAATCGACACGACACTCCTCACGTCTTGGACCCTCGGTACGCTTTTCGTTACCGACGGTTACAGTAAGACTGTTGCGCAGTTCGGGCGCAAATGTCAAGCCTCGCCGGTCGACATCGAAAGCGTCGGAGCGACTTACAATTGCCGCCGTGCCCGATTCGCGAAAGCCTCCGTCAAGTCGACAGGTCCGTGCCCGTGACGAATTCATCGACGCGGCGATACGGGTCATCGATGCCGATGGCCCTAACCCGAGCATGAACTCCATCGCCCACGAGGCAGGCTCGACCAAACCGCGCCTGTATCGCCAATTTTCGGACAAGTCCGACCTGCTGGCCGCCCTCGGCAAGCGCATGTCCGACGAGGTCTACGAGCGCGCAGTGTCGGACTTCAATTTCCTTCTGGACGCGCCGTCGTCGTCACTGCGCCAAGCGATTCACGGCTATGCCGAAGTCGTCGCCACACATCCCAATGTTTTTCGCATCCTGGCTCAGTCACGGTCGATCACGGACGACAATGCGTCCGCAGCCTTCGACATCGGGCGAGACGTCGCCCGCCGCTTCGCTGACGTGGCCACCTCGGTGTTGAATTCGATCGGACTCGATGACCAGGGCGTCGAATTCACCAGTCGTGCCGCCGTGGGAGCAATAGTCGCCACTACCGATATGTGGCTGGAAGAGGAACCGGGCGTCACCGACATCGAACAATTCGTCGGTCAACTCACCGACTTGATCGGCGGACTCCTCCAGGCATTCTTGTTACGCAACGGAGTCGAGATCGATGCCGAAGAACCCGCTTTCATGATTCTGGCGAGGCTGAAGAAGTAGCCGTCGTTTTCGTTCGGCCACCACCTCCGCGTGCACCTACGGTGACGATCGCGAGGTTGGTCGAGCAGGCACCCGAGTCCGAATCAGCCCTCGAGCAACCTGCCCCCGGTCACGAGCTGATCCTCGGAGTCTCGACCTTCCGACGTAGCCACGCACGAAGCGTCGAGAGCACTGTCCATCGAAAGGCCCCTTGTCGCGTACATCTGCTCGTCCGCACGCTTCACCAGGTCGGCGACGGTCTCTCCCGGCCGGTGGATCGCGACCCCGACACTGACCGACACCGTCAACCGCTCCGATCTCCAGCGGACCGGGACCCTGCACACCGTGGTCTGAAGCTGGGCAGCGAACTTGTCCGGGTCACGGCGTTCGGGGACTGCCAGAACGAACTCGTCGCCGGCAAATCTGCCGACGATTGCATCTCTCGTGATCCGGCTCGCGAGACGAGTCGCCACCGCTTCGAGAAGTGCATCCCCGGCGTGATGGCCGTGTGCGTCGTTCACCGTCTTCAAGTCGTCGACGTCGACGAACGCGAGCGTCACCGACATCTCGCTCGAAATCCATCCCTCGAGCACGTCTTGGAATGGCCCGCGACGATAGAGCCCGGTCAAATCGTCCCGTTCGGCGAGACTTCGCCACTTGTGCGCGTCGTGGACAACCGGGTTGATCAAGTCGATACACACGACAACCACCCGACGACCCCTGAGCACACCACACCCCATGTGCATCCAACAGGAGGCGACCGTACCGTCCCGGCGACGTAATTGACGCAGGGCGCGGACAGGTTGCGTTCGACCGGCAGCATCGACCGGTGCCGACAAGATGACCCTCGCCAAATCTTGGGCGGACTTTCGTTCGGTATCAGGGATGAAGTCCACCACCGAGCGCCCCGGCAAATCCTCGATGTCGTATCCGAGCAGATCGCAGCAGTCGAAGTTGGCAGAAATTATCACCGAATCCACACTGTGTACGACTGTCGCAATCGGAAATTGCGCGACTATATTGGCAATTTCCGCGAGTTCCTCCATCTCGAACCCAGGAACAGAAGATTTTCGCGTTGCTTCGCCACGCATGTCGTGGAGGGTGCTGTTTCGGTCCATCCCAGAAAACTCGATTCTGTTCATTGTCCCGTCCGGCCCCGAGGACGACGCTACTGTGTTGAATTCCGACATTGCGAGTCGGACGTTTCCGAGCAATTCAACAGCACTACCTTGCCGTCTTCTATCTGCACATCACTGAATTTTCGGCTGGCCTGTTGTGCAATCTACCAATTTATCTGACTGCAGCCTGTGAGCTCTCAGCGGTCGGCGAGACGGCCGACGCGCGGGCTCCAGTCGCTTTGCCCACGTTCGTGCCGTGCGGGTGCGCTATCGCGGAGCCATCCGCACAGCGCCGTCCATTCGCGTGGTCTCACCGTTGATGTAGTCGTGTTCGACCAACATCTGAACCAATTGCGCAAATTCGTCCGGCCGCCCCAGACGCGCCGGGAACGGCACACTGGAGGCGAGCGCAGCGCGGTATCCCGCGTCCATTGCGGCGAGCATCGGAGTGTCCACAGTCCCTGGAGCGATGGTGTTGACTCGAATTCCGTACTGCGCCAGGTCTCGTGCGGCGGTGATCGTCATCGCGTGAATTCCGCCCTTGGAGGCTGAGTAGGCCGCCTGACCCACTTGACCCTCGAACGCTGCAACCGAGGCGGTGTTGACTATCAGTCCGCGTTGCCCGTTCTCGTCGACCGGGTCGAGCAGTCGCATCCGGTCGGCTGTCAATCGCATGACGTTGAACGTACCGAGCAGATTCACCGTCATGACGGTGCGGAAGATTTCCAGGTCGTGTGGACCGTTCTTGGAGACTATCCGACCGGCCCATCCCACTCCTGCGCAGTTCACGACCACCCGCAGTGGCGGAGCAGAATCGCCGACCGAGTCCAGGGCCGCCAGCACATCCGCTTCACTGGTGACGTCTGCCGCCACCAACGTGACACCGTCGGGGGCGGTGGTACCTGCGCGTTCGATCGAGTGCGGTACGTCGAGTCCGAGGACGCTCGCACCTTGTTCGACCAGCCTGCGGGCCACCGCCGCACCCAGTCCCGAGGCCGCACCCGTCACCACTGCTGACGTTCCTGACATGTCCATATCTTTTTCTCTATTCCCGTTGCAGTGCAGATTGTTTCAGCGCGATTCGATCTGGCGAGAGATGAACTCCGCCAGATAGTGGCCGCTGTAGTCACGCTTACCGTCGTTCTGAATTTCAGCGGCCCCGATGGTGTCCGCGTGCGCGTATCCGGGCAGAAGCCGCTCGACCGCAAGCGACGGGGCAGGAAAGAACGTGCCTGCAGACTTACGGACGGGGCTGTCACCGGCGAACACGACCAGGTTCGGCTTGGTACGGCTCATCCCGGCGGTGGCCAGATGCGACAACTCGCCCATCCGTGAGCCACCGTACGCAGCACCGAGATCCTTGAGGAGCTCGAGCGGAAAGTACGTTTCCCAGTAGCCGTTCGGGCTACCGGTCGAGAGCACCTCGGCCAGCTTCGTGATGTCAGTGACCTCGTGGTCGGGCGTCGTGTAAGGCACGTCCCGAACGTCGCGATAACCCCGCCAGGTATAGAGCGCAGTGGGGTCGGTCGGGGCTATCCGGGTCTGCTTTCCGGCTGCCAGTTCGAGGAACGACCCCAGTATCGGTACTTGCGTGGCCGACCCGGGTACCGGGAAGGTCTTCTCCTCCACCGGGCCGCCGTCGAGGGCACCCAGGCCCATCTGGAACAGCGCGAAGTTGACGGAATTGTTGTCCAGGAGCACACCGAGCAACGCTTCGTTCGTGAATCGATAGTCGCGAATTCCAGCGCGATCGACCAGATCGGCAGCGAACTCCCCAGCGCTCCGGGCAAACAGGAAATTCAGTGACAGCTCCAAACCTGAGTCCTGCGGAATATGTTGCAGTAGTTTGCTTTCCCCACCTGGATCGAGGTGCGCTGCAAGGCCGGCCAGTCTGAGCAAAAGGAAAGTCTTGGTGCCCAGCACCGGGACTTCGCCGAATGTGCGCGGTATGACACCCGTACTGAGACCTGCGTCGAGTACGCCATCGGCTGCGCCGATGACGATGTTCGTCAGCCCGGCGAGAGCAGGAGTATTCTGCAGCGCGGCCGGATCGGAACTGATCATCGAATCCTGCGCGGCGAACGACTGGCACTGGTTGTACCCGGCGTCGGTCGTGGTGTTCGGATTGCCGTCGAAGTCCCAGTCGGAGAACAGCCCGGTCATGAGTCCGCCGAGCGAGATTCCGGTGCAGATCGCTTTCGTCTGTCGAACTTTTTGATCGGGTAGCTCGTGCAGCATCACCTCGTACTGGTCACGCATTACCCGCGGTAGGCCCATGGCATCGAGCACACGCAGATTGTCACCGGTTCGGAGTCCGGGGAACGTGTTGCCGCCTATCGCTTTGTCTCCGAAGTAGTAGTCGACGGCGTCGAGGTAATTACCGGTGCGGAGAGCCTCGTCGAAGCCGACGGTTTCGTCCAGACACGCCGCGCGACGGGCGAGCGACCAGAACTCGATGCGCCTGCCCTGGTCGAGCGCGGACAGCACGGTGTTGCGGGCCACGGGTTCCGAGTGCACCGCCCCTGCTCCGAGTCCTTGCTGCTGGACCACGACGGCGTCGGCGTCCGAGGACTTCTCGGCCCCGTCCGCCGGACGGTATCTCCAGTAGCCGACGCGGTCACAGGCGGCGGGATAAGCAACGCCCGGTGCCGAGAGCGGTAGCGCCAACGACACGTACGACACCTCGACTCCGCCGCTCGAGCGAATGAACGTTTCCTGCCGATCTGATGCCGTCGTGACCGGAGCCGGATCGGCCTGTGCGATCGGAGCGCTGCCCAGCGAGACAGCGACGGCCACCACGAAGGTCGTCGCGGCGCGAGTGAAGTGAGACATCGTTCCCCTGAATGCTGATGAGTGAGTCGGGAACGCGATGCACATCTGGCAGGCTGGGCGATCCGATTGCGGATGTCCCGACGCGCCCCGATGAGATCAGTGCAACACGAGCCGATAGGCGGGTCCAGTGGCAAACCGCCTGCGGCGTGCGCGACACCATTGTGCAGTTCGGCAACGGACTCAGGACAGGTCGCGTGCAATCAAAGCCGCGTGCAGTGATGCTGCCTGGGCGAAGATCAACGGATTGAGTCCGGTCAACGCATGGACCTTCCCCAAGCGGTAGGTCACCGAGTTCCGGTGAACATGCATTCGACGTGCGGTCGCCAGCTGATTGCAGTTCTCTTCCAAGAAGGTGCGCAGCGTGTGCTCGAAGATCGGATCCGCAGCCGATAGCCCCCCGACGAGTTCGGCCACGGCAGGAAGATCGGGACCCGATGCTGCTCCGAGGTACTCAATGGTCATCCCAGCGAGATCGGCGACGAAATCGGGACGATCCAAGTTGTACGCGGTCGCCGCCAATCCGCTTGCGATTCTGTAAGCAGCAGGCACCCCACCTGCAGCCGCCGCAAAAGCGATTCCGGCCCAACAGCGAACTCCCGATGCCGACTGGGCGTCTTCGAGCTTCTGCCGCAACCCGGCTACCGCCTGCTCCCTGCTGCGGCCCGACCAGTGCACCACCACCCAACCCTGCAACTCCAGCCGCAGATGTACATCGACGATGGACTCGATCCGCGACTTCAGTGCCGAAACGGCTGAGCCCTGGTCGGTCGAGCCGGACAAGTGAAAGACCGCGATGACGAAACTGGGCTGATCGATGTCCAACGGACCGGACGCTCGACCGGTTTCGAGTAATGCATCCACCGCGGCTCTGGCTCTGTCCCGTGCCTCCGATCGCGGGTCGGCAGACCGGTGCGCGGCCTCGGTCGCGATGAGGGTGACTATGTTGAAGATGTACTCGGTGACCTTCGGCATCAGCTCCAGCGCACTGTCGAGCTCCGACGGATCGGTGTCGGATACGAATCGCCGCCACAGGTCGGCCGACACTTTCTGATAGGACCCGATCACCTCGGGCAATCCGGCACCGTTGGCGAGCCGCGCCATCGCAAGTTCGGTGATCGGTCGCAGTTCGTGTGCTGTCGGCATCTTGCCGGTCTCGACGAACGCCAGCAATGCTCGAACATTGAGTTCGATGCCGTCGAAGAAATCGTGTTTCACCAGTTCACCGGGCACGTGACGGTAAGAAGGCCCGCCCTCGTTCGCGTACCACCCGACGACGTCTGCAAGACGTTCGGTGATCGCGGCCTGCCCCGGAAGCGAACTGTTGTCCATGTGCGACACAGTCCCATCTGTTGCTCAATTGCACAACAGTACGTAGCCAAAGCCGTCGGATCGCCACTGTCCGAACTGCTCCGCCTGCGATCTGATCAGTGGCACTGCTATTCGCCCTGCTCGTGATCGTGCGTGGGCCACCGAAGGGGACCGAACATCGTGACCAGAGCCCAAGCCGCCATGGCGTCCGGAGTACTCCGCACACGGCAGATCTCCGTGATGCAACGCGCCGGCATCATCGACCTGAAAAGGCCACTGCGCGTGCGCCAGAAGTCCACAGCTGTGCGTAGGTTCGGACCTATCGCCAGTGGAATCACCACCGGCGCGCAGTGGTACGGCGATCGAGTGGCTCTCGTCGATGACTCGGGGCCGATGACGTACCGCGAGGTCGATCGCGCGAGCAACATCCTCGCCCACCTGTGGGCCGATCGCGGCCTGGGTGAACAGTCGACCATTGCCGTACTGTGCCGTGATCACCGTGGCCTCGTGCTGTCGATGGTCGCCGCAGCCAAGCTCGGGTCCCGGCTCGTGCTGATGAACACCGGATTCAGTGCGCGCCAATTCGCCGATGTTGCCGTGCGCGAGAAAGTCACTGCGGTAGCGAGTGATTCCGAGTTTTTCGTCGTTCTCGCGGAGCTACCCGCCCATGTTTCTCGATTGGGCGATCCCGCGGACACCGCCGCTGCCGGCAGTGTCGATACCCCTGTCCCGGCACCTTCTCGTCAGGGTGCATTCGTTCTTCTGACCGGCGGAACGACAGGTACTCCCAAGGGTGCTCCTCGGTCGGTCGATTCGGCATTCGCGTCGGCCCAGTTTCTCGACCGAGTGCCCTTGGAGAACGGGCAGACAGTCCTACTGTGCGCGCCACTGTTTCATGGAACTGCACTCTCCCAATTCATCATCGGACTCAACCTGGGATGCACGATCGTCCTACACGGCCGGTTCGATGCATCTCGTGCCTTGGAGCAGATCGAATCTCACCGCTGCGATGCCGTCGTCCTGGTTCCGACAATGCTCCATCGTATGTTGAGCAGCCCGGACGTCGCCGTGCGCGATACGACCAGTGTGCGCATAATCTTCACTGCAGGAGCAGCCCTCGCTCCGAGCCTGGGCAACCGAGCGATCGAACGATTCGGTCCGGTCATCTACAACTACTACGGCTGTACCGAAACCGGAACAGCCACCATAGCCACCCCCGCGGACTGGCTGGCGGGTCCGGGAACCGTCGGCCGGCCACCACTGGGGATCGTGGTGAAGCTAGTCGATGTCGAGGGGAACATCGTCACCGAACCCAACCGCGAGGGAACGATCCACGTCGGAAACTCCATCTCCTTCCACGGCTACTCGTCCGGCGGCAACAAAACCATCGCACACGGTCTCATGTCGACCGGCGATGTGGGACATTGGGATTCGACCGGACTGTTGTTCGTCGACGGCCGGGACGACGACATGATCGTATCCGGCGGCGAGAACGTCTTCCCCGGCGAGATCGAGGCCACGCTCTACGCCCATCCCGATATCGACGACGCCGCCGTGACCGGGGTCCAGGACGACGAGTTCGGCCAGCGCCTGTCCGCGGTCGTAGTCCGACGCAATCCAACGCTCACCGAAGATGCTGTGCGGCAGTACATCCGATCCGAACTGGCCAGGTTCAAAGTCCCACGCGATGTCTTGTTCGTCAACGAACTACCCCGGACCACGACGGGCAAGATCGACCGCAAGGCCATGACGTCACTGACCTCCGGTATCCAGTGATGCACACACCGAGGAGCCGCACGATGCACACACCGTCCTGGATTCGTTCCACCTTGATCGCCGGCTCGATCCTCGGGTTGGTGATCACGAGTTCGGCTGCAGCGTCGGCACAGCCGGCTCCCCCACAGACACCTACGGCGACCGATGTCACGACCGAACCTGTCGTGGGAGACCCTGCGCTCGGCACAGACATCGAACAGACACACGTGCGCGTCCGGTACGCCAGCCCCTATCTGGCGGGAGTATCGGTACCACCGGAGTGCGAGTGGTTGGATTACTTGCGCTACCGGCACAAAGACGGACCGCAGAACAGTTCCGAAGCCGATGCGGTGATCACTGTTCAGCCCGGCACCTATTCGGGTGCAACCAATTTGGCTCCGCAGGCACCCCAGGTGGTACGAAAAGCAGCCGCACAGGGCAAGTTCGTCGAATACATAGCCCTCGACCGCCGCGCCAACTGCGCCGAGGACAACTCCGGTTGGGATGTTGCCGCACGGGAGAACGACTACCACCGAGCGGCCGAGTACTACTTCCAAGGCAAGGAGGTCGACGGCAAGCACTACGCGCCGCCGACACCGGAATCACTGTCCTACCTGGGCGAGTTCGGGCTGGCACTGGCACTGGACGACTGGCGTGTGGTGATCGAACAGGTACTGCCCGACCCCGCCGATCGCGGTAAGTCGTTTTGCGGCGGGCATTCACTCGGCGCGTTCCTGGTCGGACCGATGCTGGCGTGGGACTTCGACACCGATCCGGCCACCATCGACGACGCCGGCTTCACGCTCTGCGGTGGTGGCGGCATCGCGCTGGACGGTTTGGCCATCACGGACCCCGTCGGAGTTGCCGGCACCGGCCTGGTCGACGAGCTGCTCTCCGACTCGCTCGGTGGTCTGCGTGACGTTGCCGGTGCAGTGACCGATCTGTTGCCGGTTGCGGAGACTCCCATCGTGAGCGCGGGCAACATCATGAACACCTACAACCTCGCCGCGATGGCAGCCCACCAGAACCCGGAAGCCGAGAGCGACCTGTCGCAAGCCGCGCCGCGCGACCTGACCACCGAAGCGTGGATGCGCGCCTTCTACGGGGCAGACTATGTCGATCTCATTGTGCCGCAGAAGCTTCCGGATCAGCAGCGGTTGACCAATCAGGCAGCGCTCGGGATGTACTTCGATCAGAACTCGTCGGAATATGTACTCCAGGCCGGTACCGGATTCTATGACTGCGCGGTGACGGGCAAGACCTACCCCGTTCCCAACGGTTTGACCTCGATCCCGATCATCGGACAGCTGCTGGTCATTCCCCACCGCGTCGGATACGGCCAGAACTACACCCCCGCAGATTCGAACACACTGTGCGGCTGGCGTAATTACGACCAGGTGTGGCCTTCACAGATCGAGCTGCCGGGCTCACCCAACGGCACGCCGACCGACGCCGATCATGAAGTCACCGACATCGATCAGCTGGCCCGGGCGATGACTCCGGGCCTTGCACCTGTCGACTTCTTCGAGCGTTTCACCCCACTGCGGCTGATCACCGACACCGCATTCGCGCTGGGCGGTATTCGCAACGGTGAGCTCGCCGGTCTGCAGAATCGTGAGGGAGGCATTCTGGAGCATCTCCTGCACGGAAAGCGTTGGCAGAGTACGCCGACCACGGTTCCGGTACTGACGCTGTTGTCCGGCGACTCTCCGGTACAGAACGTCAAGTACGGCGCGTTGGTTCCGGCAAACGCGATCTATCTACCGGGGTATCGCCACTACGACGTGGTCACCGCCGCCGAAAAGCAGAACAGCGGACTTCCCGAGCCCGCCAGTGCGGCCATCGCCGCGTTCGTCACCCGCGCCCGCTGACCCCTACACAGGACTCAGAACAGGAATCCCGATGCCAGCCCGAAAGAAGCCCAGCCAGGCCGACAAGAAGACGGCCTTCTCCAGTGACCCGGCAGTGGGTGACAGGGTCCGAATACGGTCCGCGAATGGGCAGGGAGGCATCGGGACCCTGATCGAGGACTATGCAGAGTTCACGGTCGACAGGACAGAACTGAACAGGACGTGGGCGCCGATGCGCCGGTGGGCAATTGCCCTCGACTCCGGAACACTGGCTTTCGCAGACGACGTCGAAATTCACAGCGCCGAGGAATCTGCTGAATCGACGTCGGTGCACGAAGCCTCCGACGGCGCGGGCGACTGAGGTCCGACTCGACAGCGTACGGTTCCCATGCCGGTGCGAACGCGACCAGCAACGCATCCTCGTGTGCCATCATGATCTGCACCTTCTTGCCGGAGGCTTCGAGATAATCAGGACACCGCGCGATAGGCGGTGACCACCGCGGCACCACCGAGTCCGATGTTGTGCTGCAATGCAATTCGCGCATCCGACACCTGGCGATCACCTGCCGTCCCGCGCAGCTGCCACGTAAGTTCGCTGGCCTGCGCCAACCCGGTAACACCGAGTGGATGACCTTTGGAAATGAGGCCGCCGGAGGGGTTGACGACCCAGGTGCCACCGTAGGTGGTCAGATCCTGATCGATCAACGTCCCACCCATGCCCTCGTCGCACAGTTCCAGAGCCTCGTAGGTGAGCAACTCGTTCACCGAGAAGCAATCGTGCAATTCGATGACATCGATGTCCTCGGGTCCGATGTTCGCCTGCTCGTATACCTTTCGTGCCGCGTGACGGGTCATGTCCGCACCGACGATGCTGATGGCACTGTGATCGTCGAACGTGGACGGCAGATCGGTCACCATCGCCTGACCGACGATCTCGACCGCCCGATCCCACAGCTCGCGCTCTTCCACGAATGCTTCACTGGCCAGGATCACAGCACCGGATCCGTCGGAGGTGGGCGAGCACTGCAAGCGCGTCAATCCTGCCGGCTCGTAGATCATCTTCGAGCCCGTGATGTCTTCCAGCGAGTATTCGACGTCGAATTGTGCGTACGGATTGTTCACCGAGTGGAGGTGATTCTTCATCGCGATGCGCGCGAAGTGCTCGGTGCTGGTGCCGTACCTGTCCATGTGTTCCCGGCCGGCTGCACCGAACATCCAGGGAGCGGCGGGGAATTGGAAGTCGAACAGCTCGGCCTCGGCTTGAATGTGTAGGCCGAGCGGCATCACTCGGTCCTCGTAAGCCACCGACAGCGAGCCCGGTTGCATCTTCTCGAACCCGAGCGCCAGGGCACAGTCCGCAAGGCCTCCCCGGATTGCTTGGGTCGCGAGATACAAGGCGGTCGACCCGGTGGAACAGTTGTTGTTGACGTTGGTGATCGGAATGCCGGTCATCCCGAGCTCGTAGACGGCCCGTTGCCCGCATGTCGAGTCGCCGTAGACGTACCCCACGTGCGCCTGTTCCACGTCTGCGTAGGTGATGCCGGCGTCGACAAGAGCAGTGGTACCCGATTCTCGGGCCATATCCGGATAATCCCATCCGGACTTGCTCCCTGGCTTCTCGAATCTCGTCATACCGACACCTATGACGAATACTCTGCTGCCGCTCATGATCGTGGATACTCCCCTCGACATCGAATCGACCGCAGTGACGATCGATGCGTCCATCAGGACACCATCGACTGTGACGCAGAACGAGCTTGTGCGGCAGGTGCAATGCACCGAGATTTCGGCCGCGCGGATGGACAAGATGCACAAGGAAGAATCCTCCCACTCAACGTGACCCATCACACTCTCGTCGGACGTATGTTTCGGAGCAGCCGGTTCGACTCATACTTATCGGCGTCGTCCGCGACGCCCCCAGCTCCGGATGTCCGGAGATGACCTACACGAAAGAGGTACGCACCGATGGCCGACTTCATCGACAAGGCTCAGCACAAGGCAGAAGAACTGGCCGGGACTGCGAAGGAGAAGGTCGGCGAGGCCACCGGTGACGACAGCCTCCGCGCCGAGGGTGCCACCGATCAGGCCAAGGCCAACACTCGTCAGGCTGCGGACTCCGTGTCCGATGCGGCCGAGAACGTTGCCGACACCGCAGCGGATACCGCCAAGGAAGCAAAGCATGCAGCCTCCGACGCGGCTGACAAGGCCGCTGACGTGGCAGAGGACGTCAAGAACACCGTCAAGGACAAGGTTCAGAGCGTCGATACCGACGAGGTGAAGGAAAAGGCCTCTGAGGTCGCCGACAAGGCAACCCAGAAGGCCTCCGCGGTCGCCGACGACGTGAGGAACACCGTTCGCAACATCGACAGCGACGACGTTGCCCAGGCCGCGAAGGTCGGCACGCCGGTCATCGCAGCGCTCGCCGCCGCGGCCGGAGCCGTCGCGTTCGTGCTGATTCGTCGACGCAACCGCCGCCGCAGCGCCGCACACCTGTTCGTTCCGTCGAAGCGCACCACCCGCAAGCTCGCCAAGAAGGCCCGCAAGCACAGCTTCTGAACCTGAACGCCGAATGGCCCCGCCTCGATCGAGGCGGGGCCATTTCCGTGTCTACAGCGGTTTGAGGGCCCGGCTGGGTACCCAATGCGTGACGGTTTCGCTCCGGTCCCGTGACATCAACTCGTACGTCACTCGGCCCAGCCAGTCGCCGTCGACGGTGATGGACCACTCGACCAGATCGCCCGGCACCACGCGTCGCACATCGAAGCCTTCGGGATTGAACTTCGACGCGTGGTGCGGCGGAAGCGGGTACAGGACGTTGAGGTCGATCCAGACCTTCAGCGGTGGTCGGAGCAGCTTGAACGGGCGCACGGCAGACGCCGGTCGAGGTTGTGCGCGCCGTGCCATCGTTCGATCATACGTTCGATCGCGGCCTCGATCCACACGCTCCGGAAACGAACGACGGCCCCTCGCACATGACGTGCGAGAGGCCGTTGTCGTTGTCTACAGGATCAGAGGCCGAGCGAATTCGCCAGGAACGGCCAGGACTTGTGCAGGTCGTCCTCCCAGTAGCCCCACGAGTGGTTGCCGACCGGGCGGAAGTCGACCGTGGCCGGGATTCCCAGCTGGTCGAGGCGCTTGGCCAGGTTCGAGGTGCAGAAGTTGGTGGCCACCTCGATGCCGCCACCGACGATGACCTGGTTGGCGAGCGTCGCCGGGTCGTTGTCGAGGCGCGGGTTGGCGAACGTGTCGTTCGGGATGCCCGGAAGGCCACTGCCGGTGCTCATGTAAATCTGTGTGCCGCGCAGCTTCTCGGCGTTGAGCAGCGGGTCGTTCTCGCGCCACACCGGGCCGTCGAGCGGTCCCCACATGTTCTCGACGTTGCCGCCGCCGTAGGTCTCGACGACCAGCTTGACGAACTGCTGCCCGATCGGGTCCGAGGTCTGCGCGCAACCGCTGTACGCCGCGACGCCGGTGAACTTGCCCGGGTACTCGATCGCGATGTTGAGAACTGAGGTACCCGTCATGGACAGCGCTGCGAGCGACTGACGACCGTTGGTGTCGAACTGCGCATCGATCAGCGGGGGCAGCTCTTCACCGAGGAAGGTGCTCCACTTGTTGCTGCCGAGCTTCGGATCGTCCTGCAGCCAGTCGGTGTAGTACGACCACTTGCCCTTCTGCGGGGTGACGATGTACGCGTTCTTGTCTGCGAAGAAGGCCTCGGCGTCGGTCTGCGACTGCCACGACGCTGCATCCTCGCCGCCGCCTGCACCGTTGAGCAGGTACAGCACCGGACGCGACACGCTGTCGTCTGCGGGGCGCTGCACGGTCACCGGAATGGTGCGGTTCATGGACGCGGAGAAGACCTGGAGCTGAACCTGCTTGTTGTCGAGGGTGTTCACCGACTCGATGCGCGATCCGTTGCTCGACTGAGTCGACGTGGCGGGCAGTTCGTCTGCGGACGCGACGGGCGTCATCAGCGCGGTCGGAAGAATCGCCACTGCGAGAGCGACGGCCGTAGCCGAACCGATTCGCCGGAAGCCGTGTCGTCGAGATCGTCGAGATCGTGGCACGCTGTTTCACCTTTTCGTCGAGTTACACCGGTCGAGTTTCTACATCGGCCGAAGATGAGGTGACGTTACCTCGAGCAAACGTGCCGAGCGTTATGGACCGGACGATTCCGAGACGCGATCGTGATGCGCGCGCTCGCCGTGTCGAATGACGACCAGGGAACCTAAGACGACGAGACTCGCGACCACCACACCGACGGGGAGCGGCGAATACAACCAGACAATGGGCTGTACGTAGTCGTCGGACGTCCCGTCCATCCACCCGAACACCCGCGGCGGCACCGGGGCCGACACCGAGAACAGCGTCAGCGCGAACGGAACCAGGGGACCTATGGTCGACGCCACCGTGCGCGTCGGTTGCATCGACCCGACGGCCAGGCCGATGGCGACGGGATACAGAGTGCAATATGCAATGGCTCCAACGACATTGACGGCACTGTCGCCGGTCGGAAGCAGACCAGTGGCCGTTACCCCGGCCAGCACCACGAGCGCGACCGTGGTGAGGTCGCGCCGCAGGCCTACTCCCACCGCACCGACGAACAACACAGCGGCCCCGACGAATACCCACCACGATGCGTCGGACCATCCCACCGAGTTCACCCCGGACGCCGCGATCGCCAACCCCAGCATCAGGTATCGGCCGTTGCGGCCACCGAGTTCGGACGCGACAGCGCAGGTCAAAAAAACCACGATCACGACGGCGAACAACCACCTGGACACCGTCGACGTCGTATTGCCGAGGTAGGTGTAGACCGCCAGGAAGACGAAGCCCAGCACGAGAGCGGCTGCCGCGTCGGAGGCCTCGAATCGGCCCTCCGGTGCGCGCCGAACGGCCACGAGCAGCACGACAGTGGTTGCGAGGAGAAGCAGGAACGGGACTGTGGATTCGACGAGCTGCGGTGCCAAACCATCCATCCACCGTCCCTCGCGCGGTCCGCGTAGTGGCGAGATCGCGCGGTAGAACAGCAACGAGCCCAGCAGTCCTACTGCAATACCAGCAGACGGAAGCGCGCGTCCACCGGCGACGAGTCCGCACACGCCCACCAGAGCGCCCGCGCCGAGGGCGTTGGTGGTGACCGCTTGATTGGACGCGATCGGTGCGAACGACGGCAGTGCCATCAACAGAACGCTGACAACGGTTGCTCCGGCAGCCGACAACCGGGGGCGTCGCCGATGACACAGCGCGAGCACGAGTATCGCGGCCAGGACGGCCAGCGAGCCTGCCCACTGCGCGGTGACGAATGTCCCGTACCACTTACCCGAGGACTCGATATGAAACAGATCCTGGCCGAGCGACTCGCGAATCGAATATCCGGCAGCGAATCCACCGCATACCGTTGCCACAACTGGCCCGTAGCGATCCACGATCATGAACTCAACATAGAGGGGTTCCCTCGGAACGGGTGTCTGTGGTCTATTGGATACATACCTCAGCGAAGGAGTTGATCGAGATGTTTCGTCGCACAGCTGTCGTCGCGTGCGTCATCGCCGGTGCTGCCGCCCTCGGTATGGGAACGGCCGTCGCCGACGAATGGCCAACTCCGCCCCCGTATCCCAGTCCGACGGCTCCCCAGGACGTCACCGGATTCCTCACCCCACAGGACCCGGACTACTGGAATCCGTTCGTCAGCAAGAACCGATTGACGTCGCCCTACGGCAACAGCACTCGAATCGTGTGCACGGCTTTCCACGGTGTTCTGCTGGACTGCTGGCAGGCCGACTCGAACGGCAACCCGCACAAGCTGATCAAGCTGAACATGAATTACCCGGGTTCGACGGGTCAGCTGTTGCCCGGTGGCGGTCCAGGGCACTTCGTGTACCCCGGGTTCATCCCCGGCATCGGCTGATCCGCACCTGACCGTTCACTATCGTCGACCGATCGCGGATTCCCGCAGATCGGCGACGCTACTGAACGGTGGGGTCCGGCCGGAACCAGCACCAATGCGAACTGAGGTCAGTTGTACGGCTTACGTGCCGTTTCCGGGTCGCCGAAGGTGATGGCGCGTTCGCGTCGGGTGCCGGTGGCGAGGGTGGCGGCCCAGTTGATGAGCGTTCCGATGCGATTGCGGTTGCCGGCCAGGAAGGCGATGTGGATGACGCCCCACGACACCCAGCCCGGGAAGCCCGACATCCTCAATGGCCCGGCTTGTACCAAGGCGTGTCCACGCGCGATGTAGGCCGCGGTGCCGAGGTCTCGGTACTTGAAATCGGAACGGGGCGAGCCGGATACGTCGGCTGCGATCGCCGCGGCAGCTGCTTTTCCGCCCTGCATCGCCACTTCTGCGACTCCGGCGAGATTGTTCAGCGACATGATGTCTCCGACGACGAACACGTTGCGGTGCCCGGGAATCGACAGGTCGGGGCGTACGGCGATGCGGCCCGATCGGTCCTGCTCCACACCCATCGCGTCGGCGAGCTGCTTCACGAACGGAACCGCCTCGACACCCGCGGTCCACAGCACCGTGCGCGTGTCGTAGCGGGTGACCGTCTTCGGCTCGGCCTTGGTCGTCACTTCGACGTCGGTGGCCGTGACGTCGGTGACGTGTACGCCGAGATGCGTTTCCACGCCGACGGTGTCGAGCGTTTTCTGCGCCCTGTCGGTCAGCGAGTCAGGAAACGATTCGAGTACGCGGTCGCCGCCGTGGAACAGCAGGACCCGAGCTTCCGACGGATCGATCGAATCGAACTCCTTCACCAATGCCCGGGTCGCGAGTTCTCTTATCTGACCGGCTAATTCGACGCCGGTCGGACCTCCGCCGGCCACCGCGAACGTGAGCCAGGGCCGACGCTCCTCCGCGGTGGGCAGCGACTCGGCCATCTCGAAGGCGGAGATCAACTTTCGCCTGATCGTGAGGGCGTCGTCGAGGGTCTTCATCCCCGGTGCCCACTGCACGTACTCGTCGTGACCGTGATACGCCTGCTGCATTCCCACCGCGACGACGAGGTAGTCGTAGGGCAACTCGAAGGTCGACCCGTCGAATCGACTGGCCGTCACCACTCCCCCGTCGCCCACGGGAGTCACCGACGTCGCCTCGCCGAGTGCCACGTACACATTCTTCTGTTTACGCAACAGGTGCCGGAGCGGACTCGCGATCGAGCCCTCGGACACCAAGCCGGTGGCGCATTGATAGAGCAACGGCTGGAAGACGTGCGAGGTACCGCGCTCGAGCACTGTCACGTCGACGTCCTCGTTGCGCAGACGCCGCGCGGCATAGAGCCCGCCGAATCCGCCGCCGAGCACCACAACCCGTGGACGTGTCATCTGAACGCTCTCCCTCGACCGATATGCGAAGACTGTTCTCGTCTGGTGCCAGCGTACTCGAGACCACGAATGCCGAGAGCGGGGCCTTTCGCCCGGTGTGTGGAGGGACTTGCGACTCTGTCTGCGACTGGCCCGACCGAGCAATGTTCGAGGTGTATCAGCACACGAAAGCCTGTGGACGGGAGTCGGTCATGAATGCATCGAGCCGGATAGTCGTCGGAGTCGACGGGTCCGCCACCTCGCTCGACGCGGTCCGTTGGGCAACACGCGAGGCTGTTCGACGCCGCGCCCCGCTCGAGTTGGTCACGTCGGTCCTTTTTGCGCCGGGAACCTACGGCGATGCCATCAGTCTTCGAATCGGTTCGTTCTCGGACCCGGATGTCGAAGCCAAGCGGGTGCTGACCGCCGCCGTCGATGTTGCGCACAAGACCGCAGCGGGTAACTCACTGATTCTCGACACTCGTCTCGAACATGGCTCTGCTGCGGGGAATCTGACGCATTTCGATGTCGCACCTGCCCTGCTTGTCGTCGGGTCGAGGGGTCTCGGCGAGTTCACCGGCGGATTGATCGGGTCGGTCAGCAGCGCCGTCGTGTCCCACGCGAAATGCCCTGTTGCCGTGATCAAGTCGAACGTCGACGGGGATGGACCAGTGGTCGTCGGTGTGGATTGCACGTCCAACAGCCAACCAGCCATCGACTTCGCCCTGCGGGAAGCGTCGATGCGGGGTGTCGACCTCGTTGCTGTGCATGCATGGAGCGACCTCGAGCTCGGAAGCGTGTTGACGCGAGACGAACAAGGCCCGTGGGCCGATTCCGAACTGGCAGAGACGACCTCGCTGGCCGAAAGCCTGGCCGGCTGGTCCGAGGACTATCCGGACGTCACCATCCGACGCGTTGTGGTTCAGGACAGGCCGGTTCGAACACTGGTCCACGAGTCCGAGGCGGCTCAGTTGGTAGTAGTGGGTAGCCGAGGGCGCGGCGGATTCGTGTCGATGCTCCTCGGTCGACCTCACGTGCGGTGCTGCATTCCGTCGACGTCCCCGTCGTCGTCGTACCGACGAACCGATGAGCGTGTCGCATGTCGATCAGGGCAATGGCACCGACCACGTCACCTCGGTGCCATTGCCGGAAGGCCCGCGGCCGATGAGCAGCGATCCACCACACTCCGCCGCACGGGCCGCGAGATTGGACAGTCCGCTTCTGGTGATGTTCTCGGGCATACCTATTCCGTTGTCCGACACCACGATCTCGAGCTCGTCTCCGACGGACAGTACGACGGTCACCGTGTCGCACCGCGCATGGTGGACCACGTTGCTGACCGCCTCACGCACAACGGCAACGGCGTGGTCGGCAAGCTTGGTGTCGACAACCGACAGCGGACCGAACATCCGCACGACGGCACGGACGGCGACGTTCTCGGTGAGTTCGAGAACCGCGCCGTTGATTCGTTGACGCAAACGGGTGGCAGAGTGGGACGTGCTCTGCAGGTCGAAGATCGTCGTTCGGATGTCCTGCACCGTGTCCTGCAGATCATCGACGGTCCTGGACAGCCGTTGCCTGATGTCCTCGGATTCGGTGCGCTGCAGCGTACTTTGCAGGGCCAGACCCGCTGCGAAAATCCGCTGAATCACGTGATCGTGTAGATCGCGAGCGATACGGTCGCGGTCGGACAGCACTTCGAGTTCGTGCATCCGACGACTGGCATCGGCCATCTGCATCACCAGCGCGGCTTGATCGGCAAAGTTCGAGACCAGTTCCAGTTGGAACTCGTCGAACGTCCCCCGGTCCTGCGTGCGGAGCACCACCAGAACACCGCTGACGCCCTCGGCCACGCGGAACGGTGCAATCAATGCCGGCCCGAACACGCCGTCCAGTTCTGCGGGCCGGTAGTCCAGGCGCTCTTTCCGCAAAGCCGTTCGACGCCGAAATGCCACTCCCGTGCTCGACCCCTCGACCGGGATGACCGCACCCATCATCCGCTCCTCCCCGATTCCTTCGCAGGCCGTGACGACGAGGCGAGTGACATCCTCGAACGGCTCGTCGGCGTCCTCGGGAACTGCGATGAACGCGGCGTCGGAATCGGTCAGGTGCAATGCCTTACGAGAGACCATCTGCAGCACCTCGGCGATGTCCGTTCCGGCGAGGAGCTCGGTGCCGATGTCGCGAGTTGCCTCCATCCATGCCTGGCGAACACGTGCGTCCTCGTACAACCGCGAGTTCTCGATGGCGATGCCGGCCGCGGACGCCAGCGCCTTCGTGACGACCTCGTCGTCCTCGGTGAACTGCTTGCCGTCTCTCTTCTCGGTGAGATACAGATTGCCGAAGATTTCGTCCCGAACCCGAATAGGCACGCCCAGAAACGTTTTCATGGGTGGGTGGTTCGGCGGAAAACCGACCGAATCCGGATGCGCCGAGAGGTCCTCGAGTCGAAGCGCCGCCGGATGGTCGATCAGCAGTCCGAGTACCCCGCGGCCGGTGGGGAGCGGGCCGATGGCCACGCGCGTGTCCTCGTCGATGCCGTGGTCGATGAACGCACTGAGGCCATGACCCTCACCTCGAACGCCGAGTGCACCGTATCGAGCTCCGACCAGCTCAACGGCCGACTCCACGATCGAGCGCAAGGTCACCTCCAGATCGAGACCGGACGTGACGACGAGCATGGCGTCGAGCAGTCCGTCGGCTTGCACTCTGGCATCGGCGATTCGGCCTATTCGATCCTGAACCTCGGCCAACAACTCACCGAGTCGCAGTTGTGGAAGCGACGATCCGGTGTCCGCGTGTCGGTCATCCATCCCGCGACCCCGGTTTCCCGGTCGACGGGGCGGCCGTATCCGCCAGCTTGGACGCGTACACCGCAGCCTGGGTACGACGCTCCATCCCGAGCTTGCCGAGCAACCGCGACACGTAGTTCTTCACTGTCTTCTCCGCCAGGAACATCCTGGCGGCAATTTGCCTGTTGGTCAGCCCCTCACCCAACAGATCGAGCAGCGTTCGCTCCTGGCTCGTCAAGTGATCGATCGGTCCGGGAGTTGCCGTTCCGGCCCGGAGTTTGTCCATCAGCGCCGCGGCCGCGCGATTGTCTAGTAACGATCGACCGGATCCGACGTCCTTGATCGCGCGCGTGAGTTCCATGCCCGTGATGTCCTTGACGACATAGCCGCTCGCGCCCGCGAGTATCGCGTCGAGCATGGCCTGGTCCTCGGTGAACGAGGTGAGCATCATCGTCTTCAGGTGGGGCAGGCGGGCGAGGAGTTCGCGACACAGTTCGATGCCGTTGCCGTCGGGAAGTCGCACGTCGAGCACCGCGACGTCCGGCTGCAGGGCCGGTATTCGCGCCAGCGCCTGGGCACAGGTGCCGGCCTCTCCGATGACTTCGAGTTCCGAATCGGAGTCGATGAGGTCGATCAGACCACGTCGCACGATCTCGTGATCGTCCACCAAGAACACCGTGACCACGATGACCCCCTCACCTGCGTCCACGCTGGGCGCCCAGACCTCCGAGCCTACGACGCACAGGAGAAGTGAACCGGCCCTTCGGTCATCGAAACAGAGGACCAAAGTCCTTCGTGTCGGTATGTCCTGGCGATTCCGCCGGCCTGTCGTTCAATAAATGTTTGTACCAACTGGTTTCACCCCGGTACGGGCAGCATCGGACTTTCGTGGGTTTCGCTTTCTCGAGATGGGGAATATCGGTCGTGGAACGATCGGCACGACGCGAAACGGATCACGACGATGACGGATGACCAGGTCTGGCGCCTCAAAGGTGCGTGCATCGACGACATGGATGCCTATGACTCGCAGCAGCTTCCCCGCCACGGGCGTAAGCGCGCAGAAAAAGCATGGCGTCTGTGCGCCGATTGCCCGGTGTTGCGCAATTGCGCCGAACAGACGGCTCGCGATATCGAATCGGGTCGCATCCCGGTCGGCGTGGTCGTCGCCGGTGCGGCTTACCACGACAACGCGAGCAACGGCCGTCGCACCGATGCGTACCGCACTCTCGAATTTCTGATCGGACGCCCGCTGTCCAACCCTGCCGCCTGATCACACCGCGGTCACGGAAGGCTACGCATTCGGTAACGCCACCAGCTCTGTTCGATGCACTTTCGGCGCGTCTTCTTGGCGTTGACCTGCGTCGGAGCGGGCTGCGCAACAATCGCTCCATGACCGCACCGCAGACAACCCACGCAGGGCTGCCGGTCGATGTGGAGATGGCTCTTGCACGGCGGGCACCGATCGAACAAGCGAAGGGGATGCTGATGGCGATACATCGCGTCGACGCCGACGCCGCATTTTCGATGCTCGTCAGACAATCACAGAGCACCAACCGCAAACTTCGCGATATTGCGCAGGAATTGGTGGACAGAGCCTCGACCCAGCGGTGAAAATTCAGACAGCCCCGTACGCTGTTTTTTCAACGTACGGGGCCTGAGTGATGCTGCAGTCCGGACTACTCCATCACCTGGTGTGCCGTATGCCCTGCCGCGCCGCACCGAAACATCCCCGCGAACCGGGCCATCGCACGAAGGTCAGAACCGCGCCAATATCGCACGGGCACAACGCACTACGGTCGCTCGGTCGTAGGACATCACGTAGTCGAATTCACGGTCTGCGTCCACCTCACCGCGGTGCAGATCTATGGCCGCCAGCACTCCGCAGAAGTGCGGTCCGAGCACCACGACGTTCCATTCCTCGACGAGCGAGTCCAATGGATCCAGTGGCGCATGCATGATGCCACCTTCCTGCACATACCCCATCCCGACGCCGTAGACGCCGGCATACGAAATCTGCTCCGCCATCGACACCCAGCGAGAGCGGGTGGTGGCAGTGAAGTGCTCGGCCCTCTGGAAAGTACCGAGTACCAACGTTTCCGGCCCCGCAGATGTCGCCTGTATCTCGAGCGACGTGCTCATCGCGACCAGTAGGCGCTTGGTGCTTCGGGTGGCGGTCTTGCCTTCGGCCGCGATGGCGTACGGCGATTCCAGCGATGTCGCCGGGGTGTTCCACGTGGGGAACGGTGGCATCACCTCGGCGGCGTCGGCCGGGAGCTCTTCGGTCGATTGCGTGGCCGGGTACAGCTCGCCCACCCCGTAGGTCGCACCGAGTCCCAGTGCGCGGCTGCGATGCAGCGCTGTGTCGACTCCGCTGGCGACGACCACCGCGCCCGTACGTTCGACCTGAGCGGAGACGGCATGCGCCGTGCGCGCGGTGGCCAGGTCCGGACGGGTGGACACCATCGTTCCCGCGAGAATGATCACGTCAGGTTCGATGAGCGGGAGCAGAGTCATCGATTGCGGCCGACGACCGACGTCGTCGACTGCAACAACTTTGCCCTCGCGTCGGGCCTTGTCGATCGCTGCGAGAGTACGAGCCGGGTTGTCCACCAACGCTGCCTCGGTGACGACGACGATATCGCGGCGCAGTTGCTCTTCGGTGGCGGCGTCGATCGAGGCGAGCGAATCGACATCCATGGAGACGAGCATCGGCAGGCGCACCGACTGTTCGAGTCGAGCGACTCCCCACGCCAATGCATCGAGCTCTCGCTTGGCATCCATTGCCCTGGCCGCTCGCTTGAGTGCGTCGGCAGAGGCAAGGGGGCCGTCCTCCGGCCCGCGCAGCTGCACTTCGATCGCTGCGAGCGCGCCGTTGTCCAGCCGACAGACCGGGGCGAAATACGGTTGCACCGTCAACTCTCCCGTGTCCGTGTCGACTGCGGATCCTGCTTCGGCCAGCGCGAACGTCACACCACAGTTTGACACGAAAAAGCGACCCATGTCCGGCGGGGGTGCATCGGAGTTTCAAACCCGACTTCGTCAGTTGGTTTTCGCTCTTTTGATCCTGAACGACGTAAGTGTCACGGACGGCGTCACAACTATCTCGTTTGGATAACTTTGCATAACGTTTTCGTAACAGGCTCAGCAGCCCCTCGAGGCGCTTCATAGTCGAATAGGCCAACGAGGAAACCGGGCCGAAAACCCATGACGGAGTGGACTTTCGAGCCGGAGGACCATTTTCATTACCGTGGCGTACAACAAACGTACCGCCCGTATTGTGACTTCTCACAGAGTTGAAATGAACCAATTCCGACAAACGGTTCGCCGACCTAACGTCCGTGCTGGCTACCGGATCTCCGGTGCCACCCGCTGCCCCGACGGGGCTCCGGAGCCGCTTTCGGACTTGGAGGATCGACCGATGAAGCTCAACTCACCGTCCCGCTCGCGCACAGTCGCCGCCGTATTCGCCGCCGTCGCCATCACCGGGGCGACAGTCGGTGCCGCCAGCGCCGGTGCCGCCACCATCTCACCCGCCGGAACTGCATTCACTGCGCCCGGAACAATCGTCGTGAGCACCCCTGCCTCGTTCGGAGTGCCGGTCAGCTGCTCCATCACCCTCTCCGGCACCACCAGCGCCGACGGCTCGTCGGCATCCATCACCGACGCCCGGATCAGCGGATCGAACCGGCTGTGCGGCCTGCCCCAGCTGAAGAATCTGCCCTGGACCCTGACCCCCACCAGCGCCACCACCGGTGAGGTCTCGAACGTCGGCTTCTCGCTGGTCGGGTACAACTGCGGACCCGCCACCCTGGCCGGCTCTTTCGACAACATGACCAACACCCTGACGTCGTCCAATCAGCCGATGCCGGGCAACTGCACTGTGAACAGCCTGTCTGTTCAGCCCGATCCGGCCTTCACGCTGTCCTGACGCTCGACCTGGTCCGAAAATCAACCCGATACCCGAAGGAAATCACGTGAAGATCCGCAACAAGACAGTCGTCACCATGGCGGCACTGGCGTCGTCCGTCGCATTGGCAACGGTGGTGGCTGCCCCGGCCAACGCTGCCGACACCCTTCCCATCACCTTCCAGGCAGATACGACGACGATCATCGCCAAGACGGGTCAGCCGGTGGTGTTCCCGACCACCGACCTGGTCACCGACGTCGACCTGGTCGGCGGAACCGTCACCGGTTCGCTGACGCTCCCGCAGGCATCGGCCGACCTGAAACTGGGCCCTGCGACGCTGGCCAACTTCACCATCTCGATCGTCGACGCGACCCCGGTATCGGGCACCCTCGTCCAGGGCGGTCCCGCCGAGGCCCCCACGCTGGATCTCGACGTGGAGCAGAGTTTCAAGATTCGTATCGATTCGGTGAAGCCGCTGGGAATCGACACCGGATCGGCAGGGTCGGCCTCGGTCGATCTCATCCCCTCGGGTGCCAACTGCGTCACCGCCGAAACCACGGCCAACCTCACCGGTTCACTCGATGCAATCGACCTGATCCAAAACAACCAGGCCGACGCACATGTCAAGGGCACCTACACGATTCCGCAGTTCGAGAACTGTGGCGCATTCACCTCGGTGCTCAACGCCATCATCGCCGGCCCGGGCAACACCCTGGACGTGCACCTGACCAACCCGGTCTTCGACGTCGGTACGCAGAACGCGATGGCAGCCGAGGTCGCCCGCTAGAAATACGCAACAGACCCGTCGCGACGCCGATCGGTTCCGAATTCGGAATCGATCGGCGTCGTCACTGTCGTTCGTCGACCGCTCGAATCGACAGTGACTCGTTCACGTGGTGCGCGACGCGATCGCCGCCCAACCTTTTTGCCTGATACATCGCCTTGTCGGCCCGGCTGAGCAGATCGCTGATGTCGTCCTCGATGGTCCGCATCTCGACAACCGCCTCCGCGATACCGAACGAGGCAGTCAATGGAGAGCGATCTGTACTGTTGCACAGTCGAATTCGCAGGAGCTCGGATTTTTCGATCACAGCGTCCAGTCCGTTGACGCAGACGACCGCGAACTCTTCGCCGCCGAGTCGAACCGTGACTGCCGGGGCGGGGAAGATCTCGAGAATGCGCGCCGCTGTCGTTCTGATGACGGAGTCTCCGTGCTCGTGTCCGTACCGATCGTTGACGGCTTTGAAGTTGTCGATATCGATCACCACCGCGGTCACGGAATCGCAGGAACCGGATCGGAATTCGAGGTTTCCGATTGCCGCGTCGAAGCCGCGTCGGTTCTGCATTCCGGTGAGGGGGTCGTAGAACGCTCCTGTTGCGTCGCGACGCAACAGCATGAGAAAGGTATGACAGATCAGCGGGGCCGAGAACATCACCAATATCAACATCACGAGGTAGAGGTTGGCCTGCAGACGCTGCTGCGGGCCGCCGACCAGGGCCGAGGCATAGAGGGCGGCCGTGGTGACGAGCGCAAAAACGTGATGTGCGGTGAACAGTTTCGGGCCGTGAAATCCCACGACGTAGCTGCCCACAACGGTGAAGAGGGCTGCCATGGGCAGCACCGTGGACGGCTCCTCCGTGGTGAGGAGAACGACGGCGAGGACAACGTCGGCATACACGACGAAGGCAATCGACATCTCCCACCGCGGCCAGCCGCCGATCACCCAGGCCAACCCCATCGGCACCGTGGTGACAACCGTGAACCACAGAGGCCAGCTGCCGAGCCTGCCGTCGGCCAGAGCCGGAATGGTCAGGGCGATGGCTGCTGCAACGCCGTACAGCCAGCACCAGATTCCGATCAGAACCCTGGTGACGTGCAGCGCCCGTTGAGAGCGGGCATACGCGACGTTCCACCCGTAGTCGACCGGGAGCAACCACCATTGGCGAAGACTGTTCACTGTGTAGTGCAGCTTTCCTCGTATCCCGACCTGGACCGACAAGTCAACCACAGACGAAACCGCCTGGTCCGTGAACGTGCGAACTTCCCAGCCCAGCGTCAGCCGCGCATCCCGTCGGCCAGTTCGAGTACCCGGCCCGCATAGGTCACCACGAACGCGTCGAGCGCTTGCTGGGACAGTTCGGGGCAACCGGCACGTCGGAAGAAGTGCTCGAGATCCACCAATTTGTCCCCCAGTCCGACGCGCCGGCGATCCAGCGCTTCGAGTTCCACGACCAAGGCTTCGAGTTCCTTGGCTTTGCGCACCACGTCGTCCATCGAAACACCGTCCACTTCACGGGAGCTGGGCCCAGATCGGGCGGCGGAGCCGGGCTTCCCTCCCAGCCCCGCCGAGTGCCACAGTACTCTCTATCGAACACATGTGCGAGTGATGTATCGGACATGGCTTTGTACCACTCATCCTGTGCACAATCCGGGATGGTGGCCTACAGTTTGTGACATGCTCCAGATGAGGGGTCCGAACAGGGTTCGACCGCCAGGCTCGACAAGTCCAATTCAGTTGGCGCTCTTAGCTATCCTCACGATTGCTGTGATCGCAATGGTCGTCCTTGCCATCCATGAAGGCCGCCTCTGATCGCGCACCTGAGCGTCCGCTGTCGACCATGATCGGCGGCATTCCGCGCCCTGCGCACGGTTCCGGACGGTCACGTCCGGGGTAGCGACCGGCCGACTGCGTCGATCGAACGTCGACGTCGCCGGACCACCTCGATGATCTCGTCCACCACGCGTCGCGTATCGCCCATCGCCTGAACGGCCGAATACCGCAACACCAACCAGCCCTCCAGAACCATCCTGTTCTGTCGTCGGCGATCGGTGTCGAACGCCTTACCCGAGATGTGGAAATCGCGGCCGTCGATTTCTACGATCACCCGCGCCCGGAAGTCCACGAGGTCGCCGAAGTACGGCCCGACCCGGGCATTGATCTCCATGAAGAAGTGCCTGGCGGACAGTGCTCGTGCCACCACGCGCTCGGCCTCGGATCGAGTGCCGAGGCAACATAGGCGCAATTGTCTCCGTACGGCTTTCATACCGTGCATGCCGCGAGATCGTTCGCACGCCGTCGCGATTCGACGCCGCAGCGCCGGCCGTGCGATAGCCGTATCGAAGAATCGCTCCAGCTCCTCACCGGTGAGAGTTGCCGCCACGTCCACGAACACCTGAGCCAACGTCACCACCGGAAGGCCTCGGCACCGGTCCGAGCCAGGGAGGCGTCGGCGATGGATCTTGACCCAGTCCGGTGCCTCGTGCCGTGCCGTCGGCGGCACAGTTGCCGTGACGTGCGGCGGCTCTTCCTCCACCAACCCCCACACCCACGCCGCGGTCAGATGGCTCAGTACAGCGTCGGGCTTCCACAGAGTCACCGCAGTGCACAGGTCCAGGTAGTCGGGCTTTGCAGTGGCATAGATCCCGGGCAGGACACGAATCAACTGCCCGGACGCCGCTCGACGCGTGATGGTGCTGCGACTTGCCCCCTGAGCGATCAGATCGACCGCGGCATGAACCCCCATGTGAATACCGTGAACGGTCGAGGACACCTGCACCAGTGGCATTTTCGAAACCTGTGGATAGATTCGAGTTATCCACAGGTTGCCGCACCTGAGCGTCCGCTGTCGACCTCCACCGGCGGAATCCCGCGCCCGAAGCACGGTTCCGAACGCTCAGGTCCGCTCGGGCGCCGTCCTCACGCTCCGACCGCTGCAGCAACCTCGGCCGCCATCTCGGCAGCGGTTCTCGCTGTCGGATGGACGCCGTCGAACGTGGCACCCGGCCGTCCGAGCAGTGGCGCGAACTCGGCGACGGCTATGCCGCGCTCGGCGGCCAGGAGTCGGATGCCACTGTTCAGCTCGTCGGCGCTGACCGTGCGCGCCGACGGCACCGTGGCGATCACAACCGTGTCGACGTCATGCGCCCGGTCCAGAATTTTGCGTAGGTTGTCGACGATCCGGGGCACCGGTACCGATCTGGCGAGGTCGTTGGTGCCACCGTTGACCACGAGTATGTCCGGATTCGCTGCCAGTGCCTCGCCGGAGCGGGCGAGTACCTGCGCCGTCGTAGCGCCGTTGACTCCGAAGTTGCCCCCGTCGGCCATGGGAGCGGCATCGCCGCACACGAGGTACGAATACCACGAGGTGTCGCCGTGAATTCCCCACTCGACGCGTGAATTACCCTGCGCCATCGAATCTCCCAGCGCCACCAATCGTGGCCCGGCGTCGTTGACGCTCCAGCCGAAGCAGTGCGCGTTGCGGACCGTCAGTGCCGGCTTCTTCAGTGGTCCTGACACCAGCGCAGCAGCGAGCGCCAATCCGAGTACCCCGGCAATCCACAGTCGAGTTCTTCGCACGCCGGGATTGTGCCCCATGCCCGACACCGTCACCACCACAGCCCGGCACGATTTTTACAAATACTCGTTTTTGTCCATCAAGACGACAAATTCCGTGTATTGTCCATTGCACAGTGATCGGACTTACACGAGGAGTGACGATGACCGCATCGAATATCGACGACCAGGCACAGGCGCCGGTCGACGGGTGGCACGACCGAAAGCGATATCTCTGGCTCATGGGCCTGGTTCCGCCCACGGCGGTGTTCGTGGCAACCGGTCTGGTGTGGGCCTTCAACCAGCTCGGGTGGAACGCCGTGGCACCGGTCTGGTGGTGGATCGGCGCATTGCTCGTCTACGGACTGCTCCCGATTCTCGACCGGTTCTTCGGACCCGACGGCGACAATCCACCCGACGAGGTGATGAAGGCGCTCGAGGAAGACAAGTACTACCGCTACTGCACCTACGCCTACATTCCGTTCCAGCTCGCCAGCCTGGTGCTCGCCTGCTATCTCTGGTCGGCCGACAACCTGTCGTGGCTCGGCATCGACGGAGGGCTGGGGCTGATCTCCAAGATCGGCCTCGCAATCAGCATCGGCGTGGTCGGCGGCATCGGCATCAACACCGCTCACGAGCTCGGGCACAAGAAGGTCGAGCTGGAGCGTTGGCTGTCGAAAATCACTCTGGCACAGACGTTCTACGGGCACTTCTACATCGAGCACAATCGTGGCCACCATGTTCGCGTCGCCACCCCGGAGGATCCGGCGAGCTCGAAGTTCGGCGAGAGCTTCTGGGCCTTTCTCCCTCGCAGCGTCTGGGGCAGCCTGAAGTCGTCGTGGGAGCTCGAGAAGACGCGCATGGAGCGACTGGGCAAGAGCACGTGGAGTATTCACAACGATGTGCTCAACGCCTGGCTGATGTCCGTCGTCCTCTACGGCGTCCTGGTGGCAGTGTTCGGCCCGATCGTGTTGCCGTTCCTGGTAATTCAGGCAATCTACGGCTTCTCGCTGCTCGAGACCGTCAACTACCTCGAGCACTACGGCTTGCAGCGTCAGAAGAAGGACAACGGCCGCTACGAACGTTGCACCCCCGAGCACAGCTGGAACTCGGATCACATCGTGACCAACATCTTTCTGTATCACCTTCAGCGACACAGTGATCACCATGCCAACCCCACCCGGCGTTACCAGACCCTGCGCAGCATGGATGGAGCACCCAACCTGCCGAGTGGATACGCGAGCATGATCTCGCTGGCCTACTTCCCGCCGGTGTGGCGCAAGGTGATGGACCACCGCGTTCTCGATCACTACGACGGCGATATCACTCGCGTCAACATTCAGCCGTCCAAGCGGGAGAAGATCCTCGCCGCTCACGGAGCGAAGTGATGGCCGCCTACGAATGCCCGGTGTGCGAGTTCGTCTACGACGAGTCCAACGGCGCACCGCGCGAGGGCTTCCCGGCCGGCACCGCATGGTCCGACGTACCGGACGACTGGCCGTGCCCCGACTGTGGTGTCCGCGAAAAAATCGACTTCAGGAGTAAGGCATGAAGCTCTACCGCTGCGTTCAGTGTGGATTCGAATACGACGAGGAACTCGGCTGGCCCGAGGACGGCATCGAACCCGGCACCAAGTGGGACGACATTCCCGACGACTGGTCGTGCCCCGACTGCGGCGCTGCCAAGGCCGATTTCGAGATGGTCGAGGTCGAACGCGGGTGACTACTCGGCCAGCCGGCAACGTCGTGATCGTCGGCACCGGTGCCACCGGGTACACCGCCGCCAAAGTTCTACGCGCCGAGGGCTTCACCGGGTCCATCACGCTGATCGGTAGTGAACCGGGGGCCACCTACCGCCGACCGGCGGTGTCCAAGGAGCTGCTGCTGGGCACGAAATCGGTCGATCAGGTGGTACTCGGTGCAGCCGTCGACGGTGTCGATGTTCGTACCGGCGTCACCGCAACCGCCGTCACCGATTCGGCCGTGCAGCTGGACGAGGGTGACCCGGTTCCGTACGACGCACTGCTGCTGGCAACGGGTTCTCGCGCACGGCAACTGGACGTACCGGGTTCCGCTCACGGGTTCACCCTCCGTAGCGCCGCCGACGTCGTACCGCTGCAGGCCGACATCGTCCGAACAGGGTCGTTGTTGGTCATCGGTGGTGGCCTGATCGGATGCGAGGCAGCAGCAGCGGCCCGGTCACTCGGTGCCGAGGTCACGGTGTTGGAGGCGGCATCGATACCGCTCAGCAGAATCGCACCGGCCGAGATTTCGAAGATGTATCGAGACCTACACGCAGACAACGGCATTACGATGCATACCGACGTCTGCGTGACCGACCTGGAGAAACTGCCCGACGGCACGCTCCTGGCCACCGCTCGAGACGGTCGCTCCTGGTCCGCCGGCACGGTGCTGGTGTCCGTCGGCTCGGTCCCCAACGTCGAGCTGGGTCACGACCTTGGCCTCGAGATCGGCTCCGGAATTGTCGTCGACGCCGGGCTGCGCACGTCGAAGCCCAACATTTATGCCGCAGGTGACGTCGCCGAAGTACCAAACCTGGTCCTCGGCGGAACATATCGAAGTGAGCATTGGAACGGGGCCGTCGACCAGGCCACCCGGGCCGCGCGGTCCATCCTCGGGCTCGACGTCGGCGATCTCGACGTTCCGTGGGGATGGTCCACCCAGCACGGCGTCAACCTGCAGTTCGCGGGGTGGACCAGTGCGGACGACGAGTACGTCGTGGTTCGCGGTTCGATCGAAGACCGCCGGTTCACCGCGTGTGCGCTGCGCGGCGACACCGTTGTCGGAGCCATCGGAGTCGGATACCCCAAGGACATCCGGCAGATCCGCTCCCTCATGGCAGGCGCAGAGCCCATCGCTCGCAATGTCCTCGGAGAAGATTGGCTGGATCAGCCGCATGCGGTCGTTCGATAGAGTCGTGCTCATGCCCGCAGCCGAACAGACGTCGACCCCCGGTCGATACCGTGAAGCGGCGTCCACTCTCGCGCGCGATACGGCGCTCGATGCGCTGCGCGAGTTGTTGCACGAGCGCAACTGGCGCAACGTCACGATGAGTCACATCGCCAAGGCCGCCGGGCTCAGCAGGCAGAGCCTGTACAACGAGTTCGGCTCGCGGCGCGGCGTCGCTCAGGGTTATGCCATCAGATTGACGGATCTGTTCGTCGCGATGTGCGAAACAGCTCTGTACCAACACGAGAACGATGCTGCGGCCGCTCTGCGCCAAGGTTTCTCGTCGTTCTTCGAGTTGAGCGGTCTGGATCCACTAGTACGCTCGCTGCACAGCGGCGACGCGCCGGAGGATCTGTTGCGCCTGATCACCACCGACAGCGAGGTGCTCATCGACCGGGCGGGCGAGCGTCTGGCGGAAACCTTCCAGCGAGGGTGGGTGGGCGCGAGCCCGCGACAAGCCGACGTCATCAGCAAGTCCATCGTGCGCCTGGCCCTGTCCTTCATCCCCGAGCCACCGGAAGACATCGCCGCAGCAGCCGATGATCTGGCGCTGCTGCTCACGCCGTTCATCGATTCCATCACCGACGGCAACTGACCCGGCCCCGATCCCCCCGACTTCGCAAACGCGTGCGCGTTTGCCAGGTGCGCGCAAAGTAGGCCCGGAATCGGTGGCGAACTCGCACGCGTATGACGAGTGCGCACGCGTTTGCCGGGGCACCGGCACATCAGTCGACGTGCACCCGGCTACGCGGAGGGCCTGAGGGGGCGCTCCTCCCACCGTCGCGTAGAGCAGCCACGGTCCATCCTGCTCCGACGATGGACAAGGCCAATAGAGTTCCAATTGCGATCATGAGACAACAATGGACCGTATTCGCACCGAATAGTGCAGGCCATTGTGCGAGAGTGGACTGCATGGAATCACTCGACGCCACCGCGATCTCGGCCCCGGAATTGGCTGCACGCATCGATCCGTCGACGTTGCGGAACAGGTCCGGCGGTCCGCTTTACCTGGTGATCGCCGACGAGTTGCGGCGGTTGATCGAGAACGGTGAGGTGTCTGCCCGGACACGCTTGCCAGCAGAGCGGGCGCTGTCGATCAGCCTGGATGTCAGTCGAGTCACTGTGGCGTCGGCCTATCGTCACCTCCGCGAGGCTGGCTGGATAAGCGCCCAACGAGGCTCGGGCACATACGTTTCCCCAACCGGTTCGTTGCCGGCGTGGGGTTCGCTCGCCGGCGATCGTGACGCTGCGCGATTGGAATTCGTCAATGCGTCACCGTCGGCTTCGCCCCTTCTGGCCGAGGCGTACGGCGTTGCGTCCGAAAGGATTCAGGGCCGATTCGCATCGGGCGGCTACGCTCCGTCCGGTCTGTTCGAGCTCCGTGAATCCATTGCCGCGTACTACCGTGGGCGCGGAGTACCGACCACTGCCGACAACATTCTCGTGACCTCCGGTGCCACCGATGCCATCCACGCGGTGTTGGCGACATTCACCGAGCCCGGTGCCCGGGTACTGGTCGAGCATCCGACGTATCCGGGTGTCGTCGAGCTGGTCCACTCTCTCGGCGGCCGTTGCATACCGGTGCCCATCGACCCGGACGACACCGACGAGTTCGTGGCGTCAGCAGACCGAGCCGCCCGGCAGAGCGCGCCCACGCTGGCGTATTTCATGCCCGACTTCTCCAACCCGTCGGGAGCTCGACTTCCCCTGGGCAGCCGCCGGCAGTTGTCCGCCACCATGCACCGCCACGCTGTACTGACCATCGTCGACGAGGTAGCGGCCGATCTGTCGTTCGACGGAGGGCCCGGTATCGAACCCTTCGGAGCGGCGACCCCTGACATCGCGACGGTGACGATCGGATCCATGAGCAAGACAGTGTGGGGCGGCATGCGAGTCGGCTGGGTTCGCGCCGAAGCAGGTTTGCTGGCGAGAGTCGCCGCAACCTATGCGCGACGCCAACTTTCGGCGTCCATTTTTGATCAACTCGCTGCGGTCGAGTTGATGGGCAAGTATGACGAGGTACGCCGGGTGCGCGCCGACACGTCGAGAGTCGCACGCAATCACACTGTGGCTCTGATGCGAGATCTATTGCCCAATTGGCGCTTTCGCGTTCCTGATGGAGGCCTGGCACTGTGGTGTCCCTTACCCGACGGCCTCCGATCCAGTGCCCTTGTCGCCGAAGCCAACTCTCACGGACTACTGCTGGCACCCGGGCTTCGATTCGGAACGGGATACGCATTCGACGATCATCAGCGTATTCCCTTTACCCGTTCACTGCCCGAAATCAGCTCTGCCGTGGAGATCGTTGCTCGCCTGAGTTCGGCGGGTGTGCCGACGCCGCCACTCGCGTCGAACACAACTGCGCCGGTGGTCTGAGACCCGACAACATGGCCATATGTAAAAAATGGGCTCGAATTTTCACACGTCGCCACGACATGTGAAATTTCTTGCCATTCAGCTCCGGACTGCGGGGTCTTCGGTTCTGACCAGCAGGCGAAGGAACTCTCTGTTGATGAACAAGCGATCCCGTCCGATTTTACTTTCCTGCAGCAGACCGGCTTCTACCAGTGCGTTCAACCAACCAGTTGCCGTCGGCCGCGAGACACCGCATCGAGAGACGACGGTGTTGATTCGGCAGTAGGGTTGCTCGAACAGCACCGACTGAAACTCGGAATCAGCCCCTCCTTTTGTGACTGCACGGGCACGCGTGCTGAAGTCGTCCTGAAGCGCGCGGATCGCTTCGATCTTGCGAAGCGTGTCGTTCGACGTCCGCTCTATGCCGGCAAGGACATACAGCACCCACGCTTCCCACGCCGCTTCTGACGTCACAGCCAGCAGTAAACGGTAGTAGTCGTTCTTGGTGTCGATGATGTATCGCGAGAGATAGAGCACAGGCATTCTGAGGAGACCCGCCTCGATCAGGAGCATCACATTGAGGATTCGCCCGGTTCGGCCGTTTCCGTCGGAGAACGGGTGGATCGCCTCGAACTGGTAGTGCGCGACGGCCATCCTCACCAGGGGGTCCATCCCGTCGTCGGCGTGTACGAAACGTTCCCACTCGCTGAGTTTTGCCTCGATCAGGTCGCGGCCTTCGGGCGGGCTGTACGTCACCTCACCGGTCACCGGGTTGCCGATGCGGGTACCGGGAGTTGCCCGAATACGCATCTCCCGCCCCTTGATGATGCTGCAGACATCGATCGCCGTGGCCGCCGTCAACCCGCGCTCGATTGTTCGATCGAAGCCCACTTTGAGCGCAGTCCGGTATCGAAGCGTCTCGCGAGTCGCTGGGTCGGCTCCCGCGTCGTCGTCGAGGTGCCTGAAGAGCTCATCGGTCGTAGTCACGATGTTTTCGATCTCCGAGCTCGCCTGTGCTTCCAACAACGGAATCGAGTTGATGAGCACCGTAGGGTTCGGTATCGATACAACTGCCTGGTCGAGCTTCGCAAGCGCAGTGTTTGCCGCGATGGCCGCCTTCAGTACCGCGCGCGTCTCCAACACGTCGGTGCCTGGGGGCGGTGGAAGCTGGTTGAACGGAGAGTCGGGTTGCCACGCGATCATGGGTGGACAATGCCACGCTAGGCGGAGATATGTAAAGAAACTGTCCGAATTTTTACACGTTCGGGCTATGTGCAAAGTTTCTTACTCGGAGTCGAACCGCCTCGAACGCTGTGAGCAGGTTCCTGACCCTTGGTCCACGCACCGCGGACATCCAGCCTTCGCAATCGCGTGCGCGTTTGCGAAGTGCGCCCAAAGTGGGCCCGGGATCGGCGGCGAACTTAGACGCGTCTGACGAAGGCGCTCGCGTTTGCGACCCTCCGCTCCGCCGTCAGCCCCGGGATTCCACGATCGTCTTGATTGCCGCCAATGTGCGCGGGATACCGTCGAGTGCGGCTCGGCTACGGGTGTCGATTTCCTGCTGCGCGTCGTCACCGAATTTGCTGTGGAACATTGCGATGCCGTCGGGCAGGAAGTTCCAGTTCTCGGTCAGTCGTGTGCCGCCGTCCACCGCTTCGAGTGTGTAACCCCAGCGGACGAAGTTGTCACCTACCACCCAGGCGAATTCGCGGCCGGGCTCGGCCACAGCCACAGTCGAGACCGTCTCCCACGTGCGGCCCGGCACCACGTTGCGGCCCGTGAACGTCGATCCGACGCCACCGCCGTCGGTTTCGTTCCACCAGCATTCTTGGCAGATCGGGCTCCACTCTCCCGTTCGGGTGATGTCGGAGACGACGGCGTACACGTCGTCGATCAGCGCAGCGATGACGGTGGAATCGGAGAACTCGAGTGCAGTCATCTCACCATTGTCCCTCTCGGTGCCGCGCAGCTGTGAGCAGCGTCGCTGCCCACAGCAGAACAACTGGTGTGCAACAGAATTCGGATTCACACTCGACTCATGAGCGAATCGCCTCGAATGTTCCCAGCCGAACTCCGCAACCAACTCCTCCGTCATCGCGTGCTCGTGCTCGACGGCGTACTCGACGACGACAACGGCACGGTTCTCACCACTCACCTACTTACCTTGGCCGCCGAGAACCCCTCCGCCGACGTCGCCCTATGGATCCATTCCCCGGGCGGATCGGTACCCGCCATGCTCGCCATCCGCGATGTCATGCGACTCATTCCCTGTGATGTATCGACCCTTGCGCTCGGATTGGCCTGCAGCGCCGGCCAATTCCTACTGTCGTCGGGAACCCGAGGCAAGCGATACGCCCTGCCGCATTCGAGAATTCTGATGCATCAGGGCTCCGCCGGCATCGGTGGGTCGGCCGTCGAAGTGGAGGTACAGGCCAACGATCTGCGACATACACGCGATACCGTGCTCGGACTCATCGCCGATGACACCGAGCAATCACGCGAGCAAATCTTCGACGACTCCCTCCACGACCGTTGGTTCACCGCCGACGCCGCTCGTGACTACGGGTTCGTCGACGCGATCGTCGACTCGTTCGACCAGGTCATGCCTGCACGACGGGTGTCCTTCGGAATGGAGATGGCCCGATGAGCACGTACACCATTCCCAATGTCATCACCCGAGATTCGCGCGGAGAACGCGTCGTCGACGTCTATTCGCACTTGCTCAGCGAGCGCATCGTCTATCTCGGCACCGGGATCGATGCAGGGGTCGCCAACGCGATGATCGCGCAACTGCTGCATCTGGAGGCCGACGCCCCCGATCAGGAAATCTCGATGTACATCAACTGCGAGGGCGGTGACACTGCTGCCATGCTCGCCGTCTACGACACAATGCAGTTCATCGGATCACCCGTTGCGACAACGTGTGTGGGGCAGGCAGTGGCAGCCGGGGCAGTACTGCTCGCCGCCGGTGCACCCGGTCGGCGTTCTGCGCTGACCCACAGCAGGGTGGTGTTGCATCAACCTGCAGCGCAGGGCCGAGGCACCATTCCGGATCTCATTCTTGCTGCGGACGAGATCGTCAGGGTGCGAGCCGAGATGGAGATGATCCTCGCGAAACACACAGGACGCGACGCGGCGAAACTACGTCACGACACCGACCGGGATCTGGTGTTGACGGCCTCTGCTGCGCTCGAGTACGGCGTCGTCGACCAGGTTCTCGGGGGACGTCAGGCAGCCATCAACGTCGCATCGCCACGCGACAGGTCGTGATGCGCGAGGCGTGAGATGTCCGCCATCGACGTACCCAATGCGCCGACGACGGCCGCAAGTATTTCGCTCGACGGGTCCTTGCGGCCACGTTCGACCTCCGACAAGTATTGCGGCGCAATGCCTGCGCGGGCAGCAGTCTCGGCCAGAGTGTCGCCGCGGGCGTGCCTGCGCTCGCGGAGCCGTCGACCGACCACCTCACGCCACAGCGGTTCGACTGCGCGCGCTGCTCGACGTTCATCGATTCGTATGACCTCGCCCATGATCGGAGCCTAGGCCTCGATTACCTGGTTGGTCGGCCATTCTGCTCAGAGCAGAGAGCTGGGCTTGACGAATGTCTTCGCGAATCGCCTCTGCCACGGCGTCTCCATCGCCCGAGGTGAGTAATGCCGTCGGACATATTCGACGGCTGCATCGCCCGGCATTCCGTCCAGTGCGACAAGGCAGGCCAGCGCGGTGCCGGTTCTCCCCACACCACCCGTGCACGCGATCTCTACTCTCTCGGTTGCGCAGCGGCGCAGTACCTCTCGAAGTACAACCCGCAGTTCTTCCGAAATGGACGGGAGCCAGAAGTCGGGCCAGCGAACCCACCGGCTGTCCCAGTCGAATACGCCGGGATCCCTGCCCTGCAGGTAGACCCCGAGATCCGGCAGTGGGCCGTCCGGCATCGAATCGCGCATGGCGCGTCCACGAACTACGCTGCCCGACGGCAACTGCAGGACGCCCGCGGTGTGTGTATGCCACATTCGCCCCACTCCTTCACTGCGTCGACTTCCCGAAGTATCGATACTGCGGTAACGTTCGGTCCACCAACCAGAAGCACTCACCGGTCCCGTCTCCGACATGGCGCATTCGATGATAATTCTGCACGAGAGGGCAATGCCCCCGTTCGTCCGGTGAACCCCCACAGGCCGCGCAAGGCGAGGACCGATGGTTGGGCACTCCAGTACATGGCACAGTGGCGTCGACGAGTCGAGTACTTGGAAGATCGCGTGAATCGAAGGCCAAGAGCGCTGTTCGACAATCGAGTGCCGATCTTGGCCGGATTCACAGGCTGTCCCGCATGCGATGGCCACTTCTTCGGCGACGGTCCGCGCGATGCATTGGAACGACTCATGAGACGCGATGGGCGTCGTGCCCACCGACTACGCGTCGCAGTCGCTCGGTTGGATCAGCGGTACCGCGACGTGACCGTCGAAGTCGATCAGTCGAGAACGATGCCGTGGTGGGAGCGCAGGGCACCGTGGGTGTGAAAACGCGATCAAGACGTCGGCATTGCCAAAACGACCCGGGCATGTCAATGTAAGTGGGCGCTCACTTACATTTGGAGGACCGATGATCGTCAGCACGAACGGGCTCACCCGAAAGTTCGGCTCACTACGGGCAGTCGATGACCTCAGCCTCGAGTTGCCGGAGGGCGGAGTGATCGGGCTGGTCGGGCCCAATGGTTCCGGAAAGTCGACGCTGATTCGCATGCTCCTCGGATTGATCGCTCCGACAAGCGGATCGGCTCATGTCCTGGGCAGTAGCATCGACACCCCACGCCTGTACGCAGGGAAGGTCGGCGCACTCATCGAGTCCCCTGCCTTCGTGCCCGCGCTGTCGGCACGCGCAAACCTCGGATCGATCGCAGCACTGCGCGGTATACCGAAGGCCCGGGTCGACGAGGTTCTCGACATCGTCGGACTCACCGGAAGAGGATCAGAGCCGGTTCGCAGGTTCTCCCTCGGCATGAAGCAGCGACTCGGTATCGCCGCGGCCTTGCTACCGGACCCGACGTTGCTCATCCTCGACGAGCCCACCAACGGTCTCGATCCTGCTGGCATCGTCGAGATCCGATCCCTGCTGCAACGGCTGGGAGCCGAAGGGCGCACCGTCGTCGTGTCCTCTCACCTCATGACGGAGATCGAGTCCATCTGCTCGCACGTCGTCGTCATCCGCTTCGGCATCCTGATGTTCTCAGGACCCATCGCCGAGCTCATGGATCGCGCGGACACGCACATCGACATCGAGCCGGAACACCACACCGACCTTGCGCGCCTGCGTGAGGTCCTGACCAGGAGCGGATGGACCGTGCACACCAAAACCTATGATGTGATCAGCATTTCGGCCGACGCGAGCGACTCGGCTTCCGTCAACCGCACCGCGGCAGAGGCCGGGATCACGTTGCAGACGATTACCGTTCACCGGGACAGCCTCGAGGCGGTGTTCCTGGCCATGACCGGATCCGACGACGGCGAGTTGGCCGCCGACCGCAAGGCTGCCCTACGCGGCCACAACGGAATCGGAGCGCAGCGATGACCGGCGTCGTGCTCAGCGACTTGATCCGCATGCGTCGACGCGGAGTCATTCTGAGCTGGCTGGGACTCACAGCCGCGTTCACGGTGCTCGTCAATTTCGTGATGTTCAGCGTCGTACCGCTGGACGGCACCCCGACCACGGACGGACCAGGCGTGGCATTCCCCACCGCGGACACTCTGCTGTCCTCCAACGGAATCGTCGCCGGCCTCGGCACCGCAGCATCGTTCTTCGGCGTAGTGACACTTGCCTTCTGGGCACTCACGGCAGCGAGCGACTACAGCACCGGACTTGTGCGCATCCTCGTCGCAGCAGAGCCTCGCCGATGGCTGCTGGTCCTCGGGAAATGGATGTCGCTCGCCGCCGTCACAGCAGCCATAGCCGCCGCGGCGACCATGCTGAACGTCATCGTCGCGCCAATGGCGGCACAAGCAGGTGGCTACTCCCCCGACGCGTGGACCGACGGTACCGCCGCCGTCGTGGCGAGCGCCTACCTGCACTTGTACCTGTCACTTCTCGTGTGGGGCACCATAGGTCTTGCGCTCGCGACGGTGACGAGATCGGCGGGGATCGCGATCGGCATCGGAGTCGGATACGTTCTGCTGGTCGAGGCGATCATTGCCGCGGTCGCCGGTGATGTCGCAGACTGGCTTCCGGGATCGGTCCTGACCGCACTAGCTCAGGGCGGGAACTCCACCATGTCGCTGCCGGCGGCATCGCTCATCGGTGCAGCCTACGTCGCCGTGGCACTCACCGCGTCGTTCACGGTGTTCCAACGACGCGACATCACCGACTGAGTACCCGCGGCAGACGGGCATTCAGGACACGGGAGGATGACATCATGCAGCAGCGGTCGAAGCGCACTCAGGATGCCCTGATCAAGGCGACCACCGAACTGGTCGCGGAAGTCGGCTATCACCGCGCCACGACGAGGGCCATCGCCGCGCGCGCCGGGGTGTCGGAAGGAACCATTTACCGCCACTACCCGGACAAGGAGGCGCTCTTCGGCGCGGCTGTTCTTGCCGGTCAGAGGGACGTGACCGGATGGATGGAGCAGCTACCCGGCCGCGCGGGAACTGCCCCGCTGGTCGACCTGTTGGAGGAGACCTTCACGCAGCTGTCGCGGCTGCGGGAGGCGGTCCTGCCTATGAACGCGGCGGCCTCCGCTGCTCGCCGCGACCTGGCCCCCGACGAACTCGAAACCCAGTTGCGAGCATTGGGCGGACCTCCCCTCCTGCTGTCGGAATTCATTGCAGCAGAACAAGAACTGGGAAACCTGTCACACGATCTCGACCCGGTACGGACCGCAGTGATGATTCTGGCGTCATTCCTGGGGGTTCAGACAAGCCCGCTCGGAGGTGCCAGCGGTCTGAACGCCCATGATATCCGGAAGTTCGCCGAGTTCGTCGCGAACGGCGTTACGTAGCCCTGCACACCAGCACGACATCATGGCACTGGCTTCGTCCACTCGATCGTGTGTCGAAAACCGATGCGGTGTTGCATCTTCGCGCCCGGTAGCCGCTTTTCGAGCATGTCACCGATCTCGTCGAAGCTCAACACCGGATCCTTGACCGGGAACGGTGGCGGCGGCGCTGTCACCGGACTCGGCCACGGGCGGTGGATGAATCCGATCAATGGATTGGTCACGATGGACACGGAATCCCACAGCAGATCTCGTGCGTTTCGCGGCGGCGCGAGTCCTACGACGAGCAAGCGACCATTGGGAGCGAGAATCCGTTCGATGTTGCGCAGTGCGTCGTCGATGTCGAGGTGATGCAGCACTGCCACCATGGTCACGAGATCTATCGAATCGTCTGCCCAGGAGTCGAGTTGGCGGTCGGTGATGGACGCGTTGTCCACAGCGGCAGAAGCCGCCTTTGCGATTCGACGCATCTCCCGATCGGCGTCGGCTCCGACGACGTGCTCGAAATGAGGAGCCAGGGCTCGCACCAGGCCACCCTGTCCGCAGCCCATGTCGAGTGCACGGCCGCGACTGTCGGGCAGATTCGCCAGAATCCAGCTGCGAAAGTAATCGTTGTGACTCCATGCGTGCCGCTAGTTCCAGCTCGCGAAGCCACTGGGCCCCTCTGCCTCCGATGAGGGACGTGCCCATTCGTCTCAGCACCACGGAACCCAGTATTCATGAGTACCGGCGCAAACGTCTCGACCAATCAAGCGGACCGCGCTTCCAAGACCTCCGCGAGTCTCTTCAGGTCCGCGGCGACCATGTCGAGGTCGCGCTCGAATTCTTCGTCGCTGAGTTCGATCTGGCGGACCGTGAACAGTATCTCCGCGCCCTGCGGATGACCGAGAACACGTACGGGATTGTTGACGATGGTCCCGGACGGCAACGTCACGTCATGATCGAGGACACCGAGGTCGTTGTGCGGCACGAAGCGGACCGTCACCTGCCCCATAGGGGATTCGACGAGAAGTCGATCGCCATCGATGGATACCGGGCTCTTCGCAAGACCGGCCGCCCATCTCGGAAGGTTCGCAGGATTCGCCACGAAGGCATACACCTCGTCGCGTGTGCGCCTGATGACTTGACTGACGTGCCGACTTGCCACGGCGGGTTCGTGGTTCATACAGCGACCCTACGTTCGACTCCCGTCCTGCAGGCATCTTTCGATCATGACTTGAACGTGTTCAAAAATGCAGTACAGTCAATTTTGAACACGTTCAGAAACGAGGGAAATCGATGGCACGCACGTCCGATACTCGCGACAAGGTGGTCGAGACAGCTCTACGCCTCTTTCGCGACGAAGGGTTTCAAGCAACCACCATGCGTCGCATTGCCGACGAAGCAGGCGTCTCGCTCGGGAATGCCTACTACTACTTCGCCGGCAAGGATGAGCTCGTCAACGAGCTGTACATGGTGATTCAGCGCGATCATCGCGAGCGTGCGCTCAGCGTTCTCGTCGACGGCCACTCACTGTCGGAGAACCTCGCCGCCGTCTTGCATTCCGGCCTGGACGTGATGGAGCCCTATCACGCGTTCGGTGGTTCCTTCCTACATTTGGCGTTGCCGACGAGCACGAGTTCCAGTCCGTTCTCGGAAGAATCGTCCGACGCCAGATCCATGGCTATCGACCTCATGCGAGTCACCCTGAACACGTCGAAACAGAAGGTTCCGGCCTCGCTGAAAGACGCTCTGCCAACACTGTTGTGGATGATCTACATGGGCGTCACCCTCCATTGGGTCACCGACTCGTCGGACAATCAGAAACGAACCCGCGCACTGGTCGACGGGCTCGTGCCCGTCGTATCGAAGGCAGTACGTCTCGCCCGCCTCCCGGTGGCGCGCGGATTGGTCACCGACATAACCGGTCTCATGCAACGAATGACTACTCCCGAAGGGCTCGAAAAATGAGTGACTCACCATCGACCGTCGTCTTGTGCGGTGCCTCCGGATATATCGGCCGGTACCTGCATCGTTACTACGAAGATCGCGGCATTCAGGTCAGGACCATCGGCCGCGGAACATCCAGCGACGCAACGTGGTCCGACCATCTCGGCCTCGTCGAGGTTCTCGACGGTGCCGATCTGGTCGTCAATCTCGCAGGCCGCTCGGTGAGCTGTCGCTACAACAAGAAGAATGCGGACGAGATCATGTCGTCGCGCATCCAGACGACGGCCCAACTCGGCCGCGCCATCGCCGACGTGGAGAACCCACCTGCGTTGTGGGTCAACGCCAGCACCGGCACCATCTACCGCGATTCGCGCGACAGGCCGATGGACGAACTGTCGGGCGAGCTGGGGTCGGGTTTCTCCGTCGAGGTGGCACGGGCATGGGAGCGTGAGCTGTTCGACGCAGATGTGGCCGTTCGCAAAGTGGCGCTTCGTATGTCGATCGTGCTGGGCGCAGGCGGCGGGGCCGTAAACCCTCTCATCGACCTGGCCAGAGTGGGGCTCGGCGGAAAGATGGGCGACGGCGGCCAGAAGTTCAGTTGGGTACACGTCGCCGATGTCGCTCGTGCCCTCGACCATCTCTACGACCGACCGGGCATCTCGGGGCCCGTCAACGTCGCCACACCGTTCCCGGTGACCAACGAGGACATGATGCAGCAGGTCAGAAATGCTCTGGGCCGCAGCCACGGTCTCACGACACCGGCATGGCTGCTCCAATTCGGTGCCAGAGTGATTCGCACCGAAGCCGAGCTGGTGTTGAAGAGTCGATGGGTCGATCCACAAGTGTTGGTTACCAGTGGTTTCGAGTTCGACTACCCCATACTGCAGGAAGCGCTGGCCAACATCGCGTCCGAGACGCCCTGCGGGTTACTCCCCGTCGCCCTGGGATGACGACGGGGAGCCCACGAACTCAGACGAGCGACGCCGAGAGTCCACCGTCGAGGATGTAATGGCTACCGGTGATCCACGACGCCCGGTCGGAGGCGAGGAACAACGTCACTTCCGCAATGTCCTGAGGTGTTCCCAATCGACCCTGCTTCGCGGCGACGAGGTCTCCGAACGGGATCTGCGTTGCGGCCTCGAAGTCCGGCACCAATCGGTCGACCATTGCGGTATCGGCAAATCCGGGGCACACGGCGTTCACCCGCACCCCCGACGCTCGCATCTCGATGGCGGCGACGCGGGTGAGCTGGATGACTGCAGCCTTTGTGGCACAGTACGACCCGAGCAATGCGGTACCGCCGACTCCGGCGAGTGATGCGATGTTGACGATGTTTCCCTTCGACTCGACCAGCGCTCCGATCGCGGCCTTCATCACCAGGAAGGTTCCCTTGACGTTGACGGAGTAGATCTTGTCGAAGCTTTCCGTCGACTGTTGAAGTAGCGGCGACGACACTTCGATTCCGGCGTTGTTGACGACGATGTCGAGTCCGCCGAGAATCGCCACCGCCTGCGCCACGGCACTCTGCACCTGACTCTCGTCAGATACATCGCAGTTCGCGATACCGGCTGCACCGATCTCCTCGGCCGTCTTCGCTGCTGCACTCTCGTCGATGTCGCTGACGACGACACGGGCGCCGCGCACGATGAACATCCGGGAGATAGCTTTTCCGATGCCGGCTCCGGATCCGGTCACGAACACTCGCTTGCCCTCGAACTCGGTCATGATGTACTTCCCTTCGATGATGAGTGAGCCATGATGCTGCGTACTTCGGTCTTGAGGATCTTGCCCACTTTCGAGCGGGGAAGGTCGATCCAGATCTGAATCTGTTTGGGTGCCTTGATGCTTCCGATGCGCGCCTTCACGTGGGTGATCAGATCCTCGCCGGACGCGTCGCGGCCGGGTCGCAACAGCACTGCCGCGGTGACGCGTTCGCCCCACTTGTCGTCGGGCATCCCGACGACGGCGCATTCCTTCACCGACGGATGCGACAGCAGGGCCTGTTCCACCTCGGCCGAGTAGACGTTGAATCCGCCCGTGATGATCATGTCCTTGGCACGGTCGACGACGTACAGATAACCATCGTCGTCGAGGTATCCGATGTCACCGGTGTGGTGCCATCCGTGCGCACCCACTTCGGCTGTGGCGTCGGGATTCTCGTGATAGCCCTGCATCACGAGGGGACCGCGTACGACGATCTCACCACGCTCGCCGCGCTCGACCAGCCCGCCGCCGTCGTTCATGATCGCCACCGTGGTCAGGGGTGTCGGCTTGCCGGCCGAGCTCAGCCTTTCTGTCGCAATGGAACCGTCGCTGCGGAAATGGTCGGCCGGAGCGAGCGTAGCGATCATGTTCGGTGCCTCGGTCTGCCCGAAGAGCTGTCCGAGAACAGGTCCGATGCGGGTGAGCGCCTCTTCCAGTCGAGTCGGCGACATCGGAGCCGCCCCGTACCAAAGGCATCGGAGCGACGACAGATCGGTGATGTCGAGATCCGGATGATCGAGCACGCCGTAGATCACCGTCGGCGGCAGAAACGCGTGGGTGATCCCGTGTTGCTCGACGAGGGACAGGAACTTTCCGACGTCGGGAGCACCCATGACCACGACGTGTCCGCCGAGGCTGAGGATGGGAAACGTCAGCACGCCGGCAGAGTGGGTCAGCGGTGCGAGCGCCAGGTACCGAGGCCGGTCCCCGAACGGGTAGCTCATCAATGCCGTTGCGGTGGAGGTCATCATGTTCTCTTCGGTCAGCCTCACCCCCTTGGGTTTACCGGTCGTGCCACCGGTGCCGGCGATCATGCACAACCCGTCCGCAGGTCTTCTCGCGGCAAGAGAATCGGAGGCGTGTTCGACGAGCCAGCTGTCGTACGAGACCGCTCCGGGTACATCGCCGTCCAGACAGACGAGCCATTCCAGCGCAGGCAGCTGGTTGCGAATGCGCCCGACGAGATCGGCGAAGGCTTTCTGGAAGAACAGGAAACGGCAGCCGAACAGCTCGAACAGTTGCCGGTTCTCGTCGGCTTCGTTGCGTGGATTGATGGGGCACCACACCGCCCCTGCCCGCGAGATGGCGAATACGCAGGTCAGCGCTAGTGGGTCGTTGGCGGAGAGCACGGCAACCCGATCACCGGCCTCGATCCCGTTGTGCTGCAATGCAGCGGCGATGGTCACAGTGTCGTCGTACACCTGGCCGTAGTTTCGGGTCGTGTCGCCGATGGTGAGACAGGGTGCGTATCGGCCCAGTGACACACCCTTGTCGAGGTAGTCGGACAGCCTCATCGGCCCTGTCCTCAGCTGTGGACAGTGACGATGGGTTCGAGCACCAGCCCGAACGCGCGGAGCACGCCGAACAGTTCCCGATGCCCGAAAGCCTGGCAGCTCGAGGCGAATCCGACCTTCTTCGGCGGCCCCTGCAGCAGGTGCGCCGCTGCGTAGGCGTTGAGCAGTGCGGTTTGCTTGTAGTTGCAGTTGCCGTGGATCACGGTGTGCACGCGACCGAGTGGTCCCGACGCGTAGACCGAGTCCAGTGAGGTGTTGATGCGCGGGTTCTCCCGAGGCGGCGTTTCGCTGCGCACCGACGACGACACCGTGTCGATGATCTGGTACTTCTCCGCGTCGGACTTGCCCTCCATCTGAGCCATTGCGGCAGAGATGATTTCGGGTACAGCCATCATCAGGGGCTTGTTGATGACGCCGCCGAGGGCGCGGGCGTTCGCTACGCGCGGATCGTTCTTGAACCACACCGGATGGGACGTGCCACCCCACGGAAGAGCCAGGCCCAGGTCATGCTGATCGGGGACCACGACCTGCATGACGCCGTCGTCCGGCCACTCGACGTACTCGTTCTGCTCCAGGTAGTAGGCCTTGGAGAACGCGGCGTTCGTGAGGATCGTATTGGTCGACGCGACCGTCGGGTGCCCCTTCCAGAAGACCTCGATGTCGAGAGTGTCCAGACCCGGCGTCTCGAGGCAGATGTTGGCAGCGATCTCACCGATGCTGTACATCTGCGCCAAACCTGGTGTGAGCACCAGGTTTCGGGATGCGAATTCGGCACCGTACTTCGCGTCGGCGTCGATCATCCAGTCCTGTTCGCCCGTGGTGTCGGTGTAGTGCGCACCGATCTCGATACACGCCTGCGCTACTTCGTGGCCGTACCGGGAAAACGGCCCGACCGTGTTGAGCACAATCTCGGCACCCCGAAATGCTTCGGCGAGGGCCGTTGCGGTGTGTTCGACCTCGACGACGTCGTACTCGACGGTCTCGATTCCGGGAATCACGTCGACGATGCCCTTGACCCGACCTTCGTCGCGTCCGGCAGCCACGAAGGGGATGTTGTACTCGCGCAGATATTCACAGATCAGTCGGCCGGTGTATCCCGATGCTCCGTAGACGACGACGCGCTTGTCGGTTGGCATTGAAAGTCCTCTCGTGATCGGCCCGTCCGCACGGCGGACCGAGATGGGTTGAGACTTCGAGCACCGGAGGAATGCGTATGCATCAACCGTTCCGGTGTGCTGTGAGTCACAGTAGGTTGGAATCTGAACACTCGTCAAGCTTTTTCTTGACGAGTGTTCAGAACTCGCCCATCCCGAGGTCCGTGAATGCGCCGACGGGCATACACTGGAGAAACCCACGCGCGGAAAGGACCCGGACCATGACACAGACGGCCGATCCGCGCGCGCGTATCGAAGAGCGCGCTCGCAACAAGTTCGAGTCCAAACGAACCGAACTCGCCCAGGCCACCCTGAATACGCTGGCCGAATTGGGCTATGCGCGCACCTCGCTTCGAGAGATCGCGCAGAACTCCGAGTACTCGCACGGCGTGCTGCACTACTACTTCACCGACAAGTTGGACCTCATCACGCACGCAGTGCGCCAGTACGAGGCCATCTGCGTCACTCGGTACGACGAGGTGGTCGCCAACGCGGTCGACGCCGCGGGCCTCTACGCGGACTTCGAGGCGAAGTACTTCGCCACTCTGGCCGCGGACGCCGGCATCCATCGGCTCTGGTACGACCTACGAAATCAAGCCCTGTTCGACGGCTCCTTCCGCAGCGACGTGCTCGAGATCGAGGAGCGTCGAGTGGACATGATCTGGCGGGTGGTGGCTCGATACTGCGAGCTTCACGGAACCACGCCGTCTCTCGATCGGGCGTCGGCGTACGTTCTACTCGACGGCATCTTTCAGCGGGCCCTTCTACACCACCTCGCGGGTGACACAGCCGAAATAGACTCGGCACGAACACAATTGCGCTCTGCATTCACCATGGTGGATTTCTCGAGTGAGGCTGCGCACCAAAATTTGCCCTAGCTCGACGGTGACATTCACTGCAGGTGTTCTCAGCCCACCGACCGCCGGCGCGCTTGGACGGATCATACTGGGATAGAGCATGACAGGGCTGCAATGCGCCAGGTTCCGCATAGCAGTATCAGGTTCCGTAGCCGGACAGTTCGCACTTATTATCCAGGCATGGACTGCGTCGCATGCCGAAAATCCCGGGCGATCGCTCATGTGAGCTCACACCCGGGATGTCCTTGATTACAACGGTTACCGAGTCAGAAGTTCGTAGATCAGTAGTCCGGACAGAGACAGGATCGACAGAAAACCGAGTACGCCGAGTGCGTTCTTCCACCACGTGTTTCGGAGGTCACCCATCAGTTGGCGGTTGTTGCTCATCACGTAGAGCAAGAAGCCGAGGAACGGTGCCACCAGCACGGTCAAAGCCTGGGCGACGATGATCAGTTGAATCGGGGACGAGGTGAAAAGGATCGTGATTACAAGACCGAATGCCAGGATGGCCGCGCAGGTGGCCTTGGCCGTGGGGGTGCTGGGCGACGCTCCTCGGCCCAGTGCGTCGGAGTGCATCGGCCGGGCTGGTCTACCCCTCGCACGGCTGGCTGCGCTTCGGCTACCAGGACGGTGCGCCGCAAGATCGCTACAAGGCCCTGTACGAGGGATCGGGCTTGCCGCTGATCCTGTTCCAGTACCCCGACATCAGAACCCATTGCCGGACCGGTCGGTTCGACGATCTTCGCTCTCGGTCTCTCCGGTGCCGCATTCTAGTCGATGGTGGCCAACGCAACCGCCGGCGGCACGATGCTCCGGCGTCGACCGCCCGCTTGGCTTCCTCGACGGATACCGCCGTGCCTTCGCCGGTGATGCCGGCGACGATCGGAAGCTTGCCGTCCACCGAATCGCGGAACGCACCGATGACCTTGGCCTGCTCGGCCTGGGTGAGGAACGTGCCTTCCCCCGCGTGACCGAGTACCACCAGACTCTTGACTCCCTCGACACTTCCGAGCCACGAGCCGAGGCGCTGGATCGCGTCGTAGTCGACCTCACCGTCTCGGGTGAAGGGCGTGATCGGTGCCGGGCTGAGTCCGCGGAGATCGAGTGCATTCATGGTTACGTCCTTTTCGAGAGACTGTTGGGAACGTTGTTGGGAACGTTTGCACGGCGCTAATCCCGGCGACCGCGATGTGTCAACCATCACTATCGAAAGCCCAGGTGACGGGGCTCGCAGCTACCAACGTCGTCCATTGCAAACGTTCCTGGAACGTTTGCATGCGCCTTGGACTGGGGATCTGTAAGTTCGGATGGGTCAGGAGACTCATCGATCAGTCAGGAACCACGCATGCGTCCCACCCGAAACGGGCTCTCGAAGGAGCGTGCGGACGTCGTCACATTGCGCGACGTCGCCAAGGCCGCGGGGGTCAGCATTTCCACGGTCAGCCGTGTGCTCGACGACCGTGTCGCGCCATCTCGATCCGCAACGGCCGTCCGAGTTCGAGAGATTGCCGAGCAACTCGGCTATCGACGCAACACCTTCGCGTCGAATCTGCGACGGGGTGCCACGGCCACGATCGGGGTGTTGGTGCCGCGCCTTTCGGACACCGTGATGGCGCTGATGTTCGAGGCAGTCGACAGGGCCGCCGGTAAGGAGAACTATCACGCCATCGTCGCAACCAGTGGCGACGATCCGACGGACGAGTGGAATGCCGCTCGATCACTCCTCGAACGCAATGTCGACGGAATCGTTCTCGCCACGAGTCGCACCGACGACCCGCTTCCCCACCATCTTCGTGAGAACGGCATTCCTCATGTCCTGGTCCTCCGAACCGACGGCAAGAGCCCGTCCTCGATCGGCGACGACCAAACCGGTGGTTACCTCGCGGTTCGCCATCTCATCGATCTCGGCCACACCGATATCGCGGTTCTGACCGGACCTCTGTTCACGTCCAGTGCCGTCGGCCGTCTGGCCGGTGCCCGGAAGGCGTTCGACGAAGCAGGTTTGACGCCGAATCCCGGATGGACCATCGAGACCGGTTACGGAATCGAGGCCGGTGCGAGCGCAGGACACGACCTGCTCGGTGCCACGGCGCGCCCTACCGCGGTGTTCGCTGCCAACGACAACCTTGCTCTCGGCGTCCTGTCTGCGGCACATCGACACAATGTGGCCGTCGGGCAGGATATTTCGCTGGTCGGGTACAACGACATTCCGCTCGCTCAGCTGCTGCCCGTTCCCCTCACTTCCGTGCGCACAGCATTCGATCAGATCGCCGGCACTGCGATGGAACTACTACTCAGCGGAACTGACGAGTCGAAGCCTCTCAGAATGGCACTCCCCACCTTGATTCCACGACAGTCGTCGAGTCGTATGCAGTGAGTGCCGCGACACCAGCCTGACCGGACCGACCGCGTGTCTGCCGATCAACCTGTATCGCAACATCACTCCTGCTTCGATCTGAAAATCCAGACCTCGAGCCCGGTTCGCCGAGGCGGAGTACAGCGAAAACGACCGATCAGTCCGTGTCGCGTTTCCAGTATCGATACCCGCGACTATCGTGTCGTCCATGACGTCGTCCAGCTTCATGTCACAACGCACCGAATCCGTGCCGCGTGTGCATGTTGCTCGTGAGACGTACACCGGAAACACACGCGCACAGGCTGTCCCGCGTACTCCGGTCGGTTCCGCTCAGAAGTATCGGTTCGGTCGTCGCTGGCTGGCGGGGTCGGTGTTCGCGGCGTGCATCGCGATCACAGCGCATGCGTACTTCCTGGGATGGTCAGGCCCGTTCGGCCTGTTCGGCAATGGAATCGACACCATCGTTTATCGCCACGGTGGCGACGTAGTTCTACACGGTCAGCCGTTGTACGAGTTCGCACTGTTCGATGTCGGCTTGCCCTTTACCTACCCACCGTTCGCGGCTCTGGTGTTCACCCCGCTTGCACTGCTCTCCGTGGCGAGTGCAGTGACGCTGCTCCAGGTGATCAATGCACTGTTGGTCTATGCGACTGTGGTTCTGAGCTGGCGTGCACTCGGATACCGAGGCAGCACAATGTATCTGGTGAGTGCCGGAATGGCCATCGCGTTCACCTGGCTCGAGCCGGTACGAATGACCGTGTGGCTCGGCCAGATCAATCTCGTATTGCTCGTCCTGGTTCTGCTCGATCTCTGCCGCGGCAAAGACAGTCGTATGCGCGGAATCGGCGTGGGTATTGCCGCCGGCCTGAAGCTGACCCCCGCCTTCTTTGCCCTCTATCTCCTGTCCACCAGGCAGTGGCGTGCAGCTTCGACTGCCGCTGCGGCTTTCCTGGTCACCGTTGCAGTTGGATTTCTGATCATTCGCGCAGATTCCTGGAAGTTCTGGACCGCGACGATGGTCGACTCCGAGCGAATCGGAGCACTCGCCTCCCCAGCGAACCAATCCATTCACGGAGCCCTCGCCCGCCTGTGGCCGGGCAACACACCGCCGTTCATGGTCTGGTTCGTCGTTGCCGCCGCCGTTGCCGCCCTCGCCCTGTGGACGGCTGCACGCGCTCACAATGCTGGGAAGACGTTGCTGGCCTTGGTAATCTGCGGACTCGCGACTCCGATGGTCTCGCCTTTCGCATGGGGACATCACTGGGTGTGGTGCGTACCGTTGTCGATCGTCGCTCTCGATCACGCGGTTCGACACCGCACCTGGTGGAGCTGGCTTGCGCCGCTTGCAGTCACGGCACCTTTGATCGCCTGGTACTTCACCGACTATCGCGGCATCAAGGCAATCGGAATCTTCATGTTCGAGGGGTCGCCCGCGTTCGAGGCCACCGTCCAATTCGCCTATCCTGCTGTGTTTCTGGCGACGATGGCCGCCACGCTGATCTCGACGTTCCGGAAATCGACGGCCGCATCGTCGCCGTGACGACTACCGAGAATCCGACGAACCCGCTACGATCCTCGATACAACAGACCGACTGGTCTCGAGCGTGGAGGGTTCCGGATGCCGTACATCGGTTTGCTGGTAATGCTGCTGTGGGTGTTCTGCCTGATCGACGTGATTACTGCCGACGACGGTGGAATTCGATACCTTCCGAAGATCGTGTGGCTTCTGCTGGTGGTGTTTCTGCCGTTGGCCGGCTCCCTCGCGTGGCTGCTTGCGGGACGTCCGATCGGAGGCGGCATCTGGGGCGGTGCGGGCGACGGTTCCGGCTACCGGACGGCCGGCAACTCCGCATATCCGGAGTACGAGGCGCGTCCCGGTCGGCAGGCCGCCCAGAACTCTGCGGCCGACGACGAGTTCCTGCGTCGCTGCCGGGAACGCGCCGAGGAGCAGCGACAACCCGAGCGCGAGCGTCGTAAACGCGATCTCGGCTTCTGATTGGAACCGGGCATGCTGTTTGTCGGGCTTGTCGTCGCTGCACTCGCTGCGGCGGTGATGACGGTCGCGACCAGACAACTCTCGCGCGTGAACGAAGGTCACTATTTGCCGGTGGTCGTCGGACAGTTCGCGGTTCGTCCTCTACTCGCAACCAAAGCGCTCCGTGTGGCAGCACAGACCCTGGCTGTCCTCGCGGCGCTAATCGTCTCGCAGGCGACGTGGGATTACACCGCACCCTGGCCATCGATCGTTATCACGATCACGATCCTCTTTGCGCCAGTTGCCATCCCAGTCGCGGTCATCACGGTGGCGCATAATCGACGCCTTCAAAACACGAGGAGAACACTCGGATGAAGTGGTTCGTATCGGCCCGGAGTGCAGAGACCGTCAGTAGTGCAATTCGCACAGGCGACGCTTCGGATTGGGACGAAGCCGTTACGCAGTCGATACGGGCCGGTCGCGAACTGACGCACGCGGATGACGGAACTCCGCTCACCCCCTCGAGGAACTATCGAATCGGCGACGGGGAGGTTGTATCAACCACCGACGGCAGCAGTAGCGCGGGCGAAGACGATCTGCGACGACGAATCCAACAACAGACCGAGTACGACGCCGGAATCAACCCGGCCGCATCACCGAGTCCGGTTGCCGAACAATGGGGTCGAGTCTCTCGATGGCTCGGCGACAACCTCGAGTCCGTCTCGATCGCCGGTGCCACCGAGGACCAAGTTGCCGACGCAATGCGCGCAACCGGCGGTCTGTGGCCCGAGGAACTGACGACTTTCTTCCGTCTCGTCAATGGTTTTCCCAGGGAGAACTGGGTATCGATCTTTCCCTCGCACGAGCTGTTCGACCTGAACCGCGCTGTGAGCGAGAGGCAGCTCGAGCTCGACATCTGGGGTGAGATCGACGCCGAGATGGGTGCCGAACCGCAGACCGATACATCCGCTGGAGATTACGTCGGGACCTATCTGCCCTACTTTCTTCCGTTCGCGGGAGCCGATGGCTACCTGCTGTTCGTCGACGCTCGGCCGGGCCCTCTGCATAGATGCGTCACAGAATTCGAGAAGGTCGATGCCGACGGCGAAGGCCCCAAGTGGCCATCGCTGAGCGCGATGTTGACCAACTTGGCCGACAGCCTCGAAACCGGCAAGGCCTTCGACGGCCGAACTCCAACCGTCGTCGACGGTGAATTGCGTTGGGAATAAGACCGATGGAATGTGAACCGCATGCACCACTGATGGGGAACTGAATCGTGTGCAGCTGGCCGCGCTGAGCGCGGTCACTTGCACACGATTGAGCCCGTGGAACCGCCTCGACGCAGTGAACGTCCAAGTGGACATGCTCGATCATTGGCCGGCGCAGCACGACGGCGTGATCACCCGTGCCCAGGCGGCGATCTGTGGCCTGAGCGCCGATGCCGTCGACCGTTTGGTACGCAGGGGCACCTGGCAAGCGATTCACCGTGGGGTGTACTTCGTTGCAGACCGCCCGTTCACCGCTGATGCCCGTATTCGTTGTGCGGTGTGGGGTGCGGGAACGAACGCCGTGCTCAGCGGGGAAGCGGCAGCATTCTGGCATCAAGTGATTTCCGAGGCACCGAGCATCATCTTGGTCACCACTCCACGCACGGGGCGAAGCCGCGCTCAGGGGTGCCGGATTCGCCGACGCGACATTCACAGCACGGACATTGTCGAGCGTCGCGGGATTCGAGTGACGTCGCTCGAGCTCACCGTTCTCGAGGCGTCGATCGGCAATGCGCACATCATGGATCGAGCACTGCAGCGACACACCGATCTCGAGGGACTGTGGCGATCACATGTCCGGAACCCGGGCCGCGCCGGAGCCTCCGAAGCGAAGCGGCTGCTGAAGGTCGCGGCCGATGGTGCCCGCTCGGAGGGTGAGCGCCTGCTGACTCGCGAATTTCGGTCGCGCGGTATCCGCGGCTGGGTGGCCAACTTTCGTTGGGGCGGATACCAACTCGACATCGCGTTCGTCGCGGAGATGGTCACGATCGAAATCGACGGTTGGGCGTATCACTCCGATCACGACGCATTTCAACGGGATCGAAGTAGACAGAACGACATCACGCCGAATTGGACGGTTCTCCGCTACACCTGGTTCGACCTCACCGAGCGGATGGATCGCGTAATCGCGGAGATTACCTCGACGGTCGACCGAATCCGGTGCAGCCAGCCGCGCTGAGCGCGGTCAGCTGCACCCGATTCGACTCACATTGAAGATCTGTACGAGCCATCGAGTCGACTTCTGATGCGGCCGATTGCCTTCCAGCCTGCAGGCGTCGCGACCGTGCTCACGATTACCCCGAAGACGATGCCCTGCGACAGCGCCGACCATTCACCGGGACTGTCTCCGAACAACGGCCACTTGTACACAACGCCCAGAACTACGAAGAACACCACTGCACGCATGCTTCACCGCCTCACCTGAACGAAATTCGACCGCTCGGTATATTGTTGCCGTACCGACTGCACCACAGAAGGATCGACGTGTCGAATCAGCGAACGTTTCGCGAGTACGTGATGACCGGCCCGTTGAGCAAGAAAAGCGGCGCTTCTCGTAGCGATTACATCAACGCTCTCGCACTGGTTCCCGCTGTGGCGGTCGGATTCCTCCTGGCTCAACTCGTGGCTAGCTACGGTTCGATCGCCCTCGACATCGCAGTCGGATGCCTGGGCGGCGCGATCACCGGATTGCTGTACCTCTTTATCGCCTATCGAATCGACTGCAGGCGAACCTAGGTAGTGCGCACCGGCGCGAGCAGGTAGGCGAACAAGTAGCTCACAATTCCCAGTACTGCCAGCGCGACCATCGATCCCGGTAGTCCCGATCCCCCGGACGAGGCTGCCACGCCCCAGGCGAACAGCGCTCCGAACAGCAACACCACCGACGCAGCGGAGCACAGCCCGAATCGATGACGCCATCGGTTGCGACTACGCGGTGGCCAGAACACCGAGGTCCGCAGTGCGTAGCGCCCGCCGGCAACCGCGACGAGCCCGACCAGCAATCCACACAATCCACCGATGATGACGGGAAGAGTCAAGTTCCACCAGCGGCCGTCGACGACGATCGGCAGCATCACCACCGCGGCCGTAACCGCACCGCTGACGGCGGCCACACATAATTCCTTCGCGATCCATTCCACAGGAGTAACTCAAACAGAAGACGACGGTTCGTCGACTGGTACTGTCCGCCCGCCCACCCCCGCAAACGCGCGCGCGTTTGCCGAACGCTCGCGAAATAGTGCCCCATTCGACTCGTAAACCAGGCTTTTCCGGCAAATGCGTGCGCGTTTGCGAAACAATCCGACCCACCGACCCCACATCCCACCGGCAACCGCCGCCGAGCCTCCCCTAGCCGACCGACTGGCATCCACATTCATTCGAAAACTCAGGCCCGCTTCGACGAGTACATTCGCTCGTCTGCGATTCGCAGCAACCGGTCCGGGTCGGTGGTCGGTTCCCAGCTCCATCCGACGCTCACCGATACCGGGATGTCGGTTCCGTCGATGGTGTACGGCCCGGCGAGGAGTGTGCGGACTCGGTCGGTGAGGCGCTCGACTCCCTTGGCTGATTGGGCCGTGTGCAACAGCGCAACGAATTCGTCTCCGCCGATGCGGCAGGCCACGTCGTCTGCGCGCAGGTTGTCGAGAATTCGCCGTCCGATGGCTACGAGCACGCGATCGCCCACTACGTGTCCGTAACGGTCGTTGATGGATTTGAACCCATCGACGTCGACGAACAGCATTCCCACTGGTCGGTCGTCGGGTGCCGTCCTCAATGCCTCCAGCTCGGCCATCAGTCGTCGGCGATTCCCCAGGGCGGTGAGGTCGTCCATCAACAGTTGGCGTTCGAGTGTCGCCTCGGCGGCTTTGCGCTCGGTGATGTCCTGGATCTGGGCGATGATGACGTCGCCGGCTTCTGCGTCGCGCACTACGGTCGCGTTGCGCTGCACCCAGATGGTGGCACCATCCTTGCGGATGTACCGCTTCTCGGAAGCCATGGTGGTGACAGTTCCGTCGGCCATTCCCTCGAGGTGCATGTCGGCGAGTGGTAGGTCGTCGGGATGCGTCAGATCACGAAACGTCCTCTGCTGCAATTCTTCTGCGGTGTATCCCAGCAACTCGCACAGCGCCTTGTTCACCTGCAGCCAGCGGCCGTCGACAGTGAGAACTGCTTTGCCGATCGGAGCGTTCTCCAACGCTATCTCGAACAGTCGGATCGCTCGGTCTCGCTGACGCTCGGCTTCGGCTCGCCGGCTGACATCGACGATCATGGCCGTGAATCCGACGATCTCGCCGTCGATGATGTCCGGAACGTAGTTGGCCTGAACCACGTGCTCGGTTCCGTGAATGTCGACTATCGCAGTGTCGAACTGTTGCTGCTCCCCGGCGAGAGCAGCGACGATGTAAGGCCGCGTCCATTCGTACAGTGCCTCGCCGAGTAGTTCTCGAACATGCATACCGGCAATCTGTGCCGGCTCGATGTCGAAGTATTCGGCGTGCGCCCTGTTGGCAAAGACGTTGACGAGCTCGGTATCCCAGTTGGAGATCATCGACGGCAACTGGTTTACAGCTCGCGAAACACTGCCCTCCGGGGGCAGGTATCGATCGGCCATGAACCACCCCTGAATGTTCGATACAACCGACCGATTGCACGGTACCGCAGGTGGAACCGCGTTGTTGCAATTCCATCGACAGCAACAGTGAGTGCGCATGTGCGCACATGTGTGTACCGTCCAAGAATGCTCCTCGCCAACCGCGCATTTCGACGTCTGTTCACCGCACAGGTCGTCGCGCTGGTCGGCACCGGGTTGCTGACGGTGGCTCTGGGCCTCCTCGCGTACGACATCGCCGGCAGCTCCGCCGGAGCCGTCCTCGGTACGGCTCTGGCGATCAAGATGATCGCGTATGTATTTGTCCCGCCGGTTGTTTCGGCTCTGGTGAACGCGCTCCCCCGCACATTCGTACTCGTCACTGCAGATGCCATCAGAGCACTCGCCGCACTCGCGCTGCCGTTCGTCGATCAGGTCTGGCAGATCTATGTCCTGATCTTCGTGCTGCAGGCGGCGTCGGCGACGTTCACGCCCACCTTTCAGGCCGTCATCCCCTCGGTCGTTCCCGACACACGCCAGTACACCCGAGCCCTGGCGTTGTCGCGGCTCGCCTACGATCTCGAATCTCTGGTCAGCCCGCTGATCGCTGCGGCTCTGTTGACAGTCATCAGCTTTCATACGATCTTCGTCGGCACAGCGCTGGGCTTCGTCGTCTCAGCGGTGATGGTGCTCGGCACTCGTCTACCCAAACATGTTGCAGCCGAACGCACGAGCCCAACCGACGGCATCGCCACCTTCGTGAAGAACCATGAACTGCAGGGCTTGCTGGCATTGAACATGGTGGTCGCCGCAGCAACGGCCTTGGTGACCGTCAATTCCGTGGTCTACGTGCGTGATCTGTTCGGAGGTGGCAGCAGCTCGTTGGCCGTTGCGCTGGGCTTCTACGGTGCCGGTTCGATGGTTGCAGCACTGTTGATCCCGCGAGCCCTCGAATTCACCGACGACCACCGTCTGATGCTTTTCGGAGCCGGCGTGGCCGTCGCGGGAACCACCGCGGCAACGGCAGTGTCGACGCTCAGCGGTGGCACTCCGGCCTGGATCGCTCTCGCGACGACGTGGTCGATATTGGGCATCGGAACGTCGATGATCAGCACACCGTCGGCGAGGATCCTGCGTCGTCGATCCGACGAGACCACCCGCACGTCGATTTTCACCGCGCAGTTCTCGCTGTCCCACGCGGCATTTCTCGTCACCTATCCGGTCGCGGGATGGGTGGGGGCGCTGTTCGGCCAGTTCACTGCGGCTGCGACGCTCACCGGCTTGGCTACACTGGCGGCACTGTCCGCAGCACGCCTGTGGAGTCGCTCCCGTGATCCGGTCGCCGTCTCCGCGTAGGGAGAAGACGTTCGATGCCACCGAAGAAGGAACCGCGCATCAGTCTTGACCATGCCGTCCAACCCGATTCCGCCCGCCTGGCGACGGCCAGTGACACCTTCCGGATGCTGTCCGATCCCACTCGGCTCCATATCCTCTGGTACCTCGACCGCGGTCCGGCGGACGTCAGCGCGCTGACCACCGCCACCGGAACGTCGCGTACCGCCGTCAGCCAGCATCTGGCCAAGCTTCGGTTCACCGGACTCGTCGAGACACGACGCGACGGTCGCAACGTCATCTACCGCCTCGCCGACGGGCACCTGTCCCGCCTCGTGCGTGAGGGCCTGAACTTCGCCGACCACAAGGTCACCGGCGAACCTCCACACGACTAGCAAGGAAGCATTCGATGAAACGCCTGGCCACACTTGCAGTCACTCTTCTCGTCGCAACCGCACTGTCCGTAACTCCGGCGTCGGCCCACGCGACTCTGCAATCGAGCAATCCTGCCGAGAACGCTGTGCTCGACGTCGCGCCGGACGAGGTGACGTTGACCTTCAATCAGAACGTGCAGCAGAACTTCGCCGTCGTCACCGTCGTCGGATCCGACCAAAGCCAATGGGGTGCATCGGATCCCGTCGTCGACGGCGATACGGTGAGCCTGGATCTCGACGGCCTCGGCGCGGCAGGCGAGTACACCATCGGCTACCGCGTGGTCTCGGCCGACGGGCATCCGATCACCGGCAGCATCCCGTTTCAGCTCACCCAGGCATCCCCTGCCGCGGCAACGCCGCCGGCCACGAACCTGGACTTCACCAACAGCGCAGAACCCGAAGCCGCAGAAGACCCAGCAGACTCCGGCGGCTTCCCGATCTGGATCATCGCGGTCGTCGTCATCGCTATCGGCGCATCGGGTGTGCTTTTCGCGCTGCGTAAACGAAGCATCTGACGGTTCGACCAGTGCGGGCATGAGAACATGCACCATGAGCGACGGCGGGTCACGCCCCAAGTCCGACGGCCGCAAACGGCGTTGGGAACAGCACAACACCGATCGTCGACGTCATATCATCGCAGCCGCCATGACGGTGCTGACCCGGGATATCGCTCCCGGTGAGCGGCTCACCACCGCTCAGATTTCCGCGGAGGCCGGAGTGCATCGCACCGGGCTCTATCGTCATTTCCGGGATCGCACCGACTTGGACACCGCCATTCAGCGAGCCATCTGCGATCAGTTGACGGCCGCCCTCGTCACCTCGTTCGAGTTGACCGGCACTCCCCGCGATGTGGTGCATCGCGTGGTGAGCACCTACGTGCGGTGGGTGGCCGAACATCCCGCGTGGACGCGTTTCGTCGAGCAGGACGTGAGCGCCGAATCGCCCACTCCCCTCGAAGAAACCAACGCGATGTTGGCCGAGCAGTTGGAAGTGAGCGTCGCAGCGTTTCTTGCGCTCGTGAACGCGGATCTCTCGCCCGAGGATTGGTCGTTGGTGCGGCCGTGGGTGGCCGGGCTGGTCTCGGGATGTATGGGCGCAGTACGCAGTTGGAACGGGCAAACCGAATTACGCACCGGCCTGGACCATTTCGCCACATTCCTGGCCGACACCATCTGGCTACAGGTCAAGGGACTCGGTGCATCGCGCGGCATCGCGATTCCACAAGTCCCTCTAGAATCAGTCCCGCTCGAAGGTGCCCGAGAAACTCAACCGAACGACGTACCGCGATAGCGCGACGCTCTGGATGAATTTGTAGTCTACTTTTAAGCCTACAAAGTACAATAAGGATCCAGTTGGTCACGTTTGTCGACGATCGGAGCACCGATGATCTGGTCTCCACATCGCGTCGAAACGCGGAACTGGCAGCCGAGTCGACGCCAAGGTTCGCGCGCCGATCGCACACTGGACCACATCGACGTGTCCATACCACCCATGATCAGCAGAACGCAGTGCGATCTGTCCGGCTCGGTTGCCCTTGCGCACGAAGAGGCGATCATTGCTGTCGTACGTCTCGAGTCAGGTTTCGGAAAGCACCTGGCACCTCTGTCCGATTTCCTGCTCCGGAGCGAGTCCGTGGCGTCGTCGAAGATCGAACACATAGACGCCGGTTGGCGAGCTTTCGGGAAGGCGTTCGCCGGGGGTAAGTCCAACGCCGAGGCCCAGTCTCAGCTCGCCGCCGTGCATGCGTTGGCGGCAATGGTCGACGCCGCGAGCGTAGGTCCGATCACCGGTGACAACATAACGACCGCACACAGGTTGCTGATGGCACCGGACTTTTACACCGCACGCAATTCGGGCACTGTGCGCGACGTCCAGAATTGGATCGGGGGTAGCGATTACACGCCGATCGATGCCTTGTACGTCCCACCGCCACCCGAGATCGTCCCCGAACTGATGGCGGATCTGCTCGCCTTCGCCAATCGAACAGATGTGCCGATACTCGTTCAGGCTGCCATCGCGCACGCCCAATTCGAGTCGATCCATCCGTTCACCGACGGCAACGGCAGAATCGGCCGCGCCCTGATCAGCGCGATTCTGCGTCGACGCGGATTGACCGAACGGGTGACGGTGCCTCTGGCGTCGGTGATGCTCGCGAACACCGACCGCTACTTCGACAGACTGACCGCCTACCGCGCCGGAGACGCGGATGAATTCGTGGAGTACGTTGCGCACGCGGCCACCGTGTCGAGTTATGCCGCCCAGGACTCCGCACAGGCCTTGGCCGAACTGCCCGAATATTGGCGCGCCATCGCACGACCCCGCGCCAATTCTGCGGACGCAGCAATCATCGACGCCTTACTCGATACCCCGATCTTGAACGCGGACACCGCGAGCCGGATTACCGGCACCACCGATGCGAGCACCTATCGCGCCCTCGCTCGACTGACGGAGGCAGGGTTGCTCGAGGTACTGACAGCCAGCAAGCGCAACCAGATCTGGGCTGCCACGGCGGTGCTGGCCGAACTCGATGCGCTCAGCCTCACCATCGGGAAACGCTCGCTCCCCCAACAATCAGTTCAGCCGAAAGACGGCTCACTGCGGTAGCGCGAGGGCCGTCCGTCGATGCCGAGGGCGCGCCACACTCGCTTCGAGACGCGGTTCATCAGTCCCAGTTCTCCAGCGAGCATTCGGACGTCACCGAAGGTGTCGCGCAATGCCTTTCGTGACGGCTCGCTGTTCCACCAGACGGCGTCGACCACCTCGTCGGGGATGTCGAGTTCGCGTCGCATCTGCTTGCTGGGCTTCATGATGACGTCGCACAGCAGTCGCATGATGACGGGCGTCAGGATGGAGATCGACGCCTTCTCGAAGCGGCCGAGGCGAGGGGCCTTGTACCGCAGGTATTGATGCGCGAAGCCGATGTGGCGCGCTTCCTCGGCGATGTGAATCTGCATCACGCGCTGAACCAACGGGTGGCCGACAGCGCCGCCGCGCAGAACGCCCTTCTGCATGTGGTCGATCGGCTCTTCACCCGCGAGTACGCCGACGAAGAATCCGAAGGGCGCGGATCGGCTGGCGAACACCGTGAGCGTCGGAACGATCTTGCGGAACCATGCGGGTCCGCCCGGCACGTCGATGCCGATGCGGTTGACCAGCTCCTGGAACATCTGGGTGTGGTGGCACTCTTCGGTGGCCTCGTGCGTCGAGTACCGAAATTCGGGTGAGTTGTTGGGCAGCGTCAGGGCGTACTGCATGAGGCCGCTGATGAGAATCTGCTCGAACTGCAACCCCACCTTGACCATGCTGGCCTGGCGATACATGCCGATGTGAATCTGCCGGTCCAGGGGAAGCGACTTGTACCAGTCGGTGTGACCGAGCGGGTCCTCATCCGGGAGCACCCAGCGCGGGTCGTTGGGAACGATCGCGTACTCGGGCTCGTCCCACGGGATGTCGAGAAAAGCGTCGAAGTGCTGGTGCACCGATGCCGTCGACAGCGCGTGCAAGGTCTCTCGGTAGAGCGTTCGTGAGTCGTCGACTGCAGTCATGGTGGTCCTTCCGCCTGCGTCCGAGCTGAACGAAGAATGTGTACGCAACACAGCGTCACACATAAATCTTGTTAGTGCAACGGACCGTCGCAGATACTTGCGAAAAGTGTCTCGAAACGACGAAACCGGCCGACCATCCTGCGGTCGACCGGCCTTCGCGACCCACGTCGTGCATAGAACTTCGTAGCAGGCTACGAGTTACCGCGCACGTGCGACGAAGCCGCTCTACGACACCATCGCCAGAAATCCGACGCCCACGATGATGCCGATGATCCCGGTGCCGACGGCCAGCGCCAGATCCCAGTGATCGGCACGCTCCCCTTCGAGATCGGGACTGCGATCGGCCCACAATGCGGATACGACGGCAATCAGGCCAGCGGCGATTCCGAGCCCGGCGGCCCAGAACGAGACGATCGACAGCGCGCCGAGCATGACGGCGATTTCGGTCACCTGAGCGCGGGTACGAATGCGCCGCTTCCACCAGGTCGGCGGCATATTTTCGTCCAACTCGTGTGTATCGACGTTGGATGAGGTGACGGTCACTGTCTACTCCTTTCAGACAAAGAATGTGCCTCCATTTTGGCACTCGGCGTGAGAGAGTGCCAAACCGCAGAGGGCTACCCACGGAGATAAGCGACCGAGTCGTCATCGATGGTTCGTTGACGCCGACACTCGACACCCGCGGGTGACCGCTTCAACCCCACAGAAGCTGCCGTCCCACAGACGCTTTCATCGGTCCGAGATCGAAGGTTCTCTTATCGGAGATCACGTACGGGACGTGAATGTGCATCGCATACTCGCGGTGTTCGAGCAGAACCTCGAGATGTGTGTTCGACGCCCCTTCAGCGGTCGCGTCGAACACGATGGCGTACGACCGCACCTCGTCTGCGACGGCACGCAACCGTCCGACGAGTTGTTCCTGGGCCGTAATGGTCGACGCCGTATCGGCCTCGTCCTCCGGTCGAAAGACACTCTGCCCGAGCGACATGTGATTGACGACCGCCACCGGGCCGAGTCCCCAGTTCTCGATGATGCGTTCGGCAGCTATCTCGACACACACCTCGAGTAGGTCGTCGAAATCATCCTGGCACTCAGCGCTCGTCACTTCTCGCCACTTCGTTTCCATCGAAACTCCCCATTGCCGTCGACTACTTCCGACTACTACAACGGCAGCCGACGTCCATCGGTTCCCAAAAGTCGTACATCCGTACCATTTTGTTACCGACCGCGGTCCTGACAGCTCTCGAGGCTCGACCCGACCTGGACTAGACTCTCGATACGGGAAGGGGAGAAAGCGGGTCGTTGCGTCGTGGAGGAACATCGGTACAGGCGCATCTTCGCCTCGAGCCCCGTGGCCCAAGCGCTCTCCGACGAAGACGGATTGTTCGTCGACGTCAATGCCGCCTACTGCGACCTCGTGGGCTTGTCCCCGTCCGAACTGATAGGTCGATCCGCGATGGTGCACACGCACCCGGACGACCTTGCACTCCACGGCAGTGTCGAGGATCTGATGGCCGCCGGGACGGCCGCCGACGAACCGGTGAAGGTCGAGGTGCGGTTCGTTCGACCTGACGGCGACATGCGCTGGGTGCTATTGACTCTGGTTCCGTTCACCGGCCCGGCCGACGCCGAGTGGACGCTCGCCGCCGTCCTCGACATCACCGAAAGAAAAGAGGTCGAGGACGGAATTCTGCTGGCGTCGCGCACAGATCAACTGACCGGAGCCCTCAACCGTCGCGGCTGGTCGGACTACGCGGTGTCGGTGGTCGACGAGGATTCGGTCGCCACCGTCGTCGCGGTTCTCGACCTCGACCACTTCAAACAGTTCAACGACAACCACGGCCACGCTGCGGGCGATGCGTTGCTTCGCGACTTCGTCTCGACTGCGCGCGAGTGCATCGGCGAGGACGGACTCCTGGCACGATGGGGCGGAGAGGAATTCGTGATCACTCTGCGCAACTGCGATCGTCGCGATGCCCTCCGATCACTGGAGGCTCTCGCCGCCGCCACCGCGCCGTCGGGTGTGACCTTCTCCGCCGGCTACACGTTGCAGCGGCCCAACGAGGGACTCCGCCACACCCTCGACCGAGCCGACGCGCTGATGTTCCGCGCGAAGCGCGACGGCCGCAACCGAATGGTGACCGACGCACCTCACTGAGCCGGCCGTTCAGCCTTCGTTGTTCACAGCGCCCGCGAGTCCATCGACCAAGGTCGGCAGGAAGTACGGAATCGACAGTGCCGTCGGACCCACTGCAGCTCCGGCTTCCTGTCCGACGAATCCTGCCACCGCTCCGGCGTCCACAGCCGGGATCTGGCGCGAGACAGGTGAACCGACGAACTCCTGTAGCGCACTGTCGGTATCGACCTGAGTGAAGACCACATCGGCGTCGATCTTCGAGACGTTCTCCGCCGAGACTGTCGTCGAGAAAGTGGCGTCGTCGGTCGCGAGGTCGGTCACCGATGCAGGCGAGACGAAGCCGAGGTTCTCCAGCAACTCCACCCGAGGATCAGAGGGCAACAGCAGGTAGTACACGTCCGCGGCCTCGGACACGTACGCGATCGAACGGCCGTCGAATTCAGGATGCTGCGAGCCTGCGTCCTGAACCTGGCGATCCAAGTCGGCAACCAGCTCACGCGCACGGTCCGGGACACCCAGAACGTCACCGGTGGTGGTGATGACGTCGCGCCACGGCGTCGACCACAGCTCCTCGGGAGGGGCGATGACGGGCACTCCTGCGTCGGTCACCGCGTCGTACTCGGCCTGGGTCAAGCCGGAGTGCGGTGCCAACAACACATCCGGATCTGCGGCGAGGACTTTCTCGACCGTCAGCGCACTCGTGATGTTGTCGAGCAGAACAGGTGCCGGCTCACCGCTCGCGTCGATGGCATCGGAGATCCACGGGTAGATCAGATCGTCTCCGCCGCCGTACTCGGCGGACGGCATGGCCACGGGTACGACGCCGAGTGCGAGCACCGCATCGGTGGTGCCGAATCCCCATGTCACCACCCGTTCCGGTATGGCGTCGAGGGTCGTCTCGCCGTACATGTGTTGCACGGTCAGCGGAAACGAACCGGTCGTCGACGCGTCGGCCGGGGCCTCGGATGCCTCGGGTGAGCTACAGCCGGCGAGCGCGATAGACGCGGCCACTGCGGCGGTGAGCAGAACGGCAAAGCGAGAAATCATGAAATGTCCTGTATGTCGGTGATCGGACTTGTAGGTTAGCCTTAGCTTCCTCGTACGCAAAACCGACCGCCCCGGGCTCACAGGAACCTGGCAGCGGGAGTTCAGCGTCCTCACCGGATGGTCCCGGAGTATTGGCATTACCGAAACGAACCGATGCCACTCCAGAGGAGCTCACAGATGACCCGAATTCCCCAGCCTGACAATACTTCTGCCGGACCCACCTACGAGGGACGGCTGCTCGATCGCCCCACCGAGGAGGTGGTCGATCAGGGTGCCGGGTTCGACATCACCACCCTGGTCACCCGTCGCCGCGTACTCGCGTTGGTCGGCGCGGGAGCCGGAGCGGTTGCGCTGGCCGCGTGCTCCACCAGATCGAATACCCAAACCGACGCCACGACAACGACTTCCGTGAGCGCGACGAGCGAAATCCCACAGGAGACCAACGGCCCCTACCCAGCCGACGGCAGCAACGGCGTCAATGTTCTCGAAGAGTCGGGAATCGTCCGCAGCGACATCACCTCCAGCCTCGACGGCGGCACCACGGTCGAGGGAACACCACTCTCGTTCACCTTCACGCTCACCGACATGGCCAACGACGATCGCCCGTTCGAGGGTGCCGCCGTCTACCTCTGGCAGTGCGATGCGCAAGGCCAATATTCGATGTACTCCGAGGGGGTCGAGGACGAGACATACCTGCGCGGCATCCAGATCGCAAACGCAGATGGCGCAGTCACTTTCGAGACCATCGTTCCCGGCTGCTACTCCGGCCGCTGGACCCACATGCACTTCGAGGTCTACCCCGACGCCGCGTCGGCGACCACCGTGGACAATGCCATCGCCACCTCGCAGGTCGCATTTCCTCAGGACATGCTCGACGCGATCTACCAGCTCGACACGTACCCGAACTCGGCCGAGAGCTTGGCCCAGATCGCCAGCCTCGACAACGACAACGTCTTCGGGGACGGCTACGACCTCGAGATGGGTACGTTCTCCGGCGACCCCACCTCCGGCTACGTCGGATCGCTCGCCGTAGCCATCGACACCACCACAGAACCAGCCGTCAGCGAAGGCGGCCCCGGTGGCGGCGGCCAGCCCCCGATGGGCGGCGGTACTCCCCCGGCCGGCGGCTTCACACCCACCAACTGATCACCCCGAACCCTCATAACCGAAGGAATCACCATGTTGCACAACCTCACCGGATGGCACGCTCTCATCGTTCTCGCCATCCTTCTGCTCGTGTTCGGCTCGACCAAACTGCCGTCCCTCGCCAAAGGCGTCGGACAGTCGATGCGCATCCTCAAACACGAAGTGCGCGAGGACAAGACAACATCGACGCCGGACGACGCCCCGGTTCCGTACCGACACGCGTCATGACCACGGCCACCGCCGCGCGGGGTGCCATGCCGCTGGCTGGGCACATGCGCGAGGCACGCCGCCGCGCAGTCCGCGCGGCGGTGTCCCTCCTCGTGGGAATAGCAATCGGCTTCGCACTCTCCGACCAGATTCTCGACATCCTGCGCGCACCCGTCGAACAACTTGCCCTCACTCGCCAAGCCAGTCTCAACTTCGAAACTGTCACCGGCGCTTTCGATCTCGAACTGAGGATCGCGCTGTTCACAGGCGTGATCGTGTCGTCTCCGGTGTGGCTGCGTGAGCTCTTCGCCTACCTCACCCCCGGCATGACGCGTCGGGAAAAGAAGTACGTGTACGGTTTCTCCGCTGCCGCCGTCCCACTGTTCGTCGCCGGGTGCGCGTTCGGGTTCAGCATCTTTCCGCGCATGGTCAGCGTCCTCGCCGGCTTCTCCTCCGACGAGGACAGCACCATCCTCAACGCCTCGTACTACGTCGACTTCGTCATGAAGATCGTGCTGGCGACCGGCATCGCCTTCGTTCTCCCGGCAGTGCTGGTGATGCTGAACTGCCTCGGCATCCTCTCCGCGCACCGGCTACGCAGCAGCTGGCGCATCAGCGTCGTCGCCATCGCGTTGTTCAGTGCACTGGTCACACCCGCCGCCGACGTCCTGTCCATGTTCCTGGTCGCGTTGCCGATGGCAACACTGTTCGGAGCAGCCATCGCGATCACCGCGGTACACGATCGACGCGCCCTCACACCCCCGAAACCGGAGCCACCATCATGTTCGGCTTGACCTTCGAGAAACTGTTCCTGGTCGCGGTCATCGCCGGGTTCGTTCTCGGCCCCCAACGCCTGCCCGGATACGCACACCAACTCACCCGCGCCGTGCGCGGCGTGCGCCACTTCGTCGATACCACCCGCAGCGCAGCCGAAGCCGAGATGGGTGTTCCGCTCCGACGCTCCGAATGGGAGTCGATGGACCTGCGGCAGTACGACCCCCGCCGAATAGTCAGCGAGGCTTTACGAGAGACCGAGCCCCTCGAAAAAACTTATCCACCAGTCCTCGCCGACGCAGCCCGCGTGCAACCGGGTCAGAAATACCTCATCACCGGGCCGGCGTCGCATCCCCGACGCATCCTCATCGAGTCACTACCCCAGGACGATCCCCGTCGCATCGCCGCACAACGGCAGCCGGACGCCGTCACTTCGCATACCGGTCCTGATCCGACAATGTCAGGTGACAACCGGTTCGAGCGGTGATGACGCCGGCCTCCAACGTCCCCAGGCCGAACTGCACCTTGCCCTCGCCGAGCAGCAGCACATCGTGGTTACCCGGGGCATCGGCCCGCACCTGCACCTCCGTTGCCCCGACCCGGGCGGCAATCTCCTGCACTCGCGAGAATGCTTGCGGCCAGGCGTCGTCGGGAATCGGGCCGTCGAAGACGACGTTGCGGAGCGTCAGGGCCGAGGCGCTGCTGGGGTCGCCAGGAACGGCCTCGCAGGACACTCTTCGCTCGTCGCGATTTCGAGACCAGGTCACGTTCGGCACCACGCCGACCACGGCATCCGCCATCTCGATCACCAACGGTTCCAGGCGCTCGAGTTCCTCCTCTGCAGTGCCTTTCGCGTACAAGGCATCCTTGATCGCTGCTACGTCCTGATCGTTCACGGTCGGTTCCTCTGCATCGGTACTGCATCCCGCCACCACACCCCCAGCCACGAGCGCTGTCGCGATGGCACTGATCAGTCGGCGGGTCATTGCATCACCAAGTCGGGTCTGCCGATTCCGATGACTGCCAGGTTGTATCCCGGGGCTCTGAGCATGCCGTTGTCTCCTGCTCTGGTGTATTCGGAGTGGCCCGACGCACCGTCGCGGAACACCCCGTCTGCGCTCACGCCCGCGTCGGCCGAGAGTTGTTGGTAGTTCTGGTTGTACGGCCCGGCCTCGAAGGGTGAGAACGGGCCGAGGTGGCCGGCCCACGTCACCGGATCGGACTCCGCGTCCATCGCCCACACATGCTGATACGGCATTCCCATCGACGATGTTCCGACGGAGTTCAACCCGGGCGAGCCGTAGAACACGGCGTCGTCCACCACCTGGGAGCCGCCCTGCTGCAACGCTTCCGACGTGGTCAGTGATCCGTAGGAGTGACCGAACGCGCTGATATGCGGGTCGGCGACCGTGGAGGCAGCGTCGATGCCCTGGTAGTACGACGCGAGTGTTGCACCGGCGTCGTGCGCGATGTCGTCGGACATCACGTCGGTGTAGCCGTCGACGGCGTCGAGCATGCCCGGGCGATTCTGCCCCTGGGGCGCTTCGTATCCGATCCAAGCGATGGTCGCGACGGTCTCGTTCGATCGACCGGCGCGATCGAGCTGCGTCGTCATCTCGGTGTTGAGTTGGTCCGCCTCGCTCACCATGGACTCCAAGGATCCGTTCACCGTCGTGTTCAAACCCGGGGTGCTGACGGTGACATGATCGGCGGTGTCGGGGTTGCCGACAGCCACTGCAGCAAGCGCCTTTTCGTGATTGTTCACCTCGTACACCGTCAGCAACGCATCGGGGTGGTCTCGAAGTGCCCGGTCGATCGCGTCCAGGCTTGAGAGCTTGTCCTGCACCAGTTTCAGGCCGGCGTCGTCGTTGGAGAACATGCCGCCGGCAAAGCTGTCGTCCACCTTCGCTTGCAGTTGCGCTTCGAGTGTCTGCAGTCGCTCGCGGTCACCGGGAATCTGGGCGATGTTAGCTTCGCTGCGCGCGACCGACGGGATGCCGTCGAGGTTGCCGATGACGCCGGGATGGTCGGCGATCATCTGCATACGCTGCGCCACCGGCAATGCGTCCCAATATGCGTCGACCTGCTGCGGACTCGCACCCTGCGGTGGGAAGGGCGCGGACAGCACGCCCAACTGTGAACCGGTGGCGAGGCTCGAGGTCACATCGTTGGCTGGTCCAATGTTCGGCATCGTACCCATGAGATTCGAAAGCGTTTGTGCGCCATCGGAGTCGATGTCGATCGCCTGCATGACGAGAGCATGTGCGCCGTCGTGCAACTCGCGCTTCACTTGCTCACGCGCGGCGATGGCCACCGGGTCGGTCGGCAACACCGCGAACCCTACGTCGGTGGCAGATCCGTCCGCGGCGATGAACATCAGATGCGCAGTCGCCGTGGCCCGCAACTCTGCGAGCTGCATTTTGAGGTGGACGACGGCGTCGGCCGTCTGCTGCGCAAGTGTTCGGCACGCGCCGAGTTCGACGGCTTCGCGGTTCAACTCGTCCTGAGTCATCTCGTACGCGCTACTGGCCGCGGCGGCGGCCTCACCGTGCCAGCCGGGAAGCGTCGACAGTGCGGTCAGATCGGCCTGAACGGCGACGAGGGTATTCACTCGCGCGGTCAGAGTCGATTCGGTTGCCTCGAGGGCTCCGATATCCCAGTTGTCGATCGCAGTCAGATCCATGGCTCCCCCCCGGTACCTCGCCCGCCCCCGCAGGCCACGTCATTAGATCATTCGCGGCGACCGCGTGAATTCACAGCCGAAGACCCGAATCCGGTGCGGCCTCGAGAACGGCGTTCTGCGTTCCGTCGTCGACCTGCTCGTAGCCGTGCGCCGCGGTCGCCAGCCCCGATGCGAGGTCCTCACAGGCCGCTGCGAGGGCTCGCCGACGCACCGCGAGGCGATCGACGAACTCGTCGAACGCCGGCCGCGATCGCGGCCCCCAGCCCTGTCCGCATCCCGCAAGCACATCCTCGGCGGACTTCAGCTGCTGCTCGGCGTCGTCGGCCACAGAGCGTGTGTTCGACGCGGCCGCCCACAGCACCGCAGGCAGTGACGTCCTCGGTCATGACTCCCCCATCATTTCCCGGTCGCCTCGCCACTCGCGGCGGGCGACTGCTCACTGTACAGCGGCGGGTACTCGCAGGTGAGAACCGCGAAAGAGGGACGATAGATAACACCGTTAGGTGATGTCCGACGCGCTGCTGGCTCAGAGATGGATTGAACGGCAGCAGCCTGTGCCTCGTCGACCCGACACACAAGAAGCGAATGGATCAGGTGTAGCAGAAGCGGGCCGCGAAGGTCACGCTTGCTCCGCCGTGAGACCAGGCGAACGAATGGATATGAATTGTATCCGTTCGCCCGGTATCCCTCAGCAGCAACATTTGTCAGAGTGCATCCCATGCGGCCGCAGCGCAGTAACCAGCCGTGCCACCTCCAACACCTGCCGCCGTCAGGCAGGCAATGTATCCGGGAAGGCTGCCGAACGAGCACACTGCAGTAGCAGCCGCAACGACCCATGCTGGAATACCAGCAGCAGATAGGCAGTCGTTCAGAGCAGAGATGGCATCGCCGACACCCCTGGTCTGAAGTGGAGCGTCTTCGTCCGAGAAATCACCGTCTACGGTAAGTTCTCCGTCCTGCCAAATTTTTGCATGCCCAGACTTTTCGTCATACGAAGTGAAGTGCGACTCCGTATAGTTCAAAATCTGACCGCTCTCGTCCAGCGCAACCAGGACATTGCTGTACTCGGATCCAATGTTCCTCAGCGGCAACATGACAAGAGTCTCACCGGCTTCGTTCACTGTGCTGGCGCTCGCCGCGAGATCGACTTCATCGCTATCAACCTGCAGCGCAATTGCACCGGAGGAGATTGCAACGGAAATGGCTTCTGTGTGGTTCGAGAACAAGTCAGGGGAGTTGGCGAGTTCCTCTGATACCGATAAGTCCCCCTATGATCAAGGCCGCCACGATGGAAACCGAAAATCCAAAACCGGCCAGACCCAGCCACCCGGAAAGCGAATCCGGTAAACCCTCATCCGAAAGAGCCGTGGCCGAGATGAACACCGCCAAGGAGACGACGAAGGTGACGGCCACCAATCTGCCGATAAGACGTCGCCGGACGGTCTTGGTTTCATTTTTTTCGTTCATCGGTCAATTCACCAACCTTTCATGAAAGGACGCTGCAGCTATCCCCAACTGCACACTTTCACGGCTCAGCTTTTTTGTGAAGGATATGTCCGGTTGTGGCCACGGCACACGCGGGTCGGCCGGTCGAACGCTTTTCGGAGGACGGGATGCGGCCGGACTCGGCCAACCCGAGGAGCTACCGCCGACCCGGCGAGCAGACTCACTGCATCCCGTTTACGCTCGGAGACAATGGTCGACATCCCTCCGGTTCTGACGGTCTACGCGGCCTTGACCCGTGCCCGACATTTGACCACCCCCGCCCTGAGTGCAGCCACCGGCCTCGATGCAGCAGGCCTCGACCGACAGATCGACACCCTGTCGGAGCTGGGCTGGGTTCAGCCTTCCCGTGATATTCCCGACGCGCACCGGGCGGTTAATCCCGTCCTGGCCTTGGGAGCAGTCATTCTCGATGTCCTCGACGGCAGGCGTGACCCCGACACCCTCGATCTTCTCGGCGGATATTCCTGTGCTGCCCAGATGGTTCCAGTGTGGCGGGCCGGCTTTCCCGCGACCTACCTGCCCACGAGCCTCGATAGCTTCTCCGGGCTCATCGAGGATGCCATGACCCACGCCCGCACCGATGTCGTCTCTCTGCACACGACGGTCTTCCCCACCTTGACCCCGCTCCTCGACACGATTGTCAGTTACCTACACAGGCGGGGTATTCGATACGGGGCTGTCATGGACACCGATCACCACACCGACCCGCGCTGGCAACCGTTTCGTGCCGCCCTTGGCACCCGGGGCATATCCATCACGTTGGCTGCTGACCTGCCTGGTCGGGGCCTGGTCATCGACGAGGGACTGCTGACGGTCCTGCACACCGACACCGCGGGTATCACCTTGGCCCCGTGTTCCGTCTCGGCCCGTTACATTTCCCACTCTGCCGGTGGTGCGGTCCCGACCGTCGGGCGTCTCCGTTCCCTGACCGTTCTCACTCACTTGTGCGAGGGGTCCACCACCGAGAAGATCGCGGCGGCCCTCGGTGTCTCCGAACGCACCGTCCGGCGCGACATCACTGTGCTTCGGCAGATCTTCGATACCCACCACCGTGCGACCCTCACCCATCGCGCCGCGACGACGGGACTGGTCTGAGCTCGGCCGGTCAGGCGTCGAGTGGCCGGTTTGTTGACACCCGTCCAGGCGAGTCGAACGGCTGCATGACCGTCTTCGACAAAGTGAACTCCGACGATGCTGGGCCACAATGGCTTTCCATCAGCGCTCTGCTCGATGATCTTGCAACCAGCCTCGAAACAGGAATGCCGTTCGACGGGGGTGGCGTCACGCAGTCGTCGACGGCCGTTTGGAGTGGGACATCTGAGCTCGAGTCGCGACGGATCCTCGGCCCGTACAGTGTGGGGTTGCCTGCGGTTAGTACGGCGAAAGAGGGACGACAGGTGACACAGTCCTGCATGATGTAGCGATGACTACCAGCGTCGTTGCCGCTTCGGAGTCGGGTGTGTCCGCAATTGCGTTGTGGACCTTGATCGTCGTGGTGATCGCCGCGCTCGGTGCCGCGTGGGCGGCGTTGAGTGTGCGCAGGCTCGGTGCGAACGAGGACGTCATCTCTCGCGAAGTGGCGGCCCTGCACACTGCCGTCGATCGTCAGGTCCGTCAGTCGGGCGAGAGCGACTCGTGGAACCGCGACCAGGTGACCGCGCGATACCAGGAGCTGCTGTTCGCGCTGTCGAACGTCGATCGTGTTGTGGCCGAGGAAATCTCGGCAGCAGTGATTTCGACACCTGTAGGCGATCTCTCCGCTGCGACGCGGGCATTTGAACAAGGCCTACGACCAATTGGCGCTGGCGCTCACTGCGGCATTGGTGGTCGCTCGCAGACGCGCTCATCCACTGGCGCTGGAGTTGTCGACGGGTATCGATCGCCGAGTGCTGACTCCACTGGCACCCGAAACCGGCATAGCGGCTCCCGCTTACGAACGCCTGCAGAGCGAGCGGGCGTACATCGTCAGGATGCATTCGCTGCTGCTCAGCGCGATGCGCGCCGATCTGGGTCTCCTCGATCCCGGCGCCGAGGCAACGCTGATCTTCACCACGAAAGAAGTGGAATCGGGTGTGCTGTCGGATCGATCGACGGCAGCCGGACGCAGCGGGGTGCAGCTGATCGAGTTGTTGGAGGATTTCGGTGTCACACCGCTACTCGGCGCGGAGGAGGACTACGTGATGTCCGACGCGCTGATGGCTCAGTGCGAGGTGCTCTACAACTCGGTGAGCCCGAACTTCCAGGCAGTGTTGCGACACATCGGCGACGAGATCCATCTCGCGATCAGACCCGACGTCACCGACGAACGCCTCGACGAGATCTACGACATCGCCGTACGTTTGGTCGAAGCCGGATTGCGCGGAAACATCCACCGCAGAGACGGATTGGACGGCAGCAGCCTGTTCCTCATCGACGCGACACATAAAGCGGGAATGGAACGGGTGTAGTTCCGCCTACGGTGCAGGCCTGTTCGAACGGTGCCGTACGAGTACCAAAGCAATTCCGATGAGCAGGCCCGCTGCCGCACCCCATAAGAGATAGCCGACCGTGTTCGGGCTGATCGGTGCGTTCGACGCGTCGGCTTCGCTGACTGTCCTCAGAACCACCACAGGAGCCTCACCATCTTGGGGCGCTTCCAACTCGGAGACAACCGCACTCAGTTCCCTAGCGGTGGTGTTCGCGATCTCGCGTGCGATCTCGGCAGAAGTATCGGTGGCGACGATATCGAACACAACGGTCTCCGGCGAGTAGGTCATCGTCACCTTGTCTGCCAACTCCGCCGGGGTCAGATCGAGTGCGAGGTCGGCAACAACTCTCGAAGTGAGGAAATCGCCTTTCACCAATTGCGCGTACGACGGAATTGCCTGCTGCGAATAGAGATTGCCCACATACGTATCCGAGCTGTATGTCGGCCCTGAGATGGAGAGGAACATCTGCGCCCGCGACTCGTATACCGGTGTCATCAGCACGGTGATTCCGAACGCCGTCGCCATCGCCATCGCGATCGATACGGCGACAATGCGCCACCCCGCGCTGATCAGCTTCCGATCGGCCGGAAGCCCGCACCCGCAGCACCCGATGCGCCCAGCAAGCGCACCGATTCCGACGCCGATGCGTAGGCGGTGGGACTGACCAACGGTGTGCCCGAAGCATGGCTGGCGATTCCGACGAGCGTGGTGCCGGCCACCAGCGGAGCGCCGGAGTCGGCCCAGACGGTAATAGCATCGGACATCAGGTCACTGCCTCGGTTGTCGACGATGCTGCCGCATGTCAGTCCGCTGCCGAGCCCGCTCTTGCAGACCGGCTGCCCCACCGATCCGACACCGATGTCGGTCACGGTGATTCCGTTCAGACTCGAAACCGGGGTGACCTTGGTGGGGTCGAGGACGATGACGCCGTAGTCGGGCCCCCAATGCCCGACGGCCGTAGTGCCGACCGGGGCTGCGGGTGATCCGACGAGCGTGACGGGCAGCCCCGTCCGCAGGATGCAGTGGCCTGCGGTGAGCGCGACCAGGCGGCCTGCGTCGTCGTAGCCGACAGCCGCGATGGAACAGGCGGTGAGGTCATCGAGGCCGCCGGTGGTGACGAACCCACTGCCGGGTCCGACGACCGGAAGAGGGGCTGCTGCAGCAGTTCCGGTGAACGTCGCCGCAAATGCGAGGACCACTGCACTGACAACGCCGAGCCGGGCATACTTCATGATGGTCATTCCTCATCGACGAGCGTCGGGGCGCACATGCGGACCACGATCCTGGCTCGATGAACGTACTTCAGGAACGCATCACGAGCGAACCGGGCGATTCCGAATGAGGACAGCAACGCCCAGTCCGATCAAGATCAGAATCAGCGGTGCCACTATCGCCAGGTTCGCGCCGATGGCGGTGAACAGTACAGCAGCAGCGAGCGCCGCGAGGAAAAACACTGCTGCGAATCGTGGTGTCCAGAAAACCGTATGCATGGATCCTCCTACATAGGCAGCTATCCGACTTTCGTTAGCTAGCGTACTTAGTTGAGCTCTCGGGGCAAGCGATACGGCCGAATTCACACCCATCCACCTCGTGCCCGGCTACGAATACAGCCCATGTGGTGGATTTTCGGCATCGTTGCCGTCTGGGTGCTGATCGGCGCTGTGGTCGCCGTGTGGATCGGCCGAGGTGTTCGCAGGGCCGACGACGAGGAATCCACCACCGAGTCGCCCCTCGGCATCTCCCACGAACCACCACCCGAAAAGGATGCCGCGTAGACGACCGATGTCACTTCCGACTGTGCGCCTCGATGACCGGCGCGGCGGAGGTTTGGCAGACTAGGCCGGTAGTAATTGGTCCTCGGGGTACATGCTTCCGACGGGTTCGTCGGCACCTTCGATCAGCAAATCGACGTGCACCCTGCCATCTCGGACCTGAGTGACGACCCCCTCGACCTCACGATTACCGAAAAGTACTTTGATGCGGTCACCAGGAGTCGGCGAGCGACGGAGCTTACGAGAAGCCATAGCCATTCCTCCTTCAGATCCATGGATTTCGACCGGTCAACTGCGTCAAGTATGCCTCCACGACGGTATCGATGCCAGACGTCGCCACGTTTACCGTTGACTTCCATCTCTTGAAGGTTGCCAGCGTCAGTGGATTGGCACGACGAGCCTCCTCCAGTTTCGCGGCATCACTATGGGCGACACCGTTCCGCACGGTGTTCAAAGATTGCAGCACGACATTCCACTTCGATCCGGATGCGGGGTAACGAGCGTAGATGTCGCTCCACAACGTCATTCCGAGAATTGCAAAGTCGTTTCCAAGATTCCCGGGGCCAGCGTTGCCAGTATCCAGCTTGCGAGCACGTACCAGGGCATTCAGAACCACCGGGATTTGCGGTCCGTTGAAAGGAGCCAGGCTATAGGCGATTTCGCTCGCCGCGTCGTCGTGAAGATCTCGGCAGAAGCCTTGAAACTCGGCAGCCAGGCTCACAAAACACGCGAGGTTCAAGTGCTCTGTTGCGCGTTGACGCCCACGCCTGTTGCCAGTGACTTTCCCGTGGACATCGACCAGGCTACCGAGCGCGTCCATACGTTCCGATTGCCACCGTACGAGTGCGGGTGAGGGCATAGAACACGAAGATACTGCCTCGTGTCACCGAACACGACCTTCTGACACAGGAGCCCCGTACAAGTGCATCCAGGTCGGTTGAACGACTTACGCGTAGCCGCACATTGTCACTCGGCAGGAAGGTCAGCAGCTTCCAGCGTGAATTGCACGACGTCGATGCGCGAACTCTTGAATCGATCCGACGACCCGGTGAGGTACTGCACGTACTTGTCGTACGTCGCCTCCGAGGACACGGCGATGGCCTCGTCGCGGGACGCGATCAGCTTCTCGGCCCACGTGTCGAGTGTTCTCGCGTAGTGCAGCCGCAGAGGATGCTCGCGGAGCAGCTCGAAACCTGCCTCGGCAGCCTTGGACTTCACCACCTTTACGAGTGTCAACTGCCCGCCGGGAAAGATGTCGCGCAGGATGAAGCGGGAGAAGTGCGCATCTTCGCGGGTCAGCCCGCCCCCACCCGATGCCGGATCGGGCGGCGTGATGACGATGGTGTGCAACAACATTCGACCGCCGGGCCGCAACACCGAGCGGCACTTCGCAAAGAACGCCGAGTAGCGGTTGCGCCTGAAGTGCTCGAACGCGCCGATACTGACGATCCGGTCGACGGGCTCGTCGAACTCCTCCCACCCCTGCAACCGGATGTCGACAGTGCGGTCGGTCGACAGGTCGGCAACCACGGTGCGGCCGTGCTCGTACTGATTGCGGCTCAACGTCAGACCGATGACGTTGACGTCGTACTTCTCCACCGCTCTCTTGGCGAGAGCACCCCAGCCGCAACCGATGTCGAGCAGTGTCATGCCCGGCTTCAGGTCGAGCTTGCCGAGGGCGAGGTCGATTTTGGCGATCTGCGCCTCTTCCAGCGTCATGTCGTCACGCTCGAAGTAGGCGCAGCTGTATGTCATGGTCGGATCGAGGAACAGCGCGAAGAACTCGTCCGACAGGTCGTAGTGAGCCCGCACGTCATCGACGTACGGCTCCAACTGTTCGCTCATCACGCCACACCTTTCCCCACAGCTTCGGTGCCGATCACTCGGCCTAGCGCACGGGCTCCCTGCTCGCCCAGCATGTCTTCGTGTTCCACATCGACTCGGTGCACCGACATCCTGCCGTCCACGAGGTCCGCCCACTGGTCCGCCCCGTGCGAACCGCGCGCGGCGAAGTAGTGCACCGGCCCCGCCAACACCGTCGGCCTGTACGACGCCACCCAGGCGGGAGCCTCCGCGACGGGGCGATACATACGCTGCAGATGATCCTCGGTGAGGAACGACAGTTCGCTTCTGTTCTCGCGCAACCGATCCACGATGGACTCGAACGAATCACCCTCTACCCCGAGCTGACGAGCAAGATCGTCGACGCCGAACTCCGCGACGCCGGCCGGGGCCGAGAGCTGCGCATCGACGAGAACGAGCAGCGCCACGTCCTCACCTTCCGACTGCAGTTGCGCCGCAACAGCATGCGCGATCACGCCGCCCAGCGACCACCCGAGCAGGCGATACGGACCGTGCGCCTGAACACCTCGGATCTCACGCACATATCGATCGGCGAACTCCTCGATCGAGTTCGGCGGCGTCTCACCGTCGGCGATGCCCGGCACCTGCAGCCCGTACAGCGGCCGCTCCGTCTCCGCGAGCAGGGAGAAGTAGCTCCACGCGATGCCGATGGCCGGGTGCACGCAGAACAGCGGTTCCCCCACGCCCTCGGTCCGCAGCGGGAGCACCACGTCGAAGGCACTGTCCGCACCGTACTCACCCGCGTCGAGTTGCACTGCCAGGGCCGAGATCGTCGGATGCATCAGCAGCAGGCTGATAGGCAGCCGACGGTCGAGCCGATCCCCCAGCGCATCCATCACCTGCACCGCCGAAAGGGAGTGCCCGCCGAGATCGAAGAAGTTGTCGTCCACCCCGATGTCCTCGGCGGCCAACTGCAGTACGTTGGTGAACACCGCGTGTACCAAGACCTCGCTCGCGGAGACCGGCGCACGTCGCTGCGTCGACATCACCGACGGCTCGGGCAGCTTGCTCGCATCCACCTTGCCGGACAACGTCATCGGAAGAGCATCGACGACGGTCACGGTACTGGGCACCATGTACGACGGGAGTGCCCTGGCCAGGAATTGCCGAGCCGCCCGCGGGTCGACGCCGCCCACCACGTAGGCAGCCAGCGAATCCGCGTGGCCGATGACACTGGCCTGGCGCACAGCCGGGTGACGCAGCAACGCCGCCTCCACCTCCGACAGTTCGACGCGGTGGCCGCGAATCTTGACCTGCGAATCCACTCGGCCCAAGAATTCGAGTTCCCGGTCACTACCTCGATCAACCCAGCGGACCAGATCACCGGTTCGGTAGAGCCGGCCGTCACCGAACGGATTGGCGACGAAGTTGGACCCCGTCGTACCGCTCTGTCCCACATACCCTTCGGCGAGACCGGCCCCGCCCAGATACAACTCCCCGACGACGTTGTCTCCCACCGGGCGTAACCGGGCATCGAGGACTACAGCGTCGAATCCGCGGGTCGGTCCGCCGATGGTCACCGGCGCGGCCTGGCCCCATTCACGCTGGCCCCCCTCACGCACATCACCAGTGCAGGTGCTCATGACGGTCGCCTCGGTCGGACCGTAGGCGTTGAACACCGACCTACCACTCGACCATCGCTGCAGCAGAGCGGAATTGGCGGCCTCACCGGCCATGACGACCACGCGCAAGGATGGCACCGCGTCGGCGTCGGTCACCTGCAGGACGGTCGGTGTGAGACAGGCGTGGGTCACCTGGTGGCGATTGATGAGCGCTTCGAGTTCGCGCCCGCCGTGCACCTCGGACGGAACGATCACCACCGACGCTCCCGCCCCGACGGCCATCAGGGTCTCGAAGATCGACGCGTCGAAACTCGGGGAGGCGAACTGCAGCACCCGGGAGTCCGATGCGACGCCGAACAGATCTCGTTGGCTCTGCACCAGATTCGCGATGCCGCGGTGTGTTACCCGTACGCCCTTGGGTGCTCCGGTCGAACCGGAGGTGTAGACGACGTAGGCCACACTGTCCAGCGGTGCTTCATGACCATCGACACTGTCGAGCTCGTCGCCGGTGACGCTCACCCACTCGGTCCCGACCGAATGGAAATCCGCAGCGGAGATTCCAGTGACCGGGGCTGCGGACAAGAGAATCTCCTGCACCCGGGCCGCGGGTTGGGACGGGTCGATGGACAGGAAGCCTGCACCGGTCTTGGCCACGGCCCAGATCGCGATCGCGTACTCGACGGATCGCGGATAGGCAATCGCCACCAGAGCGCCGGGCCGCGCACCTGCGCGTATCAGTTTCTGTGCCAACGCATTCGACTGTAGATCCAGCTCGCGATAGGTCAATGATCGTGAACCGTCGATCACCGCGATATTGTTCGGCCCGGCCGTCACAGCCTGCTCGAACAGCGCAGCCAGTGTGCAGCGTTCCGGTGCGCTGTCCCGGTGGGAGTGCATGCCGGAAGCGACATGCCCGAACGAAGCGCTACCGAGCCGAACCTCAGGCTGCGTCCCGACCATCGTCAACACCTCGGCCATGCGCTCGGCCAGTCCGAGAATCACCGACCGCGAGAACCGTGCGGGCGAGTATCCGAGGTGGCCGCTCAGACCCAACTCCGATTCGTCGACCAACACCTCGAGGTCGAACTGAGTGTCCGTGATGTCCACGCGCCGCGGGGTGACCGGCGACGATCCCAGTTCGATTGTCGGAGTTGTCGTATCACCGAAGGCCAGCAAAACCTGGAACAGCGGATGACTGTCGACGGTGCGGGTGGGTTGCACCGCGTCGACCACCCACTCGAACGGCACATCCGAGTTCGCGAAGGCATCGAGATCTCGGTTGCGCACCGCCGTCACGAACTCCTCGAACGTCATGGCCGGGTCGACCTGAGTCCGAAGGACGACGGTACCGACGAACATACCGACGAGGTGGTCCAGCGCAGGGTCGGATCGGCCCGCCACCGGGGTTCCGATGGGGATGTCCTCGGTACCACTGGCTTCGGCGAGTACGGCGGCCAAGGCTGCGTGGACCACGACGAACACGGTCGCGCCCAACCGATGCGCGAGCGCACGCAGACGACTGAGGCTCTCCGGGTCGACGGAGAACTCGACCGGAGTCGCCTCCACCGACAGATCGGGAGTTCCGGTCGGCAGCTCGAGGAACTCTGGCACCCCGGCCAGGGTGGAGCGCCAGAATTCGAGCTGATCGGCCGCCACCGCGTCGAGAACGTGACGCTGCCACACTCGATAGTCCGAATAGTCGACGGTGAGTGCGCCGAAATCCGGTGCAGAACCGGCTATCCGGGCCAGCAGAGCGATCTCGACGTCGCGGGCCAGCGGACGGAGCGAGAGTCCGTCGACCGCGATGTGGTGTGCGACAACGGAGAGCACTCGTTCGCCGCCTCGATCCAGCAAGCCCAGTCGTACCGGCGCTTCGAGAGTCAGATCGAAACCGAGAAGGGCCGAATCGTAGAGCCCGGCATGAGCGTCATCCAGTGTCGAGAGCACGATCTGCGGATCGAGAACAACGGTGACGGGACCGTCGGCGGTCGCCGGGTACATCGTGCGCAGCGGCGTATGCCGTTCGAGCACATCGCCTATCGCAGCGCGCAGAACATCGAGATCCAGGCTCGCCGGAAGCGGCACCTCGAAAGCGATGTTGTATGCGGCCGATGTGGGGTCGTATCGATTCTGCAGCCAGATGCGTCGCTCGGCCGGCGCGAGACCGGGGTGCGACCGGGCTTCGGGATCGTGGACCAGCGCAGGTAGTGGGGTGTAGTTGTCGGAGAGCAATTCGATCGCGGACGCGAGCTGAGCCGCGGTGGGCGACTCGAAAATCGTGCGGACCGGGACCTGGGTGCCGAGCGCCGCACCGATCCGAGTGGCTGCCCGCGTCGCGACGAGGGAATCCCCGCCGAGGACGAAGAAATTGTCGTCGACGGCCGGAGCGTCGACTGCCAGCAGGTCGGCGAAGATTCCGAGAATGACCTCCTGCGCCAGTGTGCGCGCCGCAGCCGGGTCGCCGTCCGGCAGCGTCTCCGACTGCAGGGTTGCGAGATCCACCTTGCCGTTCGGAGTCAGCGGAATACCGTCGAGCTGCGTGATGGCCGCCGGCTGCATCGACAACGGCAGTCTGTCCAGCAGCCATCCGGCAGCATCCCGCTCGCCGAGCCCCACCACCCAGGCATGGATCTTGTTCTCGCGCAACGCTGCCACCGCGGCGCTGACATCGGGGTGCGCCGTCAGTGCACTCTCGATCTCCCCCAGTTCGATACGCACACCGTTGATCTGGATCTGATCGTCCCGGCGTCCACGGAAGTCCAGCAGACCCGACAGTTGTTGCCGAACGAGGTCGCCGGTCCGGTACATCCGAGTGCCGCCAGCTGCCGCAACGAAACGCGCGGCGGTCGACGCCGGGTCCGCGTGATAGCCGCGAGCAACGCCCGCGCCGGCGACATACAGCTCCCCGACGCCCCCGAGCGGCACCGAGTGCAACCGGTCGTCGAGCACGAACGCTCCCACATGCGGCAACGGCCGACCGATGGTGACCGGCTTGCCAGCGCTCAGCGACTCGGCCAGCGTGGCCACCACTGTCGCCTCACTGGGACCGTAGGCGTTGAGCATCGACCGCCCTGCCGACCAGTCGTCGACGACGCTGGCACTCAGCACATCTCCGCCGACGGCCACGGTCTCGATGCCGGGGGTCGGCGGCACGGTCGCGAGCACCGCGGGCGTGGACAGATAGTGGGTGACGCGATGCGCGGTGAGGAAGGCCGACATCTCGTCCCCGCCGAGGAGGTCCGGAGGCGCGATCACCATGGTCGCTCCAGCACCGAACGCGAGAACGAGTTCGAGAACAGCGGCATCGAAGTTGACCGAGTATCCATGGAGCACGCGCGAACTCGCTGATACGCCGTACCGCGGAACGACCTGCTGCGCAAGCGAATACACGCCCTGATGCGTGACCACCACGGGCTTGGGCGTTCCCGTCGAGCCCGACGTATGGATCACGTAGGCGGGGTGGGCGGGTTCCAGCGCCGAGAGACGATCCGCGTCCATCACGGGCAGGTCGCTGAAGCTGTCGGCCTGATGCTCGTCGATCCACGTCACCGTCGGCTCGGTGCCGCCGAAGCCGATCTCGATGTGACGCAGCATCTGTTCGCGGCGCAGGGCGGGGTAGCGCGGGTCCACGGGTACGAACGCCCCGCCTGCCTTCACCACGGCCCACAGCGCGACGATGTACTCGGCCGAACGATCGAGGGACAGCGCCACCAGCACTTCCGGTCCCACACCATGGGCGATGAGGAGCCGTGCAATCCGGTTCGAACGAGAATCGAGCTCGGCGTAGGTCACCGTCTCCAGTCCGTCGATCGCGACGGAATCAGCCGACTGCGGGCTCAACACGTCCAGCAGCGTTCCGCGCTGCGTCGAGGACGGTAAAGCCGGCGCGGCGGACAGGGCGAGGTCACCGACGACGAACGCAGGGTCGGCCACCGCCGCGTCCAGAACCGCCAGGACTACCGAGGCGAACTGTTCGACGGTGGCCTGCTTATAGAGGTCAAGCGCGTACTCGATCTGCCCCGCCAAGGCCGCCGAATGATCCTCCGCAAGTACGAGCGTCAGGTCGAATTCCGAGGTGCGGGTCGGAATCTCGAGCACCGAAACAGGCAGGTCGTCGATCGATCGGTGCGGCGCATTGTCGAATGCCAGCATCACCTGGAACAGCGGATGCCGGTCGAGGGATCGATCGGTCGCCAGGGCGTCGACGATGCGCTCGAACGGCACGTCGGAGTGCGAGAACGCATCGAGGTCGGCGGTGCGGACAGCATCGAGCAACGACGCGAAACTCGCCGACGGTTCCACAGTGACTGCGAGGGGCAGGGTTCCGACGAACATTCCCACCATCTCGTCGAGCGCTTCGTGGCCTCGCCCTGCCGTCGGAGATCCGACCACCACACGGTTCGAGGTGCCGAATCGACTCAGAGCGGCGGCCACCGCGGCATGGATCACCATGAACGTGGTCGAGTTCGTCGATCGGGCCAGTTCACGAATGCCCGAGTGCAGATTCGACGAGATCTCGAAGGGGACCGCGTCCGTCACCATCGATTGCACCGCAGGCCTGGGGAAGTCCGTAGGAAGCGCTGCCGCTGCGGTGTCGGCGTCGCCCAGCACCGATGACCAATGCGAGAGCTGTTCGTCGGCAACCGAATCCACGACTGCTCGGTTCCACACCGCGTACTGGCCGTACTGTGCGCGCAGGCGTGGCCAGGTGGGCGCGTGACCTGCGCTGCGAGAGGCGTATGCGAACGCGAAGTCGCGGACGAGTGGGTCGACGGACCATCCGTCCATCGAGATGTGGTGTATTACCACCACGATCACGGTGTCTCCCGATTCCGCGACGCTCAGAAGTGTTGCGCGGATGGGTACTTCCGCCGATACATCGAAGCCCCCGGCAGCGGCCGCGGCGACTGCCGATTCCAGATAGCGCTCGGAGACGGCGCGTTCGAATACCTCGTCGAGGACGGTATCGGTGGGCCGGACCACCTGCCGTGGACCGTCGTCGTCGGCCGGGTAGTACGTGCGCAGGGCTTCGTGTCGCTCGATGACGTCGCGCAGAGCTGTCAGAACCAGCGCGGTATCTGCGCCGGCCTTCACTCGCACTGCCACCGGCATGTTGTATGCGGGCGATGCGGGATCGAACTGGTTGAGGAACCACATCCGTTGCTGCGCATATGAGAGCGGGAGACGTTCGGGCACAGCGGTATCGAGCAGTTCGAGCGATGCCTCGGCGGAGGAGGACGCGTCGATTGCCGCGGCCACTGCGCGGACCGTGGGGTCGGCGAACAACGCGGTCAGCGAAACACCGGAACCGACACGTGAGAGAACGCGGGTAGCGCTCAGCGAATCACCGCCGAGCTCGAAGAACGAGTGCTCACGGCCGACCTTCTCGACACCGAGGACGTCGGCGAAGGCACCCGCCACGGCACGTTCGGTATCGGTCTGCGGCGCAACGTATTCGGTGGTGACGAATGCCGTGGGGGCCGGCAACGCACGACGGTCGACCTTGCCGCTCGTCGTCATGGGTAGTGCGTCCAGAACGACGACGGTGCTGGGAACCATCCAGGCGGGCAGCCGCTTTCGGAGATGATCGTCCAGCCCGGTCGAGGTTCCGGTGGCATACAGGACGAGTCGATTGTCGCGGACGACGGCCACGGCGGCCGTCACCCCTGCACACGTCGTTGCCGCGGACTCCACCTCGCCGAGTTCCAGGCGACGCCCGTGCAGTTGCACCTGCTGATCATTGCGGCCGAGGTATTCCATCGTGGAACCGTCGAACGAGCGGCGGACGGTGTCTCCCGTGCGATACAACCGCGCTCCGGGTACCCCAGGGTCTGCGACGAATCGCGTCGAGGTGAGGCCCGGCTGCCCGCTGTAGCCGCGGGCGAGTCCGTCGCCCCCGAGATAGAGCTCACCGACGCCTCCGCACGGCGTGGGCCGCAGGTGCGCGTCGAGCACCAGCCCGCGGACCCCCGGCAGGGGTGCGCCGATGGTCATCCGTTCACCGGACTGCATCGGCTCCGACAGCGTGGCCAACACCGTCGCCTCCGTCGGCCCGTAGGCGTTCAGCATTGCCGCATCGGCGGAGACGAACCGATCGCGCAATGCCGGAGGGCACTCCTCACCGCCCACGTCGAAGACCTCGATGGACCCCAGGTCGTCGGGGTGGAGTGTGGCCAGCACGGTGGGCGAGGTGATCAGATGCGTGATCTTCTCGCGATCCAACACCTGGGCAAGGGCCAGTCCGGCGTAGACGTCGGCCGGCGCGATCACCAGGGTGGCACCCGCAGCGAACGCGGCGAGAATCTCCTGGATGGACGCGTCGAACACCGGCGATGCCACGTGCAGCACGCGTGAGTCGGGGGTGACGGCATACCGTTCGACGACGTTGGCCGCGAGTTGCGCCAAGCCGCGGTGCGTAACGCTGACGGCCTTGGGCGTTCCGGTCGATCCCGAGGTGTGGATGACGTAGGCCTCGTTGTCGACGTGCAGGGTCGGCGGCGTGAACGAGCGCTCGTCCGCGTCGAGCAGATCCTCGATATCGAACCACTCGATCGCATCCGGAAGGTGCTGCATCGCAGCGCTTGTGGTGATACCGAACTCGACGTGCGCATCGGAGAGCACGGCGGCCAACCGCTCGGCGGGCTCGGCGGGGTCGAGGGGTACGAACGATGCGCCGGCGATCGATACCGACCAGGATGCCAGCAACGATTCGTAGGAGCGTTCGATGGCCACGGCAATGCGCTTCTCAGGTCTTGCACCGATCGAACTCAGTTGCGCAGCAATGTGTTCGGCCACCCTGGTGAAGTCTTCGCTCGATTGATCGACTCCGGTGGCACGCACCACGGTGCCGGGCGTCAGCAGGGAGGGCAGCAGCGCGGGGGCTTCGGTAGCCGTTGCCGGCGCACCCAGCAGCGCAGACTTCTCTTCAGCGTCGAGCACCTCGAGCTCGGACACAGCGAGTCCCTCGGGTGCGTGGACCACCTCACGCAGGAGCGCCAGGAAGCGCCGGTGGTGGGCCGCGAGCTCGTCGGTGCTGTAGAGCGCCGGGTTGCCCAGGAAGTCGACGCGGGTACTGGTGCCGGCGACTCCGGGGTAGACATTGACCATCATGTCGTCGATGGGTCCGCTGGAGAGCACGCGGTATTCGCCGATGACGTCGCCGAGCCGAATTGTGCTGTTGTACATCATGATGTTGACCGTGGGACCGAACACCCCGCGTCCCGCGGCGGCGCTGCCGGTGCCGTCGCCGGTTGCACGTTGCATGTCCTCGACGCGGAACCGCTGATGGCGCAATGCGCCGGTGAGTTCCACCTGGATGCGTCGTAGAAGTTCTGCGACGGTGACCCCTGGTTCCACACCGATGCGCAGCGGCACGACGTTGGACATCATGCCCGAGGATTCGCGCAGTTTGGTGGTCGCTCGGCCCGAGACCGGCAGGCTGAGCATGACGTCCTCGGTGTCGGTCATCCGCGCGAGATACAGGGCGAACGTGGCGAGCACCACGGGAACGTCGGAGGAGTTGTACCGATGTGCCACTGCAGCAACTGCTTCGGTGAGATCTGCGTCCAACACGGCACCGACACTCACCGTCACTCCACTGGGCGCGGCAGGTGCGCTCGGGCTACCGGCGAGACGGGGGGCTTCGAGGTGGCCGTCGAGACGGCCGAGCCAGTACTGGCGGTCGGTCTCGTAGCGCGAGGAGCTAGGGTACGCGGCCTCGTAGTCGTAGATCTCCCGCACGCCGATGGCGCGGGTCTTCGGGATCTCGGTGCCGTCGATCAATGCGGTGTACACCGCAGCGGTGCGCTCCTGCACCGAGATTGCGCCGAGTCCGTCCATCACGATGTGGTGCGCCCGGCTGTACCAGTAGTAGTGGCACGCGCCCACCTGGATGATCTCGGAGGCGATCAGTTGGTCGCGAACCAGATCGACGGGTTGCCGGTACTGCTCGTCCATGTAGCGCTGAGCATCCTCGATGGGGTGCTCACGGTCGGTGAAGTCGCGGTAGATCATGGCGTACGGCACCCGCAGGTCAGACCACTGGTACGGCTGACCGTCCTCGACGCCGATGCGCACTGCCGGCGATTCGAGCCGTCGGCAGGCGATGTCCGTCGCACGAATCAACACGGACGGGTCGATATCGCCGCGGATCTCCACGTATTGAGCGATGGTGAACGGGACGTCCGGTGCCAGCTGCTGAGCGAGGTAGATGTTCAGCTGAGCAGCCGACAGAGGGAAGCGGCCATCCTCGAACCGCTGATCCGCCTCTCGCGACACTCCCCGACCTCCTCAACGCACGCGCCCCGATGGCTTCGATTCGGCCGGCGCGCCGTCCCACAACGTCGATCTTTCGTCGCCCATTACAAACTAGTCGACCCGATGTGAATGCTCTACTCGGATCGCACGACTGGTACGCCAGATCGGCCACTCCCCCTTAGGCTGTGCACTCGAACTCATTCCTTTATCGAGAGGCCACCGACGATGGCAACCAGTTCCACCGATACCCGCGGTCGGAAATCGGGCAGAAAGCGGCCGATTCTCGTCACCATCGGGGTATTTCTGGTCATTGTCATTGCTTTTGTGGTGTGGCTTGGTTACGAGTCCTATTCCGCGCAGTCGAGTCTCACCGCCACTCGCGATTCGGCCACACAGGCCAAGGACGCCTTGCTCGACGGCGATTCGGCCGGAGCCGAGGCAGCAGCGGCTCGCGCCTCCGAATCTGCGGACGACGCAGTCTCGGCGACCTCGTCCATCCCCTTCTCCATCGCCAAAGCCGTTCCGTATCTCGGCGGCCCCCTGAAATCGGTGGCACAGATCAGCGATGTGGTGCAGGGATTGGCCGACGACGTGCTGGCCCCAGCGTCGGCTGCGGGTGCCAGCCTGAATCCCAGCAGCCTCGTCGAGGGCGGTGGCCGGGTGGATACCGCGGCTCTGAGGGACGCGCAGCCGGTGCTGCAGCAGACCTCCGTAGCCGCCGACGAGCTGCACACCCGCGCCGAGCAAGTGGACGAACCCGCCTTTCTCGGCGTGGTGGACGAGGCTCGGACGTCGTTGATCGATCAGACCCACGAACTCGCGAATCTGCTCACCAACACCCGTATTGCCAGCGAACTGCTGCCGTCGATGCTCGGCGACAACGGCCCGCGCAGCTACTTCCTCGCGTTCCAGACCAATGCGGAGGCTCGTGGCACCGGCGGATTGCTCGGCGGCTACGGCATCATTCGGGCCGAGAACGGCACTGCCCGGGTCGACACCCTCGGTGCCAACAACGAACTCGAGTTCGCGGAGCAGCCGATCGATCTGGGGCCTGAATACAACGCACTGTGGGCCCCGCGAAACACCACCACCGACTTCCGTAACTCCAATGCGAGCCCGCACTTTCCGTATGCCGGCCAGATCTGGTCGTCCATGTGGACGGAGCAGACCGGTGAGGTGCTCAACGGCGCCATTGCCACCGATCCGATTGCGTTGAGCTACATTCTCGGTGCTACCGGCCCGGTCACGTTGGCCGACGGCGAGCAAATCACGGCAGACAACGTCGTCGAGATCACGCTGAGCACGGCGTATGCCAGATTCGGCGACGACCAGTTGGCCCGTAAGGCGTATCTGCAGGAGATTGCTGCGGCCGTGGTGCAGAAGATGACCACGGGCGCGGCACCCACCAGGCCTCTGCTCGACGCGGTGGGCCGCGCCGGCAGCGAGGGTCGCATCTCGATATGGAGCGCCGACCCGGCCGAGCAGGCAATTCTGGCCGGCACCAAGGTGGGTCACGTGTTGCCGGACAGCCCGTCCCCGTACGCCAACGTGGTGGTCAACAACGCCGGGGGCAACAAGCTCGATTACTACCTCACCCGAGACATCAAATACTCGGCGGAATCCTGCACAGCGGGTACCCGCAAATCGACGGTGACGGCAACTCTGACCAACAATGTGAATCCGAACGGCCTGACGCCCTACGTGGCGAGCACTTTCCAGCCGACGGCGGAGTACGGCACCAACGAGTCGATCGTCTATCTGTACGGCACTCAGGGCGCGAAGATCACGTCCATGAAGGTCAACGGCATCACCGGATTCTCGATCCAGGCCGGCACCGAGCTGGGCCGACCGGTGCAGGCCGCGTACCTCACCATTCCGCCCGGACAGTCACAGACGGTGTCGTGGGAACTCGAAGAGCCTTCCGCTCCGGGCGAGGCAACGGTTCCGGTGCAGCCTCTGGTGGATGAGCCGACAGTGAGCATCGACGTTCCGCAATGCTGATCGCGCAAAAACTCGCTCACAGACTCTTGCCTGCCGACAAATCAGCCGGCGAGAGTTCTTTATGTCATTCAGTCGAATGAAGTATTTGGCTGCGACGGGCCCGAGACGACTCGCCAAAAGGGCCACAATTGCTGATGTTATGCACCCGTTCCCAGGTGTGAACATCTGAACGTCTCACAGCTCTCGACGGATTGGTGCCAATCCGTCTACCGGCCCATAAAGGGCCAGCATCTACCGAATACGGGCCGCATCAGTCACCGAAATCTAGGGAAGAACACGCGGCAGTACCGCGGGGATTCCATACGTCTCGACGGGACTACTCCTACCGGTGACGACCCTCGCCAGAATTGTCATCCGCACAGGCGGACGCCCAAAGCCAAACTCCTCCCAATCGGAGTGAGTCCGGCCCTCTAGCAACTACTTTCGCAGTCTGGGATTGTCCCTACCGTTTCGATGCGGAGTTTCCGCCCGACGGGCCCGGGCGTAGGACTCCGGTTCCCGAGCCGCCTCTGCAGTGCGAGGACCGGCAGCAGGCGACGCGGAAGCAGACCGTTGAGAGGCCGGCTGTGTCGGCGGAGCATGCACCGGTGCGGGAGTAGGTGGGGTGACGGGTGACAACGAGGCCACGGGTGCCTGAGGTGCCGGCGCGGGGATCGGCGGAGTTATCTGCTTGGGCAGGTTGGTGTCGGCGGAGTAGTTGTACGAGTAGCTGTACATGTCGCCCTTCTTCGAAGGCGTCAATGCCAGCACCACACCGAGAACGTGCGCCCCGATCGTGTCCAAGTTTCCGATGGACCTGACAAGCTCGTTGCTCTTGGTATGCCCGTAGCGGGTGACCAGTAGGGCACCGTCGGTGTGGGTGGTCAGAACGGCCGAGTCGGTCACCGGCAACAGAGGCGCGCCGTCGACGATGACGTAATCGAACTTCGAGCGCAGTTCCACCAGCATGGCGCGGGACGCCTCCGAGCCCAGCAGCTCGGACGGGTTCGGCGGAATCGGGCCCGACGCCATGGCTTGCAGACCCTCGTACTGGGTCGGCTGCAGTACCTCGTCCACCTTCGCCTGTCCGGCAAGGACGGTGCTCACACCGACAGAACCGATGAGGCCCATGTACTTCGAGACGCGAGGACGACGCAGATCGCCTTCGACGAGAACGACATGGTGGCCCGCTTCGGCGAGTGAGATCGCCAGATTCAGAGCGGTGGTCGTCTTTCCTTCGCTCGGGATTGCACTGGTGACGACGATGACACGCGGCGGGTGATCGACTTCGAGGAACTGCAGGTTGGTGCGAAGCTCGCGGAAGGCCTCGGCGCTGGCCGACTGGCCGAGATCCTGGAAGTCGATGGCGGGATGCGTCTTTCGTTCTTTGTCGAACGGAATGGTGCCGACGAGGGCCTTGCCGGAGATCGACTCGATCTCTCGGCGGTCCTTGATGGTGTTGTCCAGACGGTCACGCAGCACCGCCAGCGCAATGCCGAGCAGGAGACCCACGGCGGCACCGAGGGCGAGGTTGCGCTTGGTGTTCGGGCTGACAGGCGTCGACGATGCGTCGGCCTGCTGGAAGGTCTTCACCCCAGCCGACGGGGTTCCGCCGTCCTCCGGTGTCTCCAAGTCACGAACCTGCGTGGTCAACTCCGACGCCATCGCGTTGGCTATGTCGCGAGCCCGTGCCGGCGACGAGTCGCTGACGGTGATGTCGAACAGAACCGTGTCGGGGGTCGAAGAAGCAGTCACCTTGGCCGCCAGCTGTGACGGCGTAAGACCGAGCGGGAGTACATCGAGAACTCGGGCGGCCAGCGCTTCACTGGTGACCAACTCGGAGTAGGACGCCACACGTTGCTGCGAGAACAAGTTGCCCTGGTAGGTCTCGCTGACCGATGTTCCACCGGACGTGGAGACGAACATCCGTGCACTGGACTCGTAGAGCGGAGTCGTCAGCAGAGATGCGCCCAAGGCCCCGAGGATAGCTACGACCACGGTGACGGCGATGATGATCCACCGCGCCTTCAGGATTCTCAGATAATCCTGTATCTCCATGCTTCGAGCCCCTCGTTCGTTCCTACAACTCGCACCGTGTCACTGCGTGGCTTAATCGTTACATAAGTATTTGATTCCTGTGCACCGGATGGGATGCTGCGATGCTGACGACAATTCATTCGTTCGATTTGCGAGCACTAACAAGTAAATGTCCCGTTGTGAGGTTTCACTGCCTCGGGACGACCTGATTTCTGCGTTCGTAAGAACCGGTCGCCCCGCACTGTCGGCACTCTCCACCTTGGGATGTAGCGACGATAGCTAGGAAACGGTCGACACCGACAGCCAGGGTGATTCTCGACACTCAGCAGCCCACTCGAGACCAACGATGAGACAACCAGCGTCAGCCCATTCATTCGATTCGTCAACGCTATTTCAAAGCCTGCACGACCGCTCGCGCGATGGCGGCGTGGCCGTCGTCGTCGACGTGAACACCGTCGGTGATGAGCACGTCCTCGTCGACGACATCCGGTTCGGTCAGTGAGACGAATTCGCCCTGAACCGCGTTGACAGCATCGCGTACGACCCCCTCGTACGCCGCGGCGAACGGCGGCACATCGCCTGCCGAAGACGGGCCGACCGCGACGATGCGGGCAGTGGGAAGTCCCGTACGCAGCGTGACCATGGTGTTGTAAATGGAGTTGACGACGCCTGTGGGGTCGCGAACGAACTCCGCGAAGTCGTTGGAACCCCCGCCGACCACGACGATCGGCGGGTCCAGTCTGACGGCTGATCCAGCCATTTCCTCGAAGCTCCCGCACAGCTCGGCTCCACATCCCGGCGCGGCGAGTGCGTATCCGGTCGATCCGATTCCGATGTTCTCCTCGGTCCAAATTTTGTCGGTCGCCACCAATGACGTCCACCGTTTGCCGGGGTCGCTCGCACCGGCACCGGACACATAGGAGTCTCCGAGGAATACCGCGACGGGCCCGCCGTTGGCGGTCGGAACCAATGGCTCCGGCACCGGGGCTGCATGCTCGACGCGATCCGCGTCGTACTGCAGGCCCACACCGACGGCACTGACGACTACGACGATCGACACCGCAAACAGCAGCAGTCGCCTACCTCGAGACATGATGCGCCGCCTTCCGGTATCGCTCGTCGAGTGTGCGCGCGACGGAATCGGTGCCGAACTCTTCGCGCGCCGATATTCGTCCGCGCCTGCCCATTTCGACTCGCGTCTCCGCGTCGACCAGAAGCGATCGCACCGCGTCGACCAGAGGCTCCAATTCACCACCCGGGACCACGATCCCGCACCCGATACGCAGAATGTCCGGGGCGAGTCCGCAACTGTCGGTCACGATAACCGGCAGCCCCACCGCCATGGCCTCGAGTACCGACATCGGATACGGCTCGTCCACTGCGGGCAGCACGTAGATCGCGGCCGCCCGCATGCGCTCGGCGGTCTTCTCTGGCGGGCACGGTCCTTCCCAACGAATGCGAGCCTGCGTCCGCTGCGCTATATCGGCTGCGGCTCCTCCATCCGGCCCAACCAGCGCGAAGGCCACCGACGGGTCTTCCGAAATCAAGATCTCTGCCATGTCGACGAACAGATCTGCACGCTTGCGTTGATGCAGCCGGGCGAGGAAAAGCACCTCGAGACTTGAGTTCGACGCCTTCTCCGGTAACTCGGGCACTCCGTTGATCAACTTCGACAAGCTCACCCCAGGACCCGCGACGTCGATCAGGTCCGACCGCTCGCGCTCGGTGAGAAAGAAGACGGCCGCCGCCGTGCGCAGTACCTTGCGCGTCACCAGGGAGTCGAGCGGAGCCGCCAGCACGTTGTCACTTGCATCGATCATTCCGTGCGTCTGCAGCACCAGCTCGATTCCCAGGAGTCGGCATAGCCGGGCGGCGGGAAGCGTCACCAGATCACGCGCGAGATGGATGTGGGCTACATCGAATCGTTTACGTTGTCGGAAGATCCACCACAGCATGCCTGGAGCAGCCAACCCGGCGAACCCACTACGCGGAATCAGCGTCCGCGGGCGGAACAACTCGATCTCTACGCCGTGGGCTACCGGCACGGGCCCGGCTCCCGCCGCAACAACCGTCACGTCGTGCCCGAGTTCGGCAAGTGCCTCGGCTTGATTCAGCGCCACTCGTGCGGGGCCACCGTAGGCACGGTCCGCAGAAATCAAGGTCACCACGTGCAGGATGCGCATCGCTCACTCCGCTGGACGTGCCACGGGACCGAGTACCGTCGCACCGTCGCAGACGTCCGTGGTGACGAGTGCTGTCGCTCCGATGGTGACATCGTCCCCAATGGTCACTCCCCGCAGAATCGTTGCGCGTGCTGCGATCCAGGTCCGGTCACCCACGACGATGGGGGCGTTGTCGAACTCGAACGTCGGGGAGCGCCGATCATGGCTTCCGGTGCACAGCAGCACTGCTTGAGAGATGCAGGTGTTCGTCCCGATCGTCACGGGTTCCAGGTTGAGAATCCAGACGTCCTCACCGATCCAGGCATCGTCGCCCACTGTGAGCTTCCAGGGCCAGTGAATGCGCACTCGATGCCGAATCGACACTCCGACACCGATGTCAGCGCCGAACGCTCGGAGGACGAGCAGACGAATCGAATTGGGGCACCACCACTGCGAGACCAGCATGCTCGACGCGAGCATCCACAGCACCTGGATCGGGAAGGCTCTGCCCTTGTTGTATCCCGCCCCGGTGAAGCCTGCGAGCGACCGGCCGGTCACGTGGATTTCGTGAGTGGTTGGGCGAGCGGCGCAGCCATGACCGTGCCCGGCGGAACATCCTTCACCACAACTGCATTGGCACCGATCGTAACTCCGTCTCCGAGTACGATGGGCCCAGCGACGACGGCCCCCGCTGCCACCATCACGTCGTCTCCGATGGTGGGCCGCCCCTTAGGCGAATAGCCGACGGACGCGTGCTGGTTGACCCAGAAATTTCGACCGATCGATGTGCACCACGTTACGGAATTCACGAAGAGCACCTGCGAGGTAGGCGAATCGTGAGTATTCGTCCAACGGCACGAGAGCGTCGTTGCCGATGCATTCGATCCACCGATCGACGTCGGCCCGCATCACGTCCTGGTTGCCCGACACACGAACGCCCCACCACAATGGCTTCGCCCAGATGCGGGCCAGCCGAATCAGGATGGACTTGTTCGCGGTGTACGGCATGGGTGCAAATGTATTGTCGCGCAGCCGTGGTGTCCACCCGTCATTCTGCATCCTGTGACGGTTCGACTCCGGGTTGTTCTTTTGGCACTCGCGCTGATCGTCGTTGCGTCGTGCTCGACAAGCGTTGAGCCCGAACGAAGTCCGGTACCGAGCGATGCACCTGTTTCGGCATGGGATTCGATACGGGTCGCCAGCAACGTCGCCAGTACGAACATGCCCGGTTCCGACGTGAAGCGAGACATCGATTCCGTCGCCGATGCCGGATTCGAGGGCATCCGGTTGGTCGTGAAGTGGTCCGATATCGGATCGATGCGGAAGTCGATTGGGCGACCGCACGTAATCTTGCGGTGCTCGGGGTACTGACGTGGGCACCGACGTGGGCGGTTCCGCCGGAATATGCGTTCGTGCCACATCCCGCGCCGGCATCTGCTGATCGGTTCGCCCAATTCGCCTCTGCCGCAGCGGCTCGCTTTCGAGACCGGGTGACGGCATGGGAGGTGTGGAACGAGCCGAATATCGCCGCGAGCTACGGCCCGAGCGCAAACCCGGTCCAGTACTGCGATGTCCTGTCAAGCAGCGCACGGGCAATTCGGGCCGCCGCACCGCACGCACTCGTCGTCACCGGGCCCACCTCGCCCGCTGTCGATTCCGCCAACGACCTCTCCCCCGTGACGTTCGTCGAAGCCCTCTACCGATGCGCAGGCGCGGAGACATTCGATGCCGTCGGAATGCATCCGTACAGCACTCCCCAGCTCCTCACGGAGCCCACCGAGCCATACTCCTCGGCCAACGAGATCGCTGCGGTACACGCCGTCATGGCCCGCTACGGAGACGCCGACAAGCGGATTTGGTTCACCGAATTCGGAGCGCCGACAGGTGAATTCGGTACGAGCGTCGACGAACAACGGCAGGCGGAAATACTGGTCGACGGGATCACCGCCCTGACGCAGATGCCCTTCGCAGGTCCGGTGTTCGTCTTCGATTTCCGGGACTCCATGACCGGCAGTCCAATACCGGATTACAACTATGGTCTGGTTCGATCGGACTACACCCCCAAACTCGCGCTGGACGCGGTTCGAGACCTGATCGGGTGAGCGTCCGCCAGCGTGTGTACCCAGTTCTCGAACCTGTCCAGTGCGACCTCACGAGACATGTTGAGTTGCAGGTAGCGGTGGGCCGACTCCACGAATTGCGCCGACTTCTCGGGACTTGACGCCAGGTCGACGATCGCATCGACCAACGCGGACGGATTCGCGGGATCCACCCGAACCCCGGCGGCGGCGGACTGCACTTCCTGATGGGTCACGCTGCCGGCGGTGGTGGCGGCAACAACAGGGCTACCGCTGCCGAAATACGCAGTCAGCTTGCTGGGTACGGCCATTTCGGCAACTTCCGGCCGCTCGTTGACCAACAGGACGTTCGCCGCATCCAGTGCTGCACGAAACTCTCTTTCCGGCAACGAGCGTACGAACGACAGGCAGGAGATTTCTGCACCCAGCTCCTCTAGGATCTGGCGCTGATTGCCGTCGCCCATCAGCACGAATTGCACCGGACCGCCGCGCCGGTCCGACTCCCGCGCTGCCTCCACCACATTCTCGAGCCCCTGCTTGAGGCCCATGTTTCCCGAATGCAGAGCGATCACCGAGTCTCTGGACCAGCCCAACAGATCACGCGCGTGATCACGACTCATCGGTGCCTGATGTGGCATGTGTGTCCAATTGGGGATGACGGTCAACTTGCTCGCCGCTACTCGCAGACCAGCCATCGTATGGTCCGCGAAACGTTGATGGATCACCGCAACACCGTCCGCCGCGTGAAGGATCCCGGATTCGAGATTGGTTGTGGCACCGGCACTGGGCCCGTGCATCGTGCCGGTCTCGATGACGCCTCGACTGTAGAGATCCTGCACCCATACCCCCAGCGCCGGCCGATGCAACTGCGCTTTGAGTCGAGCGATCACCAGACCTGTGGAGACCAGCGCAGGCGATACGCACACCACGACGTCCGACGCCGGGATTCGGCTGCGCGCCACCCGGCTCCAGAAAGACAGCTCGAGGTGTGCCCGTTGTGTGACGGTCATGCTTCCCGGGACGTAGTGGCGATGCCGGGTGACGTGCACACCGTCGACCATCTCGTCGATGGTCGCGCCGGCATAGCGTGGATCGGGGGCCCACTGCGGATAGTGTGGAAAGCCGGTCACGACGTGCATGTCGTAGCCGCGCGCCGAAAGACCCTCTGCCACATCGGCTGTGTAGGGGGGGCGATCCCGGTCACTTCAGGTTTGTAGTTGAGGCCGATCAGGGTGATGCGCATCATCGTCTCCGCTTCCGTACTTCGAATTCCGACCGCCTCTTGTCCCACAACTCGTCGGTCGTACAGATCCGGCGAGCAGGATTGCCTGCCACCACATCTCCCGGTGCGATCGACTGCGTCACCACGGACCCGGCTCCGATGACGGCGTCGTCGCCGACCACGACACCGGGCATGATGACCGTTCCCAATCCGACGAATGCCCGAGCGCCGATGGAGACGGGCGCGCGGCGGTACAACTCTTCGTCGGGAGGTAGTTCTCCGCGCGCTTCTGCCACTCGGTCGAGAGAGAAGTCGTGCGTGAGTATTTTGACGGCATCCGACACCACGCAACGGTCTCCGAACGTGATGGAGCCGGGGCCGGAGTTGTCGAGAAATACCGAGGACGAGATCCACAGCGGCCGCCCCTCGACGGTCACCCCCGCGCGTTCGAGCAGTTTCACCACCACGGTCATGTAGGCGTTCTGATCGACCCGGTTCAGGGTGCGCAGTAGCGGCAGGAACTTCGACACGTCGATCATGAGACCCTCGATGGGTTGCTGAGAACGGGCAGTACCGGAGCGCCGCCCGCATCCGTAGCGCGTCGGCGTACCAGGCGTGGGACCCAGACGATGTCCGGGACGAATTGACACAGCACCACGGCCCCGGCGGTCACGAGAACGACGCCTGCCGCACCGGTCGTCGGAGCCACCGCAACGGCCGCAGCCGTGGTGACCACCGCCATGGCGACCAGGCACCCTGCTTGCCACCGCGCCTCGGTCGGTGTGGTCAGCAACATCCCCGAGGGCAAGTGCACGCACTGGGCAACGAGCAGCACAGCGAATGCACCGGCGAGTGCCGACGAGATCTGAATCGTATTGCCCGAAAGCACATCTGCGAGCCAGGGACTCAACAGCACCAGGGGAATCGCCGCGACAATTGCGACCATTCCGAACCCAGCGGTCGACATCAACCACAGTCTGACCGTCTGCTCCGGTGCGGCTCGGCGCTTGACGAATATCGGCCAGAATGCGAGTGCCGCCGTGGAGAACACCGACCAACACAGCCCGTACAACTGGGCCATGAGCGCGTACCGGCTGAGTTCGAGTGGAGTGGACAAATGCGAGAGCACAATTCGTTGCGCTTGCAGGCCGAAGGGGATCCCGACACTGACGACGAACAGCCACAGCGAACCCGCCAGGAGTCCTTTCGTGGGCAGTGTCAGGGCAGCGCGCTTGAACGCAGAAGCACCGAGCCCGGAAACACGAAGCGCCAGCACGGTTCCCATCAGATTGCCGAGCAGAGCTCCGATGAGCGGCGGCAGCACGTACCAGATGCCGCGGACACCACCGATATACATTCCTGCGGTGACGAGCAAGGCGAACAGCGAATTGCTCACCATGACAACGACGATCAGTTGCGCGCGATCGACTCCGATGAGAATTCGCAATCCGAGCCCCGCTGGGATCGTCAGCCCGAACAATGCGACTGCAACAGTGATGACCAGCCTGTCTTCTGGGCCGGTGGTCGTACCGATCAATGCGCCCCACCAGTCGAACACCATGACCACCAGCGCGAGCCCCGCGACGACGCAGGACACGCGCGCCAGAATTCTGTAGGCGCGGCGGATCACGGCAAGCGCATAGGCGTCGTTGAGAGGATCGCGCGACCTCGAGGTTGCACTCGTGACCACGGCTCCGATACCGAGGTCGGCGAAAGGCAGCAACAGTCCGACGGTGGCGACCAGGGCGACCACGCCGTAAGACGAGGGACCGGTCGCTCGAATGACGAGCCCGGCGCTGACAAGGCCTGCAACGGCAACGATGGGTGTGCCGACGATACGAAACAGAGTGCTGAGAACGACGGCCTTGCGTTCGACCTTGTCCAATCCTGCGCCCGAGACGAACTCGTCATCGGAGCCATCCATACCGTCGCTCGGCACGCGGTGGCGCCCGGACATCATCGATCACCCACCCGAGCTCGATGCGACAGCACCGAGCGTGCGAGCTGTTTGGATCGCGCCGAGTACTCGACCATGCGCGATGCCACTGCGGTGATGTCCTTACGCCCCCAGGGGTAGTAGCCGGCTGTGTCCCAGGCCCGTCGAATGTCCGCGAAATGTTCGCGTTGTGGGCGGACGCTGCCGGCTCCTCCGGCGTCGAAGTTGCACAGCACGGCGTCGATGACGACCGGGCGTTCCAGTTGCGCTGCCTTCAACATGTACAGGTGATCCGCAGCCAGCCCGAATTCCACATCGTACTGGCCGACGCGTCGGGCCAGGTCCATTCCGAACAGCGCCGCCTGGTGCGGGATCGGCCGAATGCCGAGAGCGAAACCGCGCATGTCGAAGGGGCTGTACCCCCATTCCAGACCCTCGCGTGCCGGGTCTCCGACGATGCGGGCTCGTCCGTGACCCCATCGATCGCGCACCGATCCGGCCGCGGTCAGTGCCGACATCGCCACCGCTGCAGAGTCGGATCCGGCGAAGCAATCACCGGAGTGCATCAGCCACACGACATCTCCGGTTGCCCGGTCGATGCCCTGGTTCATGGCGTCGTAGCGTCCACCGTCGGGTTGCGACTGCCAGTACGACGGCTGGGCCTGTTCGAGCAGCATCTCGACATCAGGTCCCGATCCGCCGTCGATGACGATGTGTTCGACGGGATAGTAGGTCTGTTCGGCCACGCTGCGCAGCGTGCGCAGAAGCCCCTCAGGATCCTGGAAGCTGATGGTGACGATGCTCAGCCTGACGTCACTGGGCATGGGAGGTCACCTGCTTCAGTGCCGTTCTGCCGAACTTGGCCGCGGCATACAGCATCGCGGGTACACCGGGCCTGCCTTGGGAGAAGCCACTGACAACCGACCGGCGGATGCCGCGAAGCGACTGTGCGGACGCGGCCGCGGTCACCGCGCTGAACAAGAAGTAGTCGCCGCGTGCGCGGGCCGTCGCATCACCGAGGTGTTCGCGCCCCCATTGGATGTACCTTTCCGACACGTCGACGGACCGGCGCGAGACCGAATTCTCACTGACGTTGTAGATCGAATAGCATTGCGCGACTTGCCGGATGACCAAATCAGGAACTGTGCGCTGTAGTTCGATGAGCCAACCGGGTTCGTCGTGAATGGAATCGGGCGCATAGTCGAGCGGCACCTCGAAAGCCATCGACCGTGGGAAGCACAACGTGCTGCTCTGCAACATCGCGTCACCGAGGGTGAATCGGTGGAGGGTGAACAAGTAGTCGGCGACGGACTGATCCTCAGTGATCAGCGTTCTGGGCCAGATCTTTTCACGGCGTCCGGGCTGTCGGACGGCGCACTTGCATGTCACGACCCAGGCGCTGCCCTTCACATCTGCCACTTCCGCGAGCTGGCGTTCGAGTTTGTACGGATGCCACAGGTCGTCATCATCGAGCAGTGCGATGACGTCACCGGTCGACTGCACGATGCCGAGTTGCCGCGCGCTGGCTCCGCCTGACCCCGGCCCGGTGCGGACGACGCGGACCCTCGGGTCCTCGGGAAGACTCAACGGCTCGGTGGTATCGGCGACCACGATGATCTCGGAAACGGCAATCGATTGGGTCAAAGCACTGTGAACGGCACCGGCGAGGCTCGCCCTGCCGATGGTGGGAATCACCACGCTGATACTTGGATGACAGGTCATCGTGTCACCGCCGATGCGTGGCGACCTCGAGCTGCGCGGTTGTCTCGCAGCAGACGCGTCAGCAGGTGCGCGTCTTCGGTGTCGTTGTGATGGCGACCGTCCGAATTCAACGCGACACAACAACATGCGACGCATGCAAAAACTGCCGGGAGGTTGTACGACCACGGCGAATACAGGATGTCCCAGACGGCCTGCATTCCGATGTACATCATCAACGGTGTCCACGGACCCGCGGAATCGGCAACGAAGATCAGGCGGTAGCAGGCCCACAGCAGCCACGCCGGCAGCAGAACCGCCAGTACCCCGGCTTCGGCCCACGACCCGAGCAGGATCGAATGCAGCGAGATCGACCCATCGCTGAGCTTCCATGCGTACTCGAAGGGGAATGATCTGTCGAAACCGAGCGCCATAGCGAAGTGTTGGGCTTGGGCATACGCATCGTGAGAGATGTTGTTCGCTTCGCCCCACCCCAATAGCGGTTGGTGCGCAATAGCAGTGAGCGAAAGCGGGGGCTCGGTACGGCCGGCAAGGAGCATGGGTATCGAACCATCCGATTGCATCAGCACCTTCTCGCGCAGCGATCCGCCGAGCAGCCCCACCCGCGCCGAGTATTCGAGCGCCCAGCTGAAACCCACCGCAAAGACGCCGAGGGTCGCGACGCGAGTGCCCAGCGACAGGGCACCGCGCTGGTACTTGGACAACACGAGCAACACAACTACTGCGCAGCAGATCACCGAATGCGACCTGAAATTCAGGACGAGGCTCAGCGCCCCGAGGGCCATGAGCGCCGCAACAACCGCGGGTGTGCGAACTCTGCGGGCCGCCAAGACGTAGAGCACCGCGATCGTCGCCGACGGCGCAACCCCGTATTTCCACAGGTCGACGGCATTGCCGGCAGACGTGAGAAAGGTGCCGATCATCGCGTAGAAGAACACCGAGCCGAAGGCGATACCCAGCAGCACCGTTGCGATCCGTTCGGCATCGCCGGCCAGCACGGTAATTCCGCAGAAGTACAGCGCGAACGACGCGAAGGCGAAGACGTCGGGCGAAAGGTAGCTTGTGCCGTTGACCCACGCCGATGCCAGGTACGCCCCGGTGCCGACTGCCGCAAACACCAGTGGAGTGGCACTTCGGCGCCGCGGGCCTGGAAGCAGGTAGGCCAATGCGATGGCAATGCAGACGAGGGAAAATCCCGTGACCGTGAAGTTCATCAGCGGCAACGCGGAAGTGCAGCCCAGCACGAACAGCCAGACTCGTTCCGGAAACCGGAGATGAGCAGGTTTCTGATCAACTACCCGACTAGCTCGCGGCTTGTCGCGAACGCGAGCGGACGCAACGCGCACTGCGCTTTTCGGCCTTGACCCGCTCCTGAACACCTCGGCCTCGGGAAGAAATGTGAAATGTGAACGACTGGAATGACTTCCGTGGTAGATCACACTCATCGGCACGTACCCCGTTCATTCCCTGAAGTGCACTATGAGTAGTATTTCCGGCAGCCTAGCGCGAGATTTAATTCCGTGCAGCGCATTGCGTAGAGCAACAAAAGCAACCTTTACACTTTCGCGATCAAGCCCCCTTTTCAGGAACCAGTATCGCTTTCGTACTCCTAAAGTAGGGCGGAAACCGGTCGCCCCCCAATACAACCCAGCCGAGAAGATACCTGGATACCGTTTCAGGGACCGGGGGTTAATCCGGTTGGCAAACCACGTTTGCGCTCGGCTGGGATGCCCGCATAAAAACCGTTCGGTACGCAGTTCTTGGTCACCACACTTCCTGATGCGATGACACATCCATCGCCGATGACGACGCCGGGAAGTACGGTCACACGGGCCCCGATCCAGCATCCCGCGCCGACGACGATCGGCGAATTTTCCACGGTTCCTGCACGATCCAGTTCGCCACCGATGTGGTGCCCACATGTCACGAACATCGATTCGTATCCGACCCGGGTGTCCGCGCCGATGGTGACATCCGCCCCCAGGTCGAAGAAGCAACCGTAGTTGACGAACGCTCTCTCCCGCAGCGTCAGCCCTCGCCAGGCACCGAGGAATACGCCAGGGTTGACCAATGCTGTCGGGTGCACATCGTGTCCGAACCTGCGGAGCAACGGGTTTCGCAATTTTCGTGGCACTGCCACACTCGCCACCACGCGATTCATGACGACGTCTCGGAGGACTTGATCCAACTCACCGAGGAGAATCTTCCACTGCAGCTTCATCGCGACAGAATAGCCGCGAACTGCCCGGTGCCGTCGGTACGATGAGCCGAAATGTGAAGCCGTGTAGGTCGTTCAATTACGAAAATTCCGGTATGACAGACCGCATTCGCCTCCCGATTCAGCATCAGGTTTGTTTCCAGTATGGGCAAATGAGACATTGCAGCGAAATGGACATCGGCGCGTTACGATTCGCCGAATAACCGACCTCTACGTTCGTTTCCGACAAACTCCCGTGAGGACCCGTGGATGACCACGACCCAGCCGCCGACTACCCCACGCCGACGCCGGCGACGGACCGCTACGTCCACCACGCGCGCGGATATCCAGGGCCTTCGCATGGTGGCAGTTCTACTGGTGATCGTTGATCATCTCTTCGGTTGGCCGAGAGGAGGTTTCATCGGCGTCGATGTGTTCTTCGTCGTCTCCGGCTTCTTGATCACCGGCCTGCTGCTGCGGGAGTACGACAAGACGGGCACCATCTCGTTCGCCGGGTTCTACCGCCGCCGAGTCCGACGCATCGTCCCTATCGCGACGTTGGTGTTGGTGTTGACCACAGTCACAGGGGCATTGGTGTATGCCTCGTCTCGTGCTGCATCGATAGGTCTGGATGCGGTGTGGGCGTTCTTCTTCGCGTCGAATTGGCGGTTCGCGATCCAGGGGACCGACTACTTCAACGCGGACGCGGCCATCTCCCCGTTGCAGCACTATTGGTCATTGTCTGTCGAAGAGCAGTTCTACTTCGTGTGGCCCGCCTTGATGCTCGCCATCGGCGTGGTGGTGACGCGCCGATCGTGGCCCATCGACGTCAAGCGCATCCTGTCGGCCGCGGTAATGGGCCTGATCGTCGTGACGTCGTTCGTCTGGGCGATGTACGAGACCGCCACCGATCAGTCCTGGGCATACTTCTCCACGTTCACGCGAGTGTGGGAACTCGGAGTGGGCGCGCTGCTGGCCATCGGAGCGGGTTGGGTTTCACGCTTACCGCGGGTTGCTCGTGCACCCCTGGCGTGGCTGGGGCTCGGTTTCATCGCGGTGGGTGCCGTCGTCATCAGCGAGTCCGGCTCGTTCCCTGCTCCTTCCGCGGCACTTCCGGTACTGGGTGCGGCACTGGTGATCGCGGCCGGAATCGGAGGCACCACTCCCTTCATCGCTCCCCTGACCCACAAGGTGAGCGTCTACCTCGGGGACATCTCCTACTCGTTGTATCTGTGGCACTGGCCGTTGATCGTGATCTTGGGATCGCTCATGGACGCGAACGGGTACTACTACGTCACGGTGGTGTTCGCGACGTTCGGCTTGTCTGTCGCGTCGTACCATTTCGTGGAGGATCCGATTCGCAGATCGAACTTCTTGGAGCCAAGAGCCGTCCGCGCCGAGGCGAAGAGGGGTCGGAAAAACCGACTGAGCAGAGGGTCCAATCCCCCTGCAATGCGATATGCCGGGGTCGGAGCATTGACACTGGTGACCGTCGCCGTGGCGGCCTTCTCGCTCGGGCCTCTCGACCCGCCCACAACTCCGCCGGCCAGGATCGCCACCGCTACGGCAATCGACTCCAACGCGACCGCGGTGCCCCTCGGACCGGCACAAACCGCCCTGGCCGCCGAGATCGACGCCGCAGTAAATGCCACCGAGTGGCCGGTTCTCACTCCCACGATGGACGAAGCCATCACCGGCGCTCAAGCTCCGGGTGGAATCGCTGAATGTGGACTGGTCGACCGGCCAGACGCGGCCCAGTGCACATGGGGTGCTTCCGACGCACCGAAGACAATGATGATTCTCGGCGATTCGATGGCGATGAGCTTCGTGCAACCCATCAAGAATTTCGCGGAGGCGAGCGGCGGGCAGTGGAGGGTGCGCTCGGAGGCCATGTTCGGTTGCACCTTCGTCGACATGGACGTGACGACGCAAGACGCCGGCACCTCTGCGGCCTGCCCATCGCGAAAAGCTGCTGCGATCGCCGCCGTGAACGAGGTGAGACCCGACGTCGTCATCATCACCAACCTGCACTCCGACATCGCAGCGGAATTGTGGATCCCCGGCGTGAAGCGGCTGACGGATCAATTCGCATCGAACGTGGGAAAGATCCTGATCCTGGCCGCACCGCCGAATGACAAGAAGCCCGCGGACTGCTACACCCGCGCAAGCAAGCCCGCCGACTGTCTGAGCAGAGTGACGGACACCTGGAAGGTACGATCGCGCGCTGATCGCAACCTGGCTTACCGAGTGGGCGGAACGTACGTCGATACCCGCAGCCTGTTCTGCACGCCCGACAACTACTGCCCCAGCTTTGCTGGAACGACTCCCATGAAATCCGACTCTGCGCACATGACAATCGAATACGGTGCAAAGGCATCGCTCGCGTTCGCGGAAATGCTACTCACGAACGGGCTCTGAACGAGCTGAGACCGCTGACCTGTCCATCGCGTGGCTACTGACGAATGCGGTCGATGTTCTTGCGGTACCAGCGAACCGTCGAACGAATACCCTCACGCAGCGAGATTGCTGGTTCCCATCCGGAGTTTTTCAGCGTCGAGACGTCGAGCAGTTTGCGCGGCGTACCGTCGGGCTTCGATGTATCCCAGTCGATTCGCCCCGAGTAGCCAACTTCTTCCGCGACCATCTCCGCGACTTCTTTGATGGTCTGATCCTCGCCTGTTCCGACGTTGACCTGACGGGGACCGTCGTAGCGGTCCAACAGATGTAGGCACGCGGACGCCATGTCGTCCACATGAAGAAACTCCCGCTTGGGAGAGCCACTACCCCAGTTGGTGACTGCCGCCGTTCCGTCGCGGGTGGCGTCGTCGTATCGGCGTATGAGAGCGGGCAATACATGCGAACTTTGGGGCGAGAAATTGTCTCCGGGGCCGTACAGGTTGGTCGGCATCGCGGATATCCAGGGCAATCCGTACTGCTTGCGGACCGACTGGATCTGAAGAATCCCGGCAATCTTGGCGATTGCGTATGCATCGTTGGTCGGCTCGAGTGGACCGGTGAGGAGGTATTCCTCTTTGATCGGTTGCGCCGCGTGCTTGGGGTAGATGCAGGACGACCCAAGGAACAAGACCCGTTCGACACCGAACTGTAGCGCCGCGTCGAGTACGTTGACCTGCACTTGCAGATTCGAGGAAATGAAGTCGACGGGGTAGGTGCTGTTCGCCAGGATTCCGCCCACTTTGGCTGCGGCAAGTACAAGGTTGGTCGGGCTGTATTGCTCGATGTAGTCGAAAACCGCTGCGCGGTCGCGAAGGTCGAGATCGGCCGAGGTTTCGCCGATCAGGTTGGTGAAACCACGGCCTTCGAGGTGGCGCCACACTGCCGATCCGACCAGCCCCTTGTGCCCGGCAACGTAGAACGTTGCGTCGCGATCGAGCGTTCTGGCTCTCTCTGTGCACTCGAGTGTGCTCATGGCCAGTCCGCTAACGCTGGTGTGTCGATCCAGGGCTGTCCTTCGTGGGCAAGAGCCTCACAATCGGCATCAACCATGATTCGCGCGAGTTCAGGAGCATGGACCGACGCTTTCCAGCCCAGCTCTCTCTCAGCTTTGCTTGCGTCACCGACCAATGCGTCCACTTCGGTGGGACGGAGATAGCGATCGTCGAATTCGACGTACTGCCTCCAATCGAGGCCGGCGTGCTCGAATGCGACTGTCAGAAAATCTCTCACCGTGTAGCTACCTCCGGTGGCGAGCACGTAATCCTGTGGCCGATCTGCTTGCAACATCCGCCACATCCCCTCGACGTACTCAGGTGCGTAACCCCAGTCCCGTATCGCATCGAGGTTGCCCATATAGAGACGACTCTCGACACCTGCTCGGATACGCGATACTGCTCGAGTGATCTTGCGCGTCACGAATGTCTCACCTCGACGGGGTGATTCGTGATTGAACAGGATCCCGTTGACTGCGAAGAGCCCATAGGCTTCGCGATAGTTCCGAGTGACCCAGTAGGAGTAGACCTTCGCTGCTCCGTACGGCGAGCGCGGATAGAACAGAGTGTCTTCGTTTTGCGGCGGCGGGCTCGCACCGAACATCTCGGAACTCGATGCTTGGTAGAACCGGCATTTGACACCTGCCAGTCTCACTGCTTCGAGCAGCCGAATAGATCCCATTCCTGTTGTGTCACCCGTATGTTCGGGCTCATCGAAGCTGACGCGTACGTGTGATTGTGCAGCAAGGTTGTACACCTCGTCGGGGCGAATATCGGCCATGAGCATCAACATTCGCGTGCCATCGCTGAGATCCCCGTAGTGGAGGAACAACTTCGCTGCGGACACGTGGGGGTCCACGTACAGATGCTCGATTCGCAACGTATTGAAGGTCGATGCACGACGGATCAGTCCGTGCACTTCGTAGCCCTTGGAAAGCAATAATTCCGCGAGGTAAGAACCATCCTGACCGGTGATTCCCGTTATGAACGCCTTTTTCATACCTGCTCCGTTCGGGCACGCCGAGCATGCTGGGGCAAGCGTACAAGGGGACCGAGATTAATGCAGAGGATCAGGCCAGCGCGAAACACACTGTGTAGCTGTATTTTTCAATGCACCGCGGGCTTTATGCCCGACGCCGACCCGCAATCCAGTATCAGGACTCTTAAGCATCAGCCAATTCGGAGACCGTTCGGTTTACGGATGTCCATCCGCATAAAAGGTGGGCAAGTTCCCTGCTTCGAGGGCTTCGGCGAGTGTGGGGGCGGCTTTGTCCTTGTCGGAGAGTTCGTAGGTCAGGGGCGATCCGTCGCGCGCGGTGGTGGGCCAGTCGATGCCCAGGGCGGGGTCGAGGGGGTTGATGTCTCGGTCCAGTGCCGGGGTGTACTCCAGGGAGCACAGGTACATGACGGTGGAGTTGTCCTCCAACGACAGGATGGCGTGGCCGAGTCCTTCGGAGAGAAAGACCGCTTTGCGGTCGATGTCGTCGATGAGCACGCTGTCCCACTGCCCGAACGTCGGTGACCCGACTCGCAGATCGACGATGACGTCGAGGAACGCCCCGCGGGCGCAGGTGACGTATTTCGCCTGCCCGGGCGGGTTGGTGGTGAAGTGAATCCCGCGTAGGACACCGGCGGCGGAGACCGAGCAGTTCGCCTGCTGCAGATCCAATGCTCTTCCGGTGGTCTCGGCGAAGAGGCCGGCTTTGAACCATTCGAAAAACACGCCGCGGTCGTCGCCGAACTGGCGGGGGGTGTATTCGTAAGCGCCGGATATTGTCAGTTCGCGGAAGGTCATCGGTTCCCTCGGTCGATCAGCTCGAGCAGGTAGCGGCCGTAGCCGGATTTGACGAGCGTGTCCGCGCGGGCACGGAGTTCGTCGTCGGTGATGAATCCTCGACGCCACGCAACTTCCTCCGGGGATCCAATCTTGAGACCCTGGCGTTGTTCGATGGTGCGCACGTAATTCGAGGCGTCGAGCAGGGAGTCGAAGGTGCCGGTGTCGAGCCAGGCGGTGCCGCGCGGGAGGACTTCGACCTGGAGGCGTCCGGCGTCGAGGTAGTGGCGGTTGACGTCGGTGATCTCGTACTCCCCGCGGGCGGAGGGTTGCAGGTCGCGGGCGATGGCGATGACGTCGTTGTCGTAGAAGTACAGGCCGGGGACGGCGTAGTTCGATTTCGGGGCGGCGGGCTTCTCTTCCAACGAGATGGCTTTGCGGTTGTCGTCGAATTCGATGACGCCGTAGGCGGTGGGGTCGGAGACCTCGTAGGCGAAGACGGCTCCGCCGTCGATGCGCTCGAAGCGGGAGAGTTGGGTGCCCAGGCCGGGGCCGTAGAAGATGTTGTCGCCCAACACCAATGCTGCGGAGTCGGTGCCGATGTGGTCCGCTCCCAGGACGAAGGCTTGGGCGAGGCCGTTCGGTTCGTGTTGGACCTTGTAGGTCAGGTTGATGCCGAATTGGGAACCGTCGCCGAGCAGGCGGGTGAACTGGTCGGCGTCCTGAGGGGTGGTGATGATGAGGATCTCGCGGATCCCGGCGAGGATCAGCGTCGAGAGTGGGTAGTAAATCATCGGTTTGTCGTAGACCGGGACCAGCTGCTTGCTGACGCCCATCGTGATCGGATGAAGCCGCGAGCCCGTGCCGCCCGCCAGAATGATTCCCCGCATGAACCCGCAGTCTTCCAGACCCCACGATCACCCGCTCGGTTCAATAATCACGCCGTTACCGACCCATCAGCGTCCATGAAAACGCCAAACCGGTGTACCAGTAGGCGCGCCGACGCTCAACTCCTGTAAGTCCCAGACAGACACCTGTCAGCACGCCTTCGTGGGCGACAAGTAATTCGCTGGTACGGCTTTTGCGTGCTGACCGGCCACTCCGTCGCGGATGACGACCGTTGCTTCTAGCGCATGGAATGACTATCCGAACGCATGAGCGACGGGATGACAGCCTCAACTACAACCACCCAGTAGCACCAGGTCATTGTCAGCGGACCGGCGAACCAGCAGTAAAAGAGCGGACACACGCCCCCGCGACTGCACACTTACAAGGTCCCCGGGTATGCGCCTATGTTCGCTTCACTGCCCGGCTTTGTCTTTCCACAGACAAGCCATGCATTATTTTGTGTTTCGGCGTACGAACAATAGCGTACTCGGTACGATTTACCAACGAGCCGGGACGACCTCATCGTCCATAGCATGGATACCACCCACGGCAGAGTCAACGCCCTACGTCCATGCGCGGCAGATTACAGGACAAATTGAAATGAGACGCATTACATCATTAGCAACTCGATCCGAACCATTGGCTTGCGTAGTTGGTAGATCCCAGCTCTGAAGCGAACCCCAGGCCGCCATGGTGCACAATAGTACGTATGCTAAATCGATGGCGGGCTGAGCATCAGAGATATGGGAGTCGACTTCCCAAAGTAGCCGTCGCCATGGTCATAATGACCGCGATAGCAATCGTAGCCACATTCTGGGTGCAGGAAGCCAGGATGGAGCGCCAAATGGCCGCCAGCGGAGACCGTGCTTTCATCCCCCAACAGAGGCTCCCAGTATCGATCATAGGCGACTCGTACACCGTTGGGGTTGGTGCCAGCTCGAACAGAGGCTACATCGCGCAAGTGTGCCGTGAACTGGACTGGCAGTGCCAGACGGACGCACAGCGCGGCACTGGCTACACGACCTCTGGATTCGTGGACGATAATGCCCAGCCGTACGCCGCGCGACTAGGCCAAGTCATCGACCGACAGCCCTCCGTCGTGGTCGTTCAAGGTGGAACATTCGATTCCGATGCCTCATTTGAGGCAATTGCCGCGGCAGCACAAGACGTCTTCTCGACTCTAACAAGTCAAATCCCAGCCGCGAAGATAATTGCAGTAGGCACCACAAACCCCCCGGGAATCCGTTTCGGGCGCGAAATCATCGTTCGCGATGCGATTGCTTACGCAGCGGCCAATACAGGAGTAGCATTCGTTGATCCAATCGCAGAAGGATGGCTCGATCCCACGATCGACTACATCACCGCCGACAACCTCCACCCGAATGACATTGCATACGAAAAATATGCCCAAAGGTGGATTGCTGACATGCGGACACTGGGCGCAGCCGGGCCAGCATGATTCACCATTTGCCAATCACTGCAACCATCCGAATCTAAATCATTTGCCTTCGTCTTGAGGTCCTGAACCGCAGCAGGACCAAGTCACCTAGTTCGAACAAATTTAACAATTAGGTAAGGCTTAGAGATTAAAAACACCGGTTCGATACAGTACGGCATTCACGGAGTACCCGCCGCCGAACAGTAATCGCAGCCTAAAGTCTGTCTGACGTCAGTTTAGATCTATCAACCGCACGCTTTCCGGCCGAGAAACGCCATCCAAAACTGGACGCCGAACCAGTATCGATGCGGCAGCACAACGATTCCGCCAACGCCGCCGATTACAAACACGGACCCTAAAAATCCAGCGATCAACCAATCCGCAGGAGCTCCGACCAACCTGCCCATAAGGACACTGAACGCAAAAGACATAGACGCGTAACCCAGCGGAAGATACATTGAACTGATCCGAATTTTTAAACTCCGCCGACATACTTCGAGGTACTGAGCCGTCACAAACACGCATCCCAAAGCAATCCCAGCAGAAACCCATACGATTCCGAAAGTCGACAAAGCGTAAACCGAAGCTACGACCCAAATGCACAGAAATGCGTTCGACATCACGACCAAGCTAGAACGGCCAAGGACATGCAGCGCTGGAGCACATATCACCAGCAATAGTTGGAACGGGGCACTCAGACTAAGGACCTGCAGTATCGGCACCGCCGCCGACCATTCGGAACCGAAGATGCCAAGCACCAAAAAGTCAGCCCACGCAAACATTAGCCCGCATGCCGGCGCACCGATCAAGACAACGCCGCAAGCGATTCGAAGAAACTCTTCGCCAGCAAACGCGACTGACCTGTCGAGGGCATGCCGCATCGCTGGCAGGCTCACCCTGCCTATTACACTGCCAAAAGCGGTCACAGTTACTGTAATCAGCCGGTAAGAGATCGAGTAATTACCCAATGTCACGGCACCTAAGATAACTCCAATCATTACATTGTCGAGATTACGCCACGACTGCGTTAAGAGCTGCGCAGCGGTCATTCTTAGCGAGTAGTAGTGCCCATAAATAACGTCACCATCAAATGCCCGGTTGAAGTCATGACGATAAACAACTGCAAAACAGCAAGATATTAGCCCAATCAGCAATTCAGTTACCGCAAATTGCCAAGCGATGGAAACGGCTCCGAAACCCGAAACCGCTAACCAAATACCGAGCCCCACACCCACTAATGGTCCGATTAGCTCCGCTATTCCCACTTCCCGAAACCGTAGAGCGCGCGACAGACATCCGACTGAGAATCCCGACAACGCCTGACCCAGGATAGCTAACGTCAGGATAAAAAACATCTCGCCCAGGACGTCATTTCCGGAGCCAACCATGTAGAAGCCCAACCCAAGTGTTCCTGCGGTAACTAGACCAAAGACAGCTGCATCGCCCGCTATTACTTGCCGAAACCACAATCTATCCAAAACGTTTCGAGTCTGGAGACTGCCATTGAAGGCAAAACCACAAATTACAAACAATACGGCACTTATCGATGTAACTTGCGAAGCAAGACCAAATCCCTCTGGGCCGAGAATTCGGGCGATTACCACGCTGCCAACTACTTGAATCACGAGACGCGAAACTAGGGCAAGGGCACTCCACCGGTATGCCGACGAGCTGTTGGGCATGCCTAGGCCTCTTCACTCTTGACAGAATCCGCAGTCGATAATGCGTCTGACGCGCATGCCAACATCCTCTTCCCATAACCAATGTTCGTGAGTTCACGGTCATAAATCAAACCCGAAGAGCTTTCCAACAAATCCGCCCGGCCGTCCGATGAGATCGCGTAGTCGATTGCTCGAGACCAGTCTTCGACGCAATCACCCGAAATGAACCCGCGGTAAGAATTACTAAAATACTCTTCCAAACCCCCGCCCGATGTGGCAACAAACGGCACACCCGCCGCTGTCGATTCCAGAGCAACCGTCAAACCAGAAGCATGTTTGTTTTCTTTCAAAGGTATAACAGAACAATGGCTTACAGCATAAATATTGATGATATCGGAAAATCGGGCATTGCTAATTACTGAAATGTTTACTTGGTCGTTCAATGTAATTGGCGCTGTACGAGAGCAGACTAAGAAACTGAGATCTCGCCGGTGGACGGCAATTTCTCTCAATAGATCCCAATCTCGCTGAGGATCATTACCCGCACAGATGACAACTGGTGCGCTGTTGACTTCAGCATTAAGATGCGATCGCTTCGAATCAGCAGCGAACTTTCTGTTACGCAGAAATGGGCTCGGGTCTATTCCGTACTGGGCAACCTGCACGGGGCGCCCCAGCCATTGCGACAGCGCCGCCGCATTCAGAGTGCTGTGTGTTACGACGACCTCAGCACTTCGGAGACTGAATCTTGCTAGTCGACTTTGAAGACTTACATTCAGGTTTTGTGTTTCACCAGCCCACACTACCTGCGCAACAATTGGTGGCAGGTTACGAAAAAATCTCCCAATCAGAAGATATGCAACACATGTGTCCTCTGTATGCGAGATTACAACATCAGATTTGTAGATCGACCGGATATTAAAGAGCACATGTATGACATCAGTCCGAACAGTTTTTCTCAGAGCACGCCTTAGAAGACTCCAAATGCCTGATGTGAAGTAGTCCCGTGCAAACGATATGGACCAATCATCAAAGCTTTTCGGGTCCAACCCGTAAGGATACTCGTCCGCAACCTCACCGTTCAAAAACCTTTTCTTCCAGGTTGATTCACTGCGCCCACTTTCGAACAGGAACAGAACCCTACTTCGACCATCGCTAGGCTGCACCGAATACCCCCATTTTTTTAAGCGCGGATAAATACTCACCCGCGATCAAATCAGACGCGTATTTCTGAGCGGATTGGGTCGCTTCCACTGACATTTCGGACTTTGTCAGTTCGGGTAAAATAAAGTACCTTCGTATCGCCTCCGACAAAGACCCTCCGGCGTCTGAAACCACCCAGCCCACACCTGCGCGTACGACAATCTCCTCGGTACCTGTACCGGAAGATACGATAGGGAAACAACCTGCAGCGAGTCCCTCAATAACAGTCCGTCCGAAGGCCTCGTGCTCCGACACGTTGACTACTACATAAGCGTTTTTCAAGTGCTCGGCCACATTATCCGTCTTGTCCACCAAAACAATTTGGTGGCGGGACTTTTCTGCGTGACGCGAAACCACCTGCTCGTATGAAGAGCGGAATCCTAGTGGACTAATTCCGACAATAGAGACTGAAAGTGTGAAATCTTCGACTGCGTCGACAGCTTCCAATAATTTAAGCACCCGTTTATGCGGGACCACTTGCCCAACGATTGCCAATGAGTTTTGCGCTCGAACCTGATGCGGCTCTGGCAAAAATCTCGTCAGTGAGACCGGTCTTGGAACTACGCATCGCTTAACCGTTGAATGAATTGGGTTTGCCGCTCCTGCGGATGTGGCGATGACCCCGCTCAGAAACCGAGAAAGGAGATTCAGTATTTTGTTGCCGCCGGTGCCGGAGAACGTTTCATGGAGATCTAAGACGCATGGCTTGCGCGCCAAACGTGCGGCAGTTAAGACCTCGAGCAGCTCCCATGTGCCAAAGCACACCACTATATCGTAAGACTTCAATGCTCGTGATAAGCGGAAACCCCCATTCAGGCTCCCTAAAGCGTCTAAAACTAGGTCAGCCTTACTAGAAGCAGAAGTTCCGCCGGCGTCACGTACGCGTCGCCGTGTCTTGATCTCAAAGTCGGAGACGCCCACCTGAGCTGGTAGCTTATCGCGTATTGGAGAACCATTTGCAGCTATTACTGTGACATCAGCTGCGCTTGATAGATGTTCCACTATCTCGATTAGACTGGTCTCGGCTCCCCATATATTCGGAGCGTCCGTAACAAAGCACACTTTCACCGGGTCGACGTAGCTCATCTGGTGCCGATCAGACGCGCGGGCACGCCACCGACGATGGTCCCGGCAATTACGTTTTCGCGCACGACAGCCCCTGCGGCAATTACAGAACCGCGCCCGATATGGGTCCCTGCTAGGACAACAACCCCCGCACCTATCCAGACGTCATCTTCAATCACGGTACGTTGTCGGCTCTCCCCCTGCAGTCGAATGGGTACATCAGACGCCTCAAAGTTGTGATTCTCGGACAGTATGGTCACGTTCGGGCCGAGTAATACGTCGTCCCCGATTTGCACACCTCCCTGGCCCATTATGCAGTTGTAGGCTCCGATCGCGGAACGGGAGCCTATTATTATGCCAGTTCCCGAATTCCGTATGACCCCCGAAACCCGCAGCTGGCTATGTGAGTCGACGGTCGCATTTTCAGAAAGTGTTATACCGCTTCCGCCCAACGCATCAAGCAACACGTCCGAACCAATGCTTACTGCAGATCCCAGCCTCAGATTTTCTGAGGCTTTCACAACGACACGTCGGCCAAAATAACAGTCGCGATGCCCCCGTGCAGTGGCACGAATACGACTCGCCGACTTGTTTGCCAGAAATTCCAACAATTGGCGATCGCTAATATTCGGGTCTATTCCTGTATCTTGGCTACGTTCGGCTTTATATAATGCATCGATCTTGCTCCGGAAGGAACTGGAGATATAATTTATCATTCTATTAGCTCCCGTATCTTTCGGACTGTGCGTGTCCACGAGTAACTGGAATGGTTGTCAACTTCACGATCGCCCACTTCAGGAAGCTGGTCAAGAGCGTCAATGAGAGACTCTGCACTGCGTGGGTTGAAGAATCTAGTTCGTGGGTTGCGGGATACTTCCCGGAACGCCTTGATGTCACTTAGCACTGACGGAGACCCGGACAGTTCAGCCTCAAGAATGGGTAGTCCAAATCCTTCATCTAAAGACGCAAATATGAACGCCTGACAATTCTGGTAAAGCCATTTCAGCTCGGAGTCTGGAATGAACCCGGCAAATATGAGATCCTTATGGACATCGTCTATCATGTCTGTCACGCCTTGACCTGTGAGACCCTCCGGTTGGCCAACTATAACCAAGGGGAAGTTTGCCGAAATCTTTTTGGCTGACCGCAGCGCTGATATTACAAACTCAAGGTTCTTTCGGACGTTCAGCCGTCCTACGCAGAGATAAAACTGGTCTAACTGCACACCAAGATTTGCTCGCTCTGGTGAGGTATTCAAGTAGCCCTCTGGCACAGCAAGGCCCACGCTAACCGCTTTCCGGCGAAGCGGGAGGCTAGTAGAAATCTGCTGAGCCTCCGAGTGTGTCGAAGATATAACTTGTGGTGAGTACCGAGCAGAAAAAGTAATCAGAGATAAGTACATGCGTTCTTGCATCGAGAACCAGTTCGGTTGCCTTCTATATATGACATCGTGAATGAATGTAACAGCGGTCTTACTGGAGCGTAAGCTCGAAAAGTTATGCAGAACCGCGGCGTCGCAATCTGCGGTTCGCGCGTCAAATTCGACCAAGTTAGAAAGCGCATGCTGGCTGATTCTAGGTCGGCGAATTTGGCATCCTTCTGGTGCATTCTGTAATGGCCCAAATAGTACCAATTGATCGTCTGGGTATACCTCACGCCACCGACAGACGATTGAGCGTAAGACGTTACGTCCAGATGGCGGTCCATCGTCCCACCAATGAGCATCAAATGCTATGCGCATAATCCACCTGCCTCTTGGGCTTAGCAACCTCCACGATGCCCCGAGTCGTTTGGTTTGACCTCCACTTAACGAGCACGCCTAGGGCGGCCCAATAGAATCCGTACCAAATCGGGTTTGTCGTCACTGCAATGAGTGAGAAACTGAGTAGTAGCGGTAGGCTTCTAATGCCGATGCCGAACGCTGTCGCTGCAAACGCCGTACAGAAGAAGATAAATCCAATCAATCCGACGTCATAGATTAAGGCTATCCACCAAAATCCGAAGTAGACCTGTCCAGTAGAGGACTGGTTGGATGAGTGAGTCTGCGGGTAAGCATTCGTACCTCGTCCAATAAAGGGGTTAGCGGATGCGATTTCCGACAACGCTTGGTCGGTCGTTTCGGCCCGCAGTCGCCCAGTACCAGTGTCTGTGCTGCCAAATTCGTTGAGTCGATTGGCCGCCGTTACAACCAGCTCGCTGCTGTCGTTCGTGACTGTTATTGTCAGTGATGCCGCTCCTATTTGCAGAGCAACGACAGTGGCCACAATTGCAGCCACTACAATTCCTTTAAATAGGGGCTTCGCAGTCAGCAAAAAGTAGATCAATGTGAATGCGATTACAATCGGAATTACTGTGCGTGTCACACTTAATGCGACAAGAACTATACTCAGCAGCGCTTGTGCGTAAAACAGCCTCTTGCTTAGGTCCCGATAGAATGCCAGACTGAGCGCCAAGAACGCGCAGACATACGATGCGGCGAGGTTGGGTTCCAGCATCAGGCCTTGAGCTCGTTGATATGAACTCGCGTAATCCTGCTCGACAAAGATTGATTCGGAGCCCGCCGGCGATAGCGCCCATCCCGCAATCGAGAAGATACTGTATGCCACAATTGTATAGGCCGCATCTATGGCCATTCTCGCTGCGTCAAGCCTGGTCCGATGGATAAGAACTACGGTAGCCAATCCGATTGTTAACCAAAGCGTCAGACGTATACTTTGCAACGGTTGCACTGCGTAGATTGCACTTGTTACAAAGGCTGTGAGTATCCACAGAGCTGCCGACCACGCGGCAAGCTTAATCCAAGACGAAAAGCGCACTCCTGCAGCAATGTTGCTGGAGTTGAAAATGATGTGGCTAGCAAGTATAACGAGAGCAACATGTTCGGGCAGAATGGTTATGAATCCCGCCTTGAGCGTCTGGCCGGAGCACCCAAGAAGCGCTACTAGGACTATCCACGTGAATCTTTCGCTCCGAGCCGCGGCGTTTAAAGCTAATCCAGCGAAGATCGCTAGCGCAGTGTACATCATCGCGACAGGCCACGTTACAAAGATGAGCGTGGCTGAGAGTGATATGAAAGCTGCCAAGAAGTAGAACTGCGTGCCGGATATTTTGATCGTTAGGCCTGGACTCCGACCCATGCGGTTGTTTGGACCAGTGCGCGATTTAGTTCCGTTGCCGATGTAACTCACTGCTTCGCTTCTGCCGTACGATCTGGCCGGGTCTGACTAGCTGGAATTCCTTCAAGTGCGTTCGTGATCAGACTCGAATATTTATTGCAGACAGTCTGCCATGTGTAGTGGTCTTGCGCCCTTTGAATGGAAAGGGCTGCTGATTCAGTTTTCCATTTTGAATCAACCATGGCGCGACTGAGGCCCGCCGCGATAGCACCTGGCTCGGGGAGAACAAATGTACCTAAGTCTGACAAAACTTCCCTGTTGTAAATTGTGTCACGAGCGATGACAGGTGCTCCACATGCCATTGCCTGGACTAACGCTGGATTCGTTCCCCCGACGCTGTGACCGTGAAAGTAGGCACCCGCGTGCTGCCAGAGGGAGAACAGCTTCTGGTCGTCACTCACGTGCCCCAGCCACTGGACGCGGGGCGATTCGTCGGCCAACGTCTGCGCGGCGAGGTCAAGCTCCCCGCCGTAGCCCGAGGAGCCGACAATCACCACGTTCCATTTCTTACTGAGTTCTTTAGCGGCTTCGAGGAACTCGGGAACGGTGTTCTCCGGGACGAATCGAGCCACGATCAGTACGTATTCTCTGGACTTCAAGCCCTCGACGACTGGGAGTCGGTCAGGAGCGTCGCCACCGTAGGGAATGAACACCCCATCGCGCCCGAAACCGTGCTGCCATCGCCGCCGAATCTCATGCGAGTCGCATACCAGTTCCGATGCATACCTCGCTGTCAGTCGAGCTCCGCCACGGAACACCCGCTTGGCGTTGGTGCCCCACTTCGCTCGCTCCCACTCGATACCGTCGACGTTGACCACCGTCGGAATGCCTCGAGAACGAAGCAGTGGAAGCCAGTATCCGTTCGCTACGTTCATTATCAAAGCCACATCGGGCTTGCGACGGGCTGCACTGAGCGACGACGTTAAACCGTAGCTGAGCGTGCTGAGTGACTTGGTTTCGAGGCCCTTAGTCATCACCGATGACACCCGGGGGTCCAGCAGAGGGTCGTCCGTCTTGACTGCGCCTGGACGCCCGTAAACAGTCACGTCCCAGCCCGTTTCGACGAGGTATGGCGCCAGACGCCGGATCAGCGTCTCGAATCCGCCGTAGTAGCTGGGATATCCCCGCGTACCGATGATTGCAACTGACTTGCTCATTGAATTCCTAACCCTCCCGACATGAGAACAGCGCTACGAACACCCGACTTGGGCAAACTCAATACGCCCCGTCGCTCCCAGCTACTGCCTTCATGGTCTTGGCAATGATCAGAAGATCCCCCACCATCGACCAATTCTCGACATATGAAAGATCCAATCGCACAGTCTCTTCCCACGACAAGTCGGATCTGCCGCTGACCTGCCACAGCCCGGTGACTCCTGGCTTCACCAGCAGCCGCCGACGAACCTCGCCGTTGTAGGTCTCGACCTCGCGGCGCAGCGGAGGCCTCGGCCCCACCACACTCATCTCGCGCTTGAGCACGTTGATGAACTGCGGAAGCTCGTCCAGACTGAAGCGCCGCAACACCTTGCCTACCGGTGTCACCCGCGGATCGTCACGCATCTTGAACAACACCCCGCCGGCACCCTCGTTCTTGTCCAGAAGATGCGCCACCTGCTTGTCCGCATCGACGGTCATGCTGCGGAACTTGATCATCGAGAACGGTGTGCCATCGATGCCCATGCGCTCGGACTTGTAGAACACCGGCCCGCGACTGGTTGCCTTCACTGCGACGGCGACTGCCAGCAGGATCGGCGAGATCAATACGAGCACCAAGGCAGCGAATGTCAGATCGAAGGCTGTTTTGCTGAACCGCGTCGCGCCGTTGTACTGAGGCTTCTCTACGTGGATCAGCGGGAAGCCGGCCACCGGCCGCATCACCAGGCGCGGGCCGGCCACATCAACCACACCCGGCGCGACGACCAAGTCGACGTCCTTCTTCTCCAGATCCCAGATCATCTTGCGGATGCCCTTGTGCCCGAGGTGCTCGGTGGCTGTCACCGCAACGGTGTCGGCACCGCACTCTTCGATCGCAGCGAGGACGTCGTGCTCATCGCCCAGAACCGGGATCTCGGAGCCTTCGACACTCAGAACTCCGTCACGCGGAGCCTGGTAGCCGGGCATGCAGATGCCCACCACGGCGTAGCCCGCGGAGGGGGACTTCTCGAAGGATTGCGCCATGGCGACGGCAGCGGATCGGCTCCCCACGATCAACACTGAGGTCTTGTATTCACCGCGGTCTCGCGAGTGCGCGACTACCTTGCGCCAGACCCAACGGCTCAATAGCAGCGCGATCAGCCCCACCGGCAAGGCAATAGCGAGGTAAAGGCGAGCGATGTCGATGCGGAACAAGAGCGAGACTATGGCGATGACGCCGAACAGGCGGAACGTGGCCGACACGATGCGTCGGTACTCTTCGGCACCGTTGCCGATTACTCGTGTTGATCGCGTGCGGAAGATGGCAAGGAAGGCGACCCAGACGGCAGCAATGATGACGGACACTCCCGTGTACGTCATCATCGAGAGCAGGCCGGTGGATTCGACTCCGCCGAAGCGCACGATCTGAGCCAGACCTACCGACAGAACGACAACGACGACGTCGGTCACCCGAAGCCGGCGGACGTATTGGTCTTCCCACACGTGTCGTGACGTGAGCCTGCGGGCCACCATCGCGCCCGAGCGACGCGGATGTCCCCACAGAGAGCGCTGTGCAGCCCCGACAGATGCCACGTGCTCCCCTCCTTCGTACTACTGCGCGCACCGGAGGTGAACGCGAGTTCGGTTCGAACCAATCCGGATTGCAACTGGTATCGAATTCAAATAGTCCCACGCTGTTACCCGATGCACCACGCGAGCGGCGCGAATCACAAACGAATAACAGTAAGCACTCGGTTTACCACACTGTCGTTGACTAGGCGATTCGCGTGACTGGGACTCTGGAGGTGTAACCGCCACCGGACCCAAAAACGTTACATGCCAGCACAATCAACGCGTCAATGTGACGGTTCACAGTTTGCGGCGCTGTTTATGGTGCGATTGAAACGTCGCCCCGGTTCTATAGTCCGCCGAACAAACCGCACAAGGCGCAAGTCGAACCGAAACAGGGATTTCGCTTGCACCACGGTTCGTGTTATTGCGAATTGTAGATAACACTGACTAGACACGGTGACGCGACGAGTTCATTCCATCGAATGAACTCGGTTGCCCGGTTTTGCATCTCGATCAGGGACGACCGAGTCCGCGGTAGTTCCATCCCGCCGCCCGCCACTGCTCCGGATCCAGGCAGTTGCGTCCGTCGATCAGCGTCTTGCTGCGCACTGCGCCCTCCAGGTCCTGCGGAGCGAGCGCCTTGAACTCTTTCCACTCCGTGAGGACCAGCACCACGTCGGCACCTTCACAGGCCTCGAGCGCAGAATTGCTGTAGGTGAGAGTGGGGAACAGTGCCCGCGAGTTCTCCATGGCCTTGGGGTCGTACACGTTGACCGCGGCACCCTGCAGCTGGATCTGACCGGCCACGTTCAGGGCGGGCGAATCACGCACGTCATCGGAGTCCGGCTTGAACGCGGCACCGAGTACGGCGACCCGAGCACCGAGCAGCGACCCGCAGGCTTCGCGGGCCAGCTCGACCATGCGAGTACGGCGTCGCATGTTGATGTTGTCGACCTCGCGCAAGAACGTCAGGGCCTGGTCAGCACCCAGCTCTCCCGCCCTGGCCATGAAAGCACGGATGTCCTTGGGCAGGCAGCCTCCACCGAATCCGATGCCGGCATTGAGGAACTTGCGACCGATCCGCTCGTCATGCCCGATGGCATCGGCGAGCACGGTCACGTCTGCACCCGCGGCCTCACAGACCTCGGCAATGGCGTTGATGAACGAGATCTTGGTGGCCAAGAATGCGTTGGCCGACGCTTTGACCAGCTCGGCGGTAGCGAGGTCGGTGACCAGGAACGGGATCTTTTCGTCGAGCAGCTGAGCATAGACCTCGCGGGCAAGCTGCTCTGCACGACCCTGCCGGGCGCGGTCCACACCGAGAACCAGGCGATCAGGATGGAGGGTGTCTTTGACGGCGTAGCCCTCACGGAGAAACTCAGGGTTCCAGGCAACCTCGACGTCGTCGCCGGCGGGGGCGAGTTCACGGGCGATGCGTCCGAGACGTTCCGCTGTTCCGACGGGGACGGTCGACTTACCGAAAATCACGGCCGGCTTGGTCAGCAGCGGGGCCAGCGTCTCGATGACCGAGTCGACGAACTTCATGTCGGCCGCGAACTCCCCCTTCTTCTGGGGAGTGCCGACACCGAGAAAGTGCACCTCCGCAAAGTCGGCGGCTTCTTGATACGACGCGGTGAAGCGCAGACGTCCTGCCGCGATGTTGCGCTGCAGCACTTCTTCGAGACCGGGCTCCCAGAAGGGGACCTCACCGGCTTCGAGCTTGGCGAGCTTCGCCGGGTCCACATCCACGCCGAGTACCTCGTGGCCCAGTTCGGCCATACAGGCTGCATGGGTGGCACCGAGATAACCGGTACCGAAGACTGTGATTCGCATGCTGTTCGTTCCCCGTCGGTTGTGCTGCTGAGCTGTCTGTTCGGTCGAAACATTGCCCCGACCGATGCTGGGCTCTCGTGTCGACTACGCCCGCGTCTGCGAATAGTAAACGCAGTCCCGGTATCTCCGATACTCGAAGCCATGGGGCTCACGACACGGTGGACAGCCGGCAACTCAGGCGCGAATTTTCAGCGACGAACGGGAAACTGCGGGTTCTCGGGTTCTTCGACGGCCTCGGCGCAGCGGTGGATGAAATCGCTCAACTCGGTGCGCACCTCGGCAGCCAGTAGATCCAACGGGGCCTCGGTGCCGTGGTACTCGGCGAATGCCGATGTGTAGGCGTCGACGCTGTCGGAGATCACCGCATGCAGCGACGTCGACCGGTTCAGATGCACATGAGCAATCTGATCCACGCGCTCGGACAAGAAATCATGAAAAGAGTTCTGTGCCATGGTAGTACCGATTCCATTCTCCGAAAGACTCGTCATCTCAGCATGATACGAACAAAACCGACCACCTGCACGGTGAGTGCGGGTGGTCAGTAGGCGCCGTCGCTCTTGACGACGGCAACAGCCGTCTTGGCGATGATGAGCAGATCGCCCGTCATCGACCAGTTCTCGACGTACGAGAGATCGAGGCGAACGCTTTCCTCCCACGACAGATCGGATCGGCCGCTCACCTGCCACAACCCGGTGATACCGGGCTTGACGAGCAGTCGCCGTCGCACCTCGCCGTCGTAGGTCTCCACTTCGCTGCGCAACGGTGGCCGCGGACCGACCACGCTCATCTCACGCTTGAGCACGTTGACGAACTGCGGTAGCTCGTCGAGGCTGAACTTGCGCATCACCTTGCCGATGCGGGTGACCCGTGGGTCGTCGCGCATCTTGAACAACACTCCGCCTGCGCCCTCGTTCAGAGCAGACAACTCCTGCACGCGTTTGTCTGCGTCCTGCACCATGCTGCGGAACTTGATCATCTGGAAAGGCTTGCCGTCGATGCCCATTCGCTCGGAGTTGTAGAAGATCGAACCCTTGCTCGTGAGTTTGATGATCACGGCGAGGGCAATGAGGATGGGTGAGATGAGCAGCAGGATCGACGCGGCGAACACGAAGTCGAAGGCCGTCTTGCTGAAGCGCTTCGCACCGTTGTACTGAGGCTTCTCCACGTGAATGAGCGGGAAGTTGGCCACCGGCCGCATCACCAGTCGGGGACCTGCCACGTCCATCACGCCGGGCGATACGACGAGGTCCACCTTCTTCTTTTCGAGGTCCCACACCATCTTTCGCAGTCCGCGATGGCCGATGTGCTCGGTGGCCGTCACTGCGACGGTGTCGGCTCCGGAGATCTCGATGGCCTCGACCACACTGTGCTCGTCGCCCAGCACGGGAATTTCGACGCCGTCGACGGTGAGTGAGGTGTTGTGGCCGGGCTCGTAGTTGGGCAGGCAGATTCCGACCACGCTGTAGCCGGCTTCGGGGGAACGCTCGAAGGACGCGGCCATCGACAACGCCGAACTGCGGCTGCCGACGATCAGCACCGATGTCTGGTAGCCGCCGCGGGCGCGTCGGCGAGCGACCACCTTGCGCCAACCCCACCGGCTCAACAGCAGGCCGATCATGCCGACGGGTAGCGCGATGGCGAGATACAGCCGAGCGATGTCGAACCGGAACAGCAGCGAGAATATGGCGATGGTGCCGAACAAGCGGAACGTGGCCGAGACGATGCGTCGGTACTCCTCCGACCCGTTGCCCAGCACCCGCGGGGAACGAGTACGGAAAATAGCGAGGAACGCCAACCACAGGACGGCGAGTACACCCGAGACTCCGAAGTAACTCACGATGGCCATCGGCTCGCCGAAGTCGATATCACCGAACCGGATGATCTGAGCCACTGTCACGGCACCGAGAACAACAAGAGTGTCGGTTACCCGCAAACCCTCGGTGTAGTGCGCTTCCCATTCGCGACGCGACGTCACCCGTCGCATCCGCCTCGCGTCACGCCGAGACACTACCGAATTCTGCGTATTCAGATCACTCACTGACACTGCTTCCCCCTCGGTACGTGTGCCCTGCCGAAATTCCGTGATCGACCTTCCGTGATCGACCTATCGTGATCGACACAGCACCGTGCCACCCCGTCTTATTATCTGCATTCATCGCGCTGAACGTGACTCGTGATAACGATATGTTGATCGACGCTGAGCCGCATGTCGTTACATGTTTCGAGTGCATTAACCAGGGGCGACCACTATGTTTCCGGCAGCGCCGAATTCCCCATTTCACCCCACTCCCGGGAACCACTAAGCAACACATCGACACTCGATGTCAAGCGGTGTCGGTCGATTGCACGACTCGCGGCGTCATGCCCGCGAAGGCGTTCCACATGCGGTGCCCCAATTCCCGTTGTCCCTCGCCGCTGTAGTGAATCTTCTCCGTCTCGCTGTTGTAGAGACCCCGCGGGCCCGGCACGTACACAACGTTCGGTCGTCGATGCGGCGTCTCGGCATGCACCGCGTCGATGACGGCGTAGTTGGGCTCCCCCGATTCGATTTCGTCCGGCACCATCTGACCCAGAACGAACGGCACATCACCGAACTCCGCACGCAGCGCGTCGATGAGCGAGTCGAGTTTCTCGGCATACACCGGCCCGGTCAGCAACGGCACATCACTCTCGCCCTGATGCCACAACACCGCGGCGAGCTCGTTGCCGGCCTTGGTGGCGAGGCCGGTTCGGATGCGCTGCATGGCATTCCAGAACAGATTGACGCGGGCACCGGTATCGGCTGGATCCCACGAGATGCCGTGGATGCGCGCAAATCCTGAGTCGCCGCGAGCGTAGGGGACGAGCAACACAGGCTTCCCCGTCGTATCGGCGAGGTGCGCTGCTAACGTCGGGCCGAATCCCACTGCCTTGGAGGGAACCTCGTGAAAGAGTGGATTGCTGCCCGCCACGATCGAATTCTTCGACCGCCCCGACGCCGCCCACTGATGCACGCGCGGATGCGGGGCGTCGAGACCGGACCGATCCAACCCTCGGCCTGCCCCGTGCGCATTCGATTGCCCCAGCACGGCGACCACCAGATACGGCTCGTCGAACTGCTCCACCGCAATGCCGCGTCCCAGACGCTTCTTGACCACGTCCTTCGCTCGTACCGTCAGATCTTGACGTAACCCCATGACGCCCCCTTCATCGACTGCAATCGTTCTGCGCCGGTACCCCGGCAAAACGATCTGCTATCCACGCATTGACGGCGTCTCCGTTGACGTCCCCGTGCCCCCGCCCAGCCTGCCGATCGATGGTGATGACGTCTCCGAACGCGCAGGCCCGCTCGAGTGCCGCGTCGGTCCACGCCGCGTCGATGAAGGTGTCGGCATCGCCGTAGGCCACCAGCATCGGAGCCGACGCCGGCCTCGTGGGCACGGCCATCGCCCTCAGTGTCTCTCGTAACACCGCCGCGGCCTCGTCGGTCTCGGGCACAAAGTCTTTGTCGCCGAGCTGCTTCACCGCGTCCTCGCGGGCAGCGGCCTTGTCTGGGGTACACCCGGTGAGCGCAGCCCAGTCCTGCGCGGCGTTGCCGCTGCGATAGTCGTCGAGATTCAGGGCAGGGTCGCGGCGCGACAATGATTCGAGTACCCACTGCAGCAGCGGGCCCTGGTCGTCGGTCAACGTTCCCGCGATGGCCTTGTCCACCAACCCGACCATGTTCGCCGCGGGTGCCAGCGCTACCGCACCGACCAGATCCAGCTCGGGCGCATAGGAATCGGCGAGCTCGTTCGCGGCCCACGCAGCACCGCCGCCCTGCGAGCCACCGAACGCTGCCCACCGGGTACCCGCATCGGGGAAGACGGTGCGCAAGGCGCGAACGGCATCGATGACGTCGTAACCGGCTGTGATGTTGTCCAGGTAGGCATGATCGCCGGGGTACCCCAACCCCTCGTAGTCGGTGATGGCTACGGCGAAACCAGCTGTGGTGTAACCCTGTACGAGTGCCGACGCGCCCAGCAACGAGCTGGACTCCGACGGCGCGCAGTCCTGCTCGATGCCCGTCGTGCCATGGGCGTAGGAGATGATCGGCCAACCACCCTCGGGTGCGTCTCCTTGCGGGGTGAACACCGTGCCCGATACTTCCCGCTCCCCAACATCCGGCTGCACCGAGCGATACGCCACCTTTGCTGCGTTCACACCCGAAAGCCGCACCTGGATCGGCAGATTGGGCATGGTCTCGGCACTGACGATCGAGCCGCTGCCCGTGCCCGGGTCTGCGATAACCATCGGCTGTGGATCCGAACCGGTCACCGCCGCAGCAAGGGCTCGCTGCACGTCTGCACCCACCGGCACGACGACGGCACATCCCGCCAACGCTGGGAGCAGCAGCACTGCTGTGAGCGCTCGATGTGTGCGACGCATGAAACTATTTGCTGGCCTTGAATCTACGGGCGTAGGTCAACGCGGGCTTCTCGATGAACCGGTAGGTCAGCGTGCCGAACGCGATGCTGATCGCACTGACCACCACGAAGTTGCGAAGCATGCCCAGCGGGCTGTCGCCGGCCATCCAGCCGAAGCGGCCCACCATGATCAGAACGGGGAAGTGCCACAGGTACACGCTGAGCGAGATCATGCCCACGTAGCTCAGCGGTGCCCAATCGGCGCGCTCCGCCAGCACGGATCTCTCGCCCCTCGCCAGTGGCGCGATGATGAACAGGATGAGCAAGGCCGAACCCAAGGCCACAGTGGAACTCTGCCAACGCGAGTTGTCGTCGATCAGCTTCAGCGAGATCGCCGCCGTGGGGATCATGGCAAGGCCCGTCCACCACCGCATCTTGGTTGCGATGGCACCCTTCATGATTCCGTTGTCGACGGCGACGAAAACTACGGCTGCGAGCATCCCGTACGTGAAATTGTCTGCCAGCGACCAGAAGCTACGGCTGAGCACCGCGATCTGGTTGGGTCCCCAATCCAGCAACTTCGGATCGGTGATGCCCGACGGCCCCACGAGTGAGGCGGTGTACAGCTTTCCGGTCACGCCGATGACGAACATGATCACCACCGGGATCATTGCCAGCACCGGGGCCGAGATGGAGGTGCGCTTGCGCAGATAGAACGAGATACCCGTCAGCAGCGGCAGCGCGATGTAGAACGCGAACTCCAGCGACAGCGACCACGACGGGTTGATTCCGGTCTGCAACATGCCGGGGATGTAGGAGTGCAGCAGCGTGAGATTGGCCAGCAGTGTCCACGGATCGGTGAGGACCCCCAGGCCGTTGTCGGTGAAGTGCTGCTCGGCGACGGCGGCGTTCTCCACGAACACCGCACGCATCACGAAGTTCGCGAACAGGAAGATGAACAGGTACGCGGGGAACACTCGCAGCAGGCGGTGCATGGCGTAGCTGACGTTGTTGGGCATCGGTTTGCCGGCGAACAACTTTCGGACCATCGGCAGGAAGATCAGAAACCCCGAGAGGGCGAAGAAGAAGATCAATCCTTGGCCGAGTAGACCGAGCTTGTACGTGAGCACGGTCTGGGGCGAGTAGTGGCCGCCGACGTGCACGGCGAGCACGCACAGGCACGCGAAGCCGCGCGGCCCGTCGAGGCCGAGGATGCGAGCGGGCCGTTTGGACTCGCCGTTCACTGCAGATGCGGGCGCAGTGGCTGCGGCCGCGGTGCTGTCCGGAGTTGCTGTCATGGCTGCCTTCGACGAGTTACGGTGCCGGAGCCGGAGCTGGGCAGAAGTTGACGGCCTCGGTGCCGGAGAACCGGTCCTGTAGCCATCCGAACGCAGCAGCACCGTCGATGTCTGCGTGACCGGAATTCGGTTGAAGCACATACTGAATACTGTCGCCGCTGCCACAGCCGGCGGCGATGGCCGCATCCGTCCACGGCTGCGAGATCAACGTGTCCTGGCCGCCGTAGATCACCAGCATCGGAGCCGACGCGGGCGACATGGGCAGACTCATCTCCCGCAGGTAGCCCTCCAGCGTCGCGGTTGCCTCCGGTGTTGCCGGGCGCAGATCGTCGTCGCTGATCTGTGCCGCCAGAGACGTGCGGTCGGCAGCGAGAACGCCGCCGCAGGCCGACAGCTCGTCCCACCGCTCCTCGACGATGCCCCTGCGGTAGTCGTCGAGATCCATCTCGGGGTGCGACTGCGACAACCCCACCAGAACCCACTGCAGCAGCGGCTTCTGGTCGTCGGTGAGCGTGCCGTTGGCTGCCGCTTGCGCCAAACCGGTGATGTCTGCAGCAGGAACCAGGCTGACCGACCCCACCATGTCCAGACCCGCGCCGTAACTGCTCGCCAATTCGTTTGCTGCCCAGGAGGCTTGGCCACCCTGAGAGCCACCGAAGGACGCCCATCGGGTCGAGGTGTTCGGCACCAACTTTCGCGCGGCACGGACCGAATCGATGAGGTTGTTCCCGACGGTACGCGCGTCGAGGTACGGGTGATAGGTGCCGTCGAGGCCGAGCCCCTGGTAATCCGAGACCGCCACCACGTGCCCGGACCGCACCAACGCTGCGACGATCTGCGAGCTACCCAGCAGTTCCGGGTCGGTCGACGGGCCGCAGTCCTCGAGCACCCCGGTGGTGCCGTGTCCGTAGGCGATGATCGGCCAACCACCCTCCGGCGCTGGGCCTTCCGGGGCGAAGATGGTGCCCGATACCCGTTGCTCCGATCCGTCTACTCCCGACGTCGAGGTGTAGACCACCCGCGCCGCGATGGAGGAAATTCCGCTCAACCGGCGATCGATGGTGAGCAGCTCCTCCGCACTCTCCAGAGAACCAGGGCCGTTGCTGCCGTAATCGGCCGGCAGCGTGGCCCCGACCGCGACGGATTGCGGATCGACCACCGCCTCGTCCGACGAGCACCCCGCCGCTGTCAATGCCAGCGCCAGCGCGCCGACTGTCACCGCTCTGCGCAGCAGCCTCGTTCCTGCATCGTTCATCGTTTCTCCCCCATGCGTTCCCCCAGTAATTGTTCGACCTGATCGCGATGGTCGATCGAATCTCGCGAAATCCCCCTCGCGAGCACCAGCACACTGCCCAGAACGACCCCCATGACGCCGCCCAGCATCGCGTTGCTCGTGCGCGTGGGGCCGGTTGCCGCACCCGGGGTGGTGGCCGCATCCACGACGGTCAGCTGCGACACCGGTCCGTCGACTCCCAGGTCGATCTCCCCGACCAGCCTGACCAGTTGCACTGCAACCGCATTGGCGATATCACGCGCCAGCTCGGCATCGTCGTTGACCACGGACATCTCGATGAGAGCCGAGCCGGGACTGGGCACCACCGTGATGTCGTTCTTCAGCTCGGCAGGTTCCATCGGCACATCCAGGGATGCGATGACCCGACGCAAGACCTGCTCGCCGGTCGCGAGCTGAACAGACGACTCGACGCGAACCAGCGACCCACGGTTGCCGTCCACCGAATTCTTGGGTGACGGTGGACCGGGCGCAGTGACGAACACCCGGGAGGCCGCGGTGTACGACGGCTCCACGAATGATGTCGCCAGCCACGCCACGGCCGCCGACAGGACGGCGGCAGCCGCGATCAAGGCCCAGCCGGACAACAGGATCCGGCCGTAGTCCTTGAGGGTCGGCACACCCGCCGGTGCGATCATCGTCTCTGCTCACAGGTGTCGACGGGCCGTTGGCCGGCGAACATACTCTTGACCCACGGCAGCGACCGACTGCTGTCCAGGTTGCCGTGCCCCTCCCCTTGATGCAGTTCGTACTCGACGACGCCCCCGAAATCGCACGCGCGCTGCAACGCCTTCTCGGTCCACGGCTCGAGGATCAGATCGTCTTCGCTGCCGTACATCACCAGCAGCGGTGTGGTCGACCCTTGTTGCGGCAGCGCCATATCCGCGAGGTAGCCACGCAGACGATTTGTCGCCTCCTGGCTGACCGGCTTGAGATCGTCAGGCTGGAGCCGCGTCTGCAACTCGGGTACCTCCAACGATCCCGGAGGGACGCATTCGAGTAGGTCGTCCCACCGTTCGCGGGCGAAGCCGGACCGGTAGTCGTCCAGATTCATCTCGGGGTAGGAGATCGCCAGCGAGTGCAGCGCGTACATCAGCAAGGGGTACTGCGCACGGGTCAGCGTCTCGTTTGCGGCGGCGTCGGCCAAGCCCGCCATATCGGAGACCGGCACCATCGCGGCCGTGCCGACCAGCTCGAGTCCACCGCCGTACTCGGCGTTGCGGTCGCTCGCCGCCCACGCCGCCATCCCCCCGAGTGAGACCCCGTACGCCGACCACCGAGAACTCAAGGTGGGCATGAAGTTCCTGGCTGCGCGCACGGCGTCGATCATGTTGTAGCCGAACGTCTTCGAGTCGAGATAGGGATGATAAGACCCTTCGAGTCCGAGACCCTGATAGTCGGTCATCGTCACCGCGAAACCGTTCAGCGCGAGAGCGGCCACGATAGGAGCGTTACCGAGCAGGTTCGCGTACAACGAGGGCCCGCACGCGTTGAGCACTCCCGTGGTTCCGTGCCCGAACGAGACGATGGGCCAACCGCCCTCGGGAGCGGTACCGGCGGGAACGACGACGGTTCCCGAGACCTCCGTCGGTTGACCGGTGACCCCGGACGTCGACCGGTACACCACCCGGGTTGCGGACGCACCGAGCTCGGTGATGTCGACAGCGATGTCCTCTATCGGTTCCGCCGAGATCAACGACCCGGGAGCGGACCCACCGATGTTCGACGGCGGCGGCGGTTTCGACGCCGTCGCCGATGCCGTGACCGGGGCCGTCGGCACGCCGGGTGGAATGACCACGGGTGCCTCCTGCGAACAGGAGACCACCATCGCCGCGGCGGTCAGCACCACACCGACCTTCGCCGCGAACCTCCCTGCCATCGAAGCTATCCTCTGCTCGCCGAGGAGGTCGCGGTATCGCTCGTCGCCGGTGTGGGCCGGGTTGCTGCGGAGTAAGCCTCCGTGGACGGTGCTGCGGCAGAAGGCTTTACGGGGGTGTCGTTGGACGAGGGGTTGCCACCGAGGAGCCGTCGCGCCGACGGCTCGAACGTGGTCACCACGCCCAGCACGGTGCCGCTGACACCGTCGAGCACCTTGATCGCCCGTCGCAGCTTCTCCCGCGTCGTTCTACCGGTGCGCGCGAGAACCAGGGTGCCGTCGGACAAGGCAGTGAGAATGGCACCGTCGGTGACCTCGAGCAAGGGTGGGGTGTCGACGATGACGTAGCGGTAATCGCCGCGCAGCTGCTCGAGCACCTCGTGGGCGCGGTCCGATCCGAGCAGCTCGCTCGGATTGGGCGGCACCGGACCCGACGGCAGTACCGACACACCGTCGAACACGTCACGCTGGATGGCCTCATCGATGCGGTGTTCGCCGGAGAGCACCGTCGACAATCCGATGGACTGGTCGATGCCCAGGCGAGTCCCCAGCGCTGCGTTGCGCAGATCGCCGCCGACGAGCAGAACTGCGTGCCCCGCTTCGGCGAGAATTGCGGCAAGATCGATGGCGGTGCTGGTGCGTCCCTCGGCCGCCGACGGGCTCGTGATGGTGATGACGCGCGGTGGTACGCCACCGCCGAGGAAACGAATGTTGGTGCGCAGGGCGCGCAGTGGCTCGCCCATCTTGATCATCGACGCCACTGCCGACGTGGATCGCGTCGCGTCGACCGGGAGTCCGCCCAATACGCTGCGGCCCGAGATCTCCTCTGCACGAGTGCGATCCCGAACGGAACGATCCAACAGGCCGCGCAACAATGCGAGCGCGAGACCGACGACGAGGCCGATGGCGGCACCGAGCCCCAGGACGGTGGTCAGTCCCATGCCGATCGGTGCGGCCGGAACATCACCCTGATCGACGATGGTGGCACCGGCGGCCGGGCTACCGCCACGCTGCGAGGTTTCGAGTTCTTGGACCAGCTGGGTCAACTGACCGGCGACCGCGTTGGTCAACACCTGCGCAACCGCAGGATCGGCGTCGGTGGCGCAGAGATCGAGCAACACCGTCTTGTCGATGGGCGTGGCGGTGACACGCGAACGCAGTTCGTCCGGAGAAATGTCCAACTGCAACTGATCGATCGCGCGCTGGGCAACCTGTGTGCTGGTCGCCAATCCGGCGTAGGACGTCACGCGTTCCTGCGAGAAGAGGTTGTTCTGGTACGCCTCGCCGACCGAGCTACCGCCTTCGGTGGTGACGAACAAGCGGGCGCACGCCTGGTATTGCGGCGTCGTGATGAGCGTGTAGGCCCAGCCGCCGACCATGCCGACGACCATCGTGAGCGCGACGATCCACCAACCCGCGCGAAGAATCCGCCCGTATTCTCGAATCTCCACGAGTGCTCCTATCGAATGACGTCGGTCAAGGGGAAACAATAAAGCGCAGCGAAGGATTCGGCAGGGCGTACATGTTGCGAGCGGGTGAAAGCGTGACAACATCAGTGCCTATGAGCATCACGCAGCGCGTCGGTGCGGCCGCCATCGTGGTCGTTCCCGTGTTCGTTACATTCGCCATGATCGTCGGCGGAACACCGGCGAAATTGGCCGCGTTCGCCCTCGTCGCGCTGACTGTGGGAGCGTACATCGGCCTACGTCACCCGCTGTATCTGACTCGTGTGCTTGCTTTTTCACTCGGCGCACTGCCATTCGGATACGTTCCCGGAATTCACGCGCCGTTAATATTCGCATTGGGAATCGCGGTCATTTTCGCCACCGTGATCCACCGCACAGCGGTGAGCCGCATCACATGGCCGGAAATGCCGATGATCGCATTGCTCGTCCTGTCCGCACTGTCACTGTTCGCGACGAGTGGCGCACTCGTCGACTACGTCGAATTCGGGCAATGGGTCGTGTCCACGTTGGTCGTCGTCTGCCTGCTGCGGATGCAGCGTGACGAACTTGCCTTGTTCGGCAGGATCTACGTCTATGCCGCCTCGGCCGCAGCCGCTTTCGCCGTGCTGATCTTCGTCGCAGACCCAGCCGGGAAGTTGATCCGCTACCTGTCGATTTTCGGCTACGGCAGCGAAGAGGAAAGCACGCGATTCGTCTACAGCCCCACCGGAGCCACCACCGTTCGCCTGGCTGGAACCTACATCGACCCCAACGCGGCAGGTATCGGCTTCGTCCTGGCCTTGATGCTGTGTGTACTACTTCTGCGCGGCTACCTGCGCACAGTGCTTGCCGCACTGCTGTTCCTGTCGATCGTCATGACGCTCTCGCGCGCCGCACTGTTCTCGGTGGTGTTCGGAGTGCTGCTGATGTTGGCGTTCCAACAACTGCGCACACGCGAGCGGCTCGCCATCGTCGGTGCGTTCGCGGCAGCATTCGTCGGAGCCCTCGCGGTGCCGAGCGTGCGCAATCGCGTCTTCTCGTCGTTCGGCAGTGGAGACGCCGGGTCGAGTGCCCGCGGCGACGCCCTGGTGGAGTTCCCCGGGCATATGCAAGGCCACTGGATGTTCGGACTGGGCTGGGGCCGTGCAGAATTCAAAGACCCCACGGTCGCTTTCGAGGTCAACTACGTGGCCAACACCCCGCTGTTGACCATTTACCGCGGCGGGCTGGTGGCCGGCATCGCCTTCGTCGCGATACTCGTCGTCATCGCAGTGGTCGGATACACACTCCTGCGGTCCCGACACTGGGAGTACGGGTTCTACGGCGGCGGAATGATCGGCTTCGCCGTCGTCGCGCTGCAGCTCGACTTCCCCGTGGTCACGATCCCGGCGACCACCATGGCCTTTTCGGTGATGTACGCATTTCTCGTCTACGCATGGGAAAAGTCGTCGAAAACCGATCCACTTACCGACAATCTCGGCACCGAAGAAACGAAAAGCTTGGTTTCGGTCAAGGAAGCGCGACCAGCAGTTTCATAACAATCGGAATGAATGTTTATATTTGTACAAAGCCTTGTTTCCGGTGCAATGATTCACCGCACCGGCCTGTCGAACGTTGGCACAGGCCCCCTGGTGGAGAGAATTCCAAATGGTTCACTTTCGCAGTGGCTTTCGTACAGTGGTGTCGGCGACAACAGCTCTGATCGTCGCGGCCGGCGTTGCATTCGGAACTCAAGCACCTGCCGGAGCGGCCCCGACACCCCCCGGTGTCGGCATCTCCGACGGCGGCGGCCTGCTGTGGTCGACGGACGCCGAATTGGACACCACCGTCCAATTCGTGACCGCCATGGGCGTGAAGTCGATGCGCGTCGCCATCCCCTGGTCGACCGTCGAACCTGTGCAGGGTCAGCTGAACTGGGCACCCGTCGACCGCGTGGTGAACAAGCTGCGAGCAGCCAACATCTCGATGCTGGGCATCATCGCCTACACCCCGGGGTGGGCGACGTCCCCGGTGAATCAACCCATCAACACTCGTCCGGCCTCGCCGGCCGCGTTCGGTGCATTCGCCGGAAAGGCCGCCGCGAGATACAAGGGCACAGTGGCCGATTACGAGATCTGGAACGAGCCCAACGGGTCGATGTTCTACGGCCCGCAACCGGACGCCTCGGGGTACACCGACCTGCTCGAGGCCGCATATCCCAAGATCAAGGCAGCCGATTCGGCCGCGACGGTCGTCGGCGGCGTGCTGGGCGCAGCCGAGCAGGCCCCGGGAATCGTCAACCCCGTCGATTTCACCAACCAGATGTACGCAGCCGGAGCGAAAGGGTATTTCGACGCCCTGTCCTATCACCCGTACCAGTACTCCATGAAGTTCTCCGAGGGCCCGTACGTCGATCACTCCCCTGCCCGCCAGCTCATGGACATGCGCGCCGCGATGGTGGCCAACGGTGACGGCAACAAGAAGATCTGGGGCACCGAGTACGGAGTGCCGACCTCGGTGGCCTCCGAGGACCAACAGAGCGCAATGATCACCGACTTCGTCACCAAGTGGCGGGAGCTGCCGTACACCGGCCCGATCTTCCTGTATCAGCTGCGTGACAAGCAGACCGGCAGCAACGACCCGGAGATGACATTCGGACTGCTCCACACGGACTGGTCGGCCAAGCCCGCGCTGTGGGCCCTGATGAGTCTGCTGCAGAACAACATTCCGAGGACCGCCGAGTACACCCGTTTCGCCGCCGCACCGAACAACTTCGGAGCCGTGCTGGGCCCGGTGTTTCCCGTTCGCGATACCTGGGCTCAATACCGACAGGACGCTGTGGTGTACGAGATGCCCAATGGCTTCGTCGGGGTGCCCAGGGCGGTCGCAGAGGCCGTTCGCTACACCGGATTCTTGCCGACCACACCCTTCAACGGCACCTACCAGGACTTCGACAGTCCCTACGGCCTGCGAGTGTTCTCCACCGCCATCGGCGGTACGCACAACATCGGTGGCGGCATCTTCAGCGCCTGGGATCCGACTCTGGGACCGGCCACAAGTGGCGAGGTACCTCAGTACGGCGGAGGTGTGCGCGTGACGTTCCAGTACGGTGCCATCACGTGGGCTCCGTTTGCGGGAACCACTGTCACTCGGTGATTTCGGTCGTATCTGATTCATAATTCACAAACCGCAGGACCCTTTTCTTTGCATGCTCGGACGCGGTTTCTCGGCGTCTTCATTGCGGATACGTTAACTCTGAGCAAAGGCGCGGTTTCCGCTGTCTCGACGAATTAATTTGCGTTGTGAAGAACCTCACTTCGCGCTATCTATTTGTCGAAAAAACGGATACTCATATACAGCGAACGAATGACTCTTCGTGGCAGAATGACGTCCATTGTTCGCATGTCTCGTCGGGGGACACCGGTTTGTCCACGGTTCCGTCGTGCAGTGTCGCACGCCCGAACCCGATCGGTGCTCGAAAAATCTCGTGCTCCATTCGAGTTCGGTTAGACACGATGGGTAGAAGATGCGTACCAATATCGCTGTGCCACAATTTGATTCGATCCGATACTGCCAGGTGGACGCATGACCGATCGACCTGGACTTCACGTTGCCATTGCCCACGACTACCTGACTCAACGCGGTGGAGCCGAGAAGGTCGTGCTGGCCATGGCTCGAGCTTTCCCCGACGCACCGATCTACACCACGCTGTTCGAGCCTTCGACGACGTTTCCCGAATTCGCCGACCTCGATGTACGTCCGTCGACGTTGAACCGAATCGGGTTTCTGCGTAAGAATCACCGAGCGGCACTTCCACTGCTGCCGTTCGCATCCTCGTCCATCGAGATCGACGCGGACGTGGTGCTCACGAGCACCAGCGGCTGGGCGCACGGCTTCCACACTTCCGGCCGCAAACTCGTCTACTGCTATTCGCCGGCGCGTTGGCTGTACGAATCGCAGATGTATCTGGGCGAGTCACGTAGCCCTCTCAAACGTGCTGCTTTGAAGGCACTTTCGGCACCGCTGCGCATGTGGGACCAGCGAGCGGCTCTATCGGCCGACCGGTATCTCGCCATCTCGACGGTAGTGCAGCAACGCATCACCGACGCCTACGGGATCGGGTCGACGGTGGTACCCGCCCCGTTCACCGTCGAGACGGCACAGCCCGAGCCAATCCCCGAGGCGGCCGGATGGCAGACCGGATCAGGCTACTACCTGTGCATCTCCCGCCTGCTGCCGTACAAGAACGTCGACCAGGTCATCGCCGCTTTCGCCGGCACCGACCGCAAGCTGATCGTCGTCGGCCGCGGTCCCGAGGCAGACCGGTTGCGAAAGATCAAGTCCGACAACGTACTCATGCTCAGCGATCTGACGTCGGGCCAGATGACCTGGCTCTACCAGGGCTGTAACGGTTTGATCGCCGCCAGCTATGAAGATTACGGACTGACCCCCATCGAAGCGGGCTTCCACGGTAAGCCCAGCGCGGTGCTGCGCTGGGGCGGCTTCCTCGACACCGTCGACGAGGGCGTGTCCGGTGTGTACTTCGATCAGCCGCAACCGGATTCGATTCGGAAGGCGATCACGGAACTCGAACGAATCCCCTGGCAACCGTTGAAGATCCAAGCGCACGTCGAACAATTCAACGAAGAACGCTTCTCCGCAGAGATGCACGCTGCTGTATCCGAGATGTACACCGAAACCATGGAGAGGGCGTCAGCATGACGACGAAACGCGCACTGATCACCGGCATCACCGGCCAGGACGGCCTCTACCTCGCCGAGCTGCTACTGAGCAAGGGATACAAAGTCTTCGGACTCCTCCGTGGACAGAACAATCCGAAGGCCGCGATGCTCGAGCAGGTACTGCCTCAGGTCGAGGTACTGCACGGTGACCTGCTCGATCTGTCGGCCTTGATGCGCGCTTTCGCCGTCGCCGATCCCGACGAGGTCTACAACCTGGGAGCCGTCTCCTTCGTTGCGTACTCGTGGGAGAACGCACGCCTGACCACCGACGTCACCGGCGGCGGCGTGCTCAACATGCTCGAGTCCACCCGGCTCTACGAGCAGGTATCGGGCAAGCAGGTGCGGTTCTACCAGGCGTCGAGCTCCGAGATGTTCGGCAAGGTTCAGCAGGTACCGCAGCGCGAAGAGACTTTGCTGTGGCCCCGCTCGCCGTACGGCGTTGCCAAGGTCTACGGGCACTACATGACCATCAACTACCGCGAGTCCTACGGCATGCACGCGAGCTCGGGAATTCTGTTCAACCACGAATCCCCCCGTCGCGGGCCTGAATTCGTCACCCGCAAGGTATCCCAGGCCGTCGCCCGCATCGCCCTCGGATTGCAGAGCGAGCTGTCCCTGGGCAACCTCGACGCCAAACGCGACTGGGGCTTCGCCGGAGACTACGTCGAGGCCATGTACCTGATGCTGCAGCAGGACGAGGCCGACGACTACGTGATCTCCACGGGGGAGACTCATTCCATTCGAGAACTGCTGGACCATGCATTCGCTGCCGTCGACATCGACGACTGGGAGCGCTACGTCAAGATCGACCCGCGCTTCTTCCGCCCGGCCGAGGTCGACCTCCTCGTCGGTGACTCCGCCAAGGCCCACGCAGCACTGGGTTGGAAGCCGAAAGTTGCTTTCCCCGAACTGGTTGCGATGATGGTCCAGAACGACCTCGCGGAACAGTCGCCCGACACGGTCAAAATCGCGTGAATACCGGGCGGCGCCCCACCGCGCTGATCACCGGGGTGGCAGGCCAGGATGGTAGCTATCTCGCCGAACTGTTGCTCGAACGCGGTTGGGCCGTCCACGGTGTGGCCAAGCCCGGTGGCAACGACGGCACGGTGAACCCTTTTGTGGAACAACACGACATCGAACTCAGCGAACACGGGGCTACGCGGGTTCTGATTCAGGACATCGAGCCCGACTACGTCTTTCACCTGGCAGGCATCTCGTCGGTGTGGCGGTCGTGGAACGATCCGGTGCTCACCACTCGGGTCAACGGAGTGTCGGCGGCCGCACTGCTGGACGCGTGCTTCACCCAGCAGGAGGCGTCGGGCAGACGCATCATGGTGGTCAATGCTTCCAGTGCCGAGATCTTCGCGGGCTCCGGAGTATCGATGCAGAACGAGGACACTCGAGTAGCACCCACATCTCCGTACGGGGCTTCGAAAGCGCTGAGCCACAACATGGTCGAGGTCTATCGGTCCCGCGGTCTCGAAGCGACCAACGCCATCCTGTTCAATCACGAATCTCCGCGTCGACCCGACAGCTTCGTGACCCGCAAGATCACCAAGGCCGCCGCCGCTATCTCCCGCGGCACCCTCGACACCCTCGAACTGGGCAACCTTTCCTCGGTACGCGACTGGGGTTGGGCACCGGACTACGTGGACGCTATGGCGGCGATGGCCGACTACGGCAAAGGCGACGATTTCGTCGTCGCCACCGGCGAGGCACACAGCGTGGCGGACTTCGTCGCCGCCGCGTTCGAGGCAGTGGGGATCGACAACTGGCGCGACCATGTGCGGAGCGATTCCGAGATGCTCAGACCCGCCGACTCGGCCAGGATGGTGGGCGACGCCGCCAAAGCCCGAAATCTGTTGGGCTGGGCACCGACCAAGGACTTCGATCAAATCGTCAGGGCGATGGTCGAATTCGACATGACCGAGGAGATGGCAGCATGACAGCGGTGGAACGGCCTGTGGGCGAGATCTACGACGTGTCCAACTACAAGATGCAGGACATCACGTTCAAGCGGAAGCTGCGCAATCGCGTCGGCACGCTCGGGTTCAACATGATCGTGACGTTCATTCCGTCACACTGGATTCGGCAGAACTTCCTGCGCGCGTTCGGAGCGACCATCGGCAAGGACGTCTCGATCTTCCGCGGCACCACCATCCTCGATCCCGAGGGCCTCACCATCGGCGACGCGTGCTCTATCGGGTTTCGCTGCATGCTCGACGCCCGCGGTGGCATCACCATCGGCAGCAACGTCGTCATCGCCAGCGACACCCACATCATCGGCGGGTACCACGATCACAACTCGCCGGAATTCACCCCCATCCTCGAACCCTGTGTCATCGGCGACTACGTGTGGATCGCCAGTCGCAGCACCCTTCTGAGCGGCGTGACCCTGGGCCGCGGTGCGGTGGTCGGCGGTTGCTCGATGGTGCGCGGAGATGTCGGCGAACTCGAAGTGGTCGCCGGAGTGCCCGCCAAGGTCCGCGCCATGCGGGATCCCGAGGCGCTCGCCTACCGCCCGAAGTACCGGCCGCTGTTCTACTGATGATCTTGCGCGACTGCCGACTCGTCTACCTCGCCCCTCGATCCGGAGTGGGCGGGGTGGGCGACTATGCCGACGATTTCGCCGACGCCGTGCGTCCTCACTTCGGTGAGGTCATCGAATACCGACACGACGGGCCGGGTTCGCATTCCGTGCGCGATATCTTGAGGCACCGCAGAGCACTTCAAGAGCTCGTCGATGCCGACCCTGGACGGGTCATCGTGCACAGCGAACTCAGCGGCGGATCGGTGATGCCGTTCTGGGCAACCGCTCGTCTGACCGGCGACCCGATGGTGACCGCGACCGTGCACGACCCGCCCGGCATCGTCTGGTGGCCTGCCCGCACCAAGTTTTTGGCCGACAAGAAAATACTCAATCACGGCCTGCACTACCCACTGCGGGCGGCGTGGCGTCGACTCGAGCGCAGCGTGGTGGGAAGCCGAACCCTGTTCGCACTCACCCGCTCCGGTGCCCACTCCCTCGAACGCAGCTACCCCGCCGTGACGGCCGAAGCAGTGATGCACTTCGTCCCCGAACGCCCCGACATCACTCCGGCCGAAGACCGCCCGCTGGCCGTCGGCATGTTCGGATTCGTCTATCGCGGCAAGGGATTCGATCAGCTCCAGCAGTTGCGCGATCGCCTGCCCAGCGGGATCGCCATTCGCATCGCCGGCCGCGGAACCGAACAGCTCGATCCCATCGACGGAGTGGAGATCCTCGGCGAGGTGAACGGGCCGGACGAGGACGCATTCTTCGCCTCCATTCGCGCACTCGTCGTGCCCTACGGGAAGCGATCGATCTACGGCGATGCGTTCCCCGCCTCCGGATCGGTGAGCCGCGCCATCGCCTACCAAACTCCCGTGGTTTGCCTCGAAGAAGGTGCGCTGTCCGAAACCGACGGCGGTGCACTGGTCGTCGCCGGCGGAACCGACGAGATCGCCGACGCCACCGCCCGCCTCGTCACCGATCGGGCAGCGCTGACCCGACTCCGCCGAGAAGTGGAGGCGCTGCGCCGCGCCAACGCTCCGCACTCGGTGGCCGAGAGCTTCGTGGCTGTGTGGTCCAAGTGAACGGGAATCTTCTGAAAGCAGGGGTTGCAGCGCTGTGGACCTATGGCGGCCGCGGCATCGGGCTGCTGTGGACCGTCGCGCTGATCGCCAAGCTGGGGATCTCCGATTACGGCCAGTACGCGATGGCCTTCGCGCTCGCCGCTATTGTCGCAGCGCCACTGGATCATCCGTTCACCGTGCGCTCGATTCGCGTTTCCGAACGAGAGTTTCTGGGCGAGCGCACTACTCGGGTGCTGACCGGTGCAGTACTGATCGCCGTTGGACTGTGTCTAATGCAAGTGAACTACATCGCCTGGTTCGCTCTCGTCATCGGCGGCGGCGAGCTGGTGTTCAATGCCTACAAGAGCAGGGCCTTGCGCGACGGCCGTCCCGATCTGACCCAGCGTCTGGACACGACGCGGCAAGCGACCTCCATCGCACTCGCAACGGCGTACCTGTTCGCCGCTCCCGACCCGTCGCTGACGGTGGCCAGCCTGCTCTATGCCGCGCCGTATTTCGTCATCGCAGTGCTGGCCGCACTGCAGACTCGGGTAGCACGCCCGCGCGTCCCCGGATCGTGGCGAGAGATGTCGATGTTGTTCTCGGAGAACCTCGCCAACGCGGTCTACATCCAGGGCGACGTGCTGCTACTCGGCTTCCTCACCGACTCCACGATTGCCGGCTACTACTCCGTCGCCGCAGTGACCGCCTGGGCCGTGGCCTTCATCGGCCAGGCCTTCGGCAACACCTTCCACGAAAAGCTCCGCGCAGCAGACGGATTGGTCAGTGCCGGCCCGGCCTTGAAGCACACTGCGATTCTCGGCTCTGCTGCCGGATCTCTGCTGCTGGCCGCCGGACTCGTTCTGTTCTTCACGCCGGCATCCCCGCAGGTTGCGGGAGCGTTGGTGGTGATGTCGCTGTTCGTGGTGATGCGGGTGATGAACCACGTGTTCACCACCGTGCTCTACCTCCAGCATCGGGACCGCACGCGGGTCATGGCGGCCGCGACGCTCGCGCCGCTGAAGATGGTTCTGGTGTTGTGCCTCTTCCCCTTCGGTGCCGTCGGTGCCGCCGCGGCGTCGGTGATCACCGACGCCGTGCTCCTCGTGTGGTTCATGCGCGCCTTGTATCGCGATCCGGTGAAAGAAGAAGTGACGCAATGAGAAGAGCGACATTCCTGCTGTCCAAGGACCCCGTCACCGAACACGGCGGTGACATCGCCCTGTCTCGCCTGATGATGCAGCTGGCCCGCGGGGCCTTCGAGGTGCGCTTGATCTGCCTGTCCAAGGAGACCGACGTGGCTCCGGACGTCGTTCGCGTTCCCAAGCCCAAGGTGGATCTGGGATTGCTGATGAAGTCCCTGCGGCCGACCCGCTCGGTTGTGCACGGCCGCTACGACGTCGATGCCTTGCGCGACGCCATCGACGCATCCACCTCGGATGTGTATGTGGCCGAACACAGTTACATGGCCGAGTCGTTCCTGCGGTCGGCCAAGTTCGGATCACCCTTCGCGATCAACACCGTCAACACCGAATCCCAGGTGTGGAAGGTGACTCGTGGGTCGATCGGCCGCGTCGAGGCCCCCCGCATCCTGCGCGACGAGATTCGCGTCGCCCGCGCAGCAGATGCCGTCGGAACCTACGATGCCGACGAGGCGCAGATGTACCGCGACAAGGGCGTGCGTGACGCCCGCTGGATAGACCTGACCCTCGAACCTGCGCCGCAACTCGATCTGTCTGCCACCGCGAAACGTTTGGTGTTCATGGGCACTCGCGACTGGCCGCCGAACCAGGAAGCCTTCAAGATCGCGTTGGAGTACTGGCCGGCCATCTCCGCGGGCATCGACGGTGCCGAACTCTGCATCATCGGCGCGAAGGCCCCGGGTGCCAAGGATCCCGTATACCCGGCCGGCGTTCGCGACCTCGGCTTCGTCGACGACCTGCAGGAATTCCTCGGCACCTGCCGAGCTCTGATCGCACCGGTCGCCACCGGCGGCGGCGTCAGAGTGAAGATTCTCGACGCAGCGAGCAAGGGCCTACCCGTCGTCGGAACCTCGGCGGCCGTCGGATCACTCGACTCGATTTTCGAGCTGCCCACCTTCGACGACAAAGAGCAGTTCGTCGCGGAATGCCGTCGCTACCTGCTCGACCGCACCGCCGCCGTCAAAGCGGGCGAGCGCATCTACGAACTCAATACCGCACGTTGGCACGATCGCATCCCCCACTCCACCGTGGAGTCACTGATCAGCGCTCCGCTGACCCGCACCTTAGGATGACCGCCATGACCCTGCGCGCACGTCTGCTCACCGTCGCGGCGGCTGCTGCGATCACTGTCGGCCTCAGCTCACCCGTCGCGCATGCAGCACCTGCCGACCTGGGGTTCACGGGCGGCGCGCCGTTCCTGACCCTCGACGACGCGACTCTCGACAACGAACTCGGGGCCGGACGCGAAATCGGTGCATCGTGGGTTCGAGTGGTCGTGAACTGGGCGGCCATCGAAACAGCGCCGGGAGTGTTCGACTGGGGCAACACCGATCGCGTGATCAATGCCGCGACGGCACAGGGGTATTCGGTTCTGGCCGTGTTGGGCGGAACCCCCGGCTGGGCCCAGGGTGGTATTGCATCACCCCTGCCTGGTGCAGTTCCGTTGGATCCCAATGCTTTCGGAGCATTCGCCGGTGCAGCCGCGGCGCACCTCGGGAATCGCGTCGACAGCTACGAGGTGTGGAACGAGCCCAACATCCCCACCTTCTTCGCACCCGTCGACGCCGTCCGATACACGAACATGCTGCGCGCCGCCTACCCCGCGATACATAACGCCGACCCCGGAGCCACCGTACTCAGTGCCGGGTTGGCCACCACCATGAACGTCGGAGCGTGGACCGTCGCACCGGTGACCTTCCTGCAGCAGATGTACGCAGCAGGAGCAGGCGGATTCATGGACGCCGTCGCCCTGCATCCGTACACGTTCCCCTTCACCGTCGAGAACGACCCCAATGGCCAATGGGCACAGGTGGATCAGGCCTACGGCACGATGGCAGCCAACGGCGACGGCGGCAAGAAGATCTGGATCACCGAACTCGGCGCGCCCACCGGCAACGGTCCGATGGCCGTCACCGAGGATGCACAGGCCGCGATCATCGGCTCGAGCCTGGCCAAGGCGTCATCGCTACCGTACGTGGGCCCGGTGTTCGTGCACTCGCTGCGTGACTCCGGCACCAACCCCGCCGACTCGGAGCAGAACTACGGACTGCTGCGCTCGGACTTCACCGCGAAGCCGGCATACGACGTGGTGCGGGGTTCGTAGGTTCTGCTGAAGGGTTCGGGACCTCACACCCTTTTTCCCGACCGCGCTCCCGAGTTCAACTCATAGAGAGGGCGCACCCTGCAGCAGGGGTGTGAGGTTGCTCAGCCCCGGGGGCGGTTAGGCCAGCGCACCTCACGGTTCACTATCGCTCTCCATACGCGGCATCCCGCACATTCGACGCGGTTCTGAACCCTCAGGTCCGGGCCCACATATGCCAGAGCCGACACACTTGCAGACTGGACCGCATCGCGATTCTCCAGCCTGCAAGCGTCCGCACCGATCAGTCCCCGAACCGTCGCTACTGACTCCTGGCTGTGGTCTCAACCGCAGAGCTGTGCACCGTCTACCCTTCTCCTCGCCAAAGCAACCCTTCAGGTCGGGTAATGAATAGGTAAGGAGGTGCACCTCACCTATTCACGGTTGCTCTCTGCGGTCGACCATGATGGGTCGGTGCCCACAACCGATCCGTTTCACGCACTCGTTCTGATGAACGCAGTGTTCGCCTCCGCAGCATGGTGCTTGGCCAAGCCGTCATGGCCCGCAGCCGCATCGCTGTCCGTTGCCTCGGTTCTGTGGCTGTTCTTCAACGCCCCCATCGAGGGTGCAGTGTTGTACGTGGTCGACGCAGACAGAGGGTTGACCGAGTCCGACTTCATCACGCTCGCCGGGTTGATCCTGGCCGCGGTGACGGTCGTCAGGGTGCGGCGATCGGACGTCGACTAAAGCCGGTCGCGATCACGAGCGCGGCTGAAAAATTCGCCAGCGGCGAGGATGACCAACGCGCCACCCAACAGGGCGAGGGGGATTTGGCCGAGTGGGGCGTGGATGTCGAGGACGAGAATCTGCCACACCACCCACCCGATGGTCACCAGCCCCACGCACGCGACGTACACCGCAGCGTCCGAGGCGTCGACGAGCACAGCAGCCACGCAGATCAACGGTGCCAGTCCGAGGAAGATCAGCACGAACAACCCCGAGATGCGGTAGTCCCAGGTGTGCCACGCGGGAAGCATGTCGACATTCAAGCCAAGGGATCGGCCGGTCGGGTCGGTGGTCAACGACAGTCCGTTGAACGTCCCGGCCGCCCCCAGCAGGAGCAGTAGAGCCACCGTCGAGAACTTCTTCACGGTGACGTCATGTGTTCGTCGTCCTTCGATCGGCCGGGAGCGGCTCGCACACCGCGCATTGCCGTCGAGTCTGCCAGAACAAGGCTGATCGGTCTTGTTCTATCACTTGCAGGGAATGTTCCCAACCCTGACACTGCGCCGACGCTGCCGTGTGGGGTAAATTCGACGGGTCGGTGAAGCCCGCGCCGCTCCTTGCTTGTGTCACCACCTGAGTGGCATCGGCCTCTGGAAGTGAGTGATGCCCTATGAATACCGAACCGTTGGACCGGGGCAGCGGCAGTGCGTCCGCCTCGGCCTCCGATGCCGACAATGTCTCGGCCGACGTGTCGAATTACGCACAGTCACTCGAGAACTTGAGATCGAAATTGCTTGCGCGGTTGGATCTGTCCGTCATCCTGCAGGCCATGACCATCGAAGTAGTCGAGGCTCTGACCAATGCGGACCTGGCCGGAATCACCCTCGTCGACGAGGATGGGGACCTGCCGCAGACGGTGGCCTCGACCGATCCCCGTGTCAACGACGTCGACGCAGACCAATATCGAAGCAACGAGGGCCCCTGCCTGGAGTCTGCGCGAACCCAACAGATGGTCCGTGTGCTGGTCAGCGGGGTCGAACATCGCTGGCCGCGGTTCGCCAAGAACGTGTCCGATATCGGCGTCCAGAGCTACCTCTCGGCCCCGCTGATCGTCGACGACAAGCATCTCGGGGCTCTGAACATTTATAGTTTCGACCCGCATGGCTTCAACAACATCGACGAAGCTCTGTTGGGGCTGTTCATCAGGTCGATCGAAACTGCAGTGTTCGTCTCCCGCAGGGCCCAATCCGCGGAAGAGGAAGTCGACGGACTACTGACCGCGATGAAAACGCGTGCCCAGATCGAACAGGCCAAGGGCATCATCATGGCAATGCGCGGCGTCGACCCCGACGAAGCCTTCGCGTTTCTCTCCGAACAATCCCAGAGCCGCAACATCAAGGTCGCCGACATAGCAACCACGTTGATCCAATCCATCAGCAACAAGCCAGGAGAGAAGCGTTGACGAGGTGTGCTGCCCCTCGAACCCGAGGAGCCGTCCGTGGCCGATGACATCGATCCGCTCAGGGTTTCGACCGATCCCGAGGAATTTCCCGCCACTGCAGCGCTGACCCGTGCCGCTGTGGATGTGGCCGGAGTCGACGGTGGGGCCGTGAGCCTGCTCGTCGACGGCGCAGTCGCCCGAGATCTGCTGTACGCCACCGACTCCGACGCGGTGCGCATCGACGAACTGCAGTTCACGGTGGGCGAGGGCCCGTGCTTGGACGCATTCAACACCGATACGACCATCGCGATACCCGACCTCACCGACCCCGCCGGCACACACCGTTGGCCGACGTTCGCTTCCGACGTGGTCGCCGAGCTCGGCGCACACTCCTTGATGGCAGTGCCGATCACCGCGCACGGAGCAGCGGTCGGCGTGCTCGAACTGCACCGCCGGACCCCCGGCCCGTACAGCCTGACTCAGGTCGAAGCCGCGCGCGCCATCGCGACAGCGCTCGGACCCGTGATCCTGAGCGAGCTCGTTCCCCTGGGACCGAGCCGAACACCGTCGCCGGGACCGCCTGCAGGGAACTATCGCATGGCCCGCGGCGACATCAACGTCGCCATCGGAATGCTCTCGACGCGACTGTCGGTGCCGATCAACGACGCCGCCGCGTCTCTGCGCGCACACGCATACGCACGGTCCACATCGATCTCGTCGATCGCCCACGACATCGTCAACCGAACCACGGATTTCGACTTCGACGACTGATTAGACTCGTCGGGCTGCTCGTACTATCCCTCAGGAGATCCGTAATGCCCACGCTGAAGGCCGTCAGCGAGTTCACCGGCAAGTGGTTCGCCGTGATCGTCGTAGCTGCCGGAGCTCTGGCCCTGATCACGCCCGACACGTTCAGCGGCGGCACCGCGGCCGTGCCGTGGCTCTTGTCGATCATCATGCTCGGCATGGGAATGACGTTGCGGCTCTCCGACTTCGCGGTGGTGGCCCGACGACCATGGGCACTGTTGCTCGGCGTTGCCGCACAGTTCATCGCGATGCCACTACTCGGACTCGGCATTGCCAACCTGCTCGGCCAGTCCGCTGCGCTCACCGCCGGCATGGTCCTGGTCGGCTCCGCACCGGGAGGCACGGCGTCGAATGTCATGGTGTACCTCGCCAAAGGTGACACCGCATTGTCGGTCGCGATGACGTCGGTGTCCACTTTGCTCGCCCCGATCTTCACCCCACTGTTGGTGCTGTGGCTCGCCGGGAAATACCTGCCGGTCGATGCAGGTGGGCTGTTCGTCTCGATTCTGCAGATCGTGCTGGTACCCGTGGTCTTGGGAGTTGTTCTGCGACTGCTGTTTCCGAAGATCATCGACCGCATGCTCGACGCCCTGCCGCTCGTCTCCGTCGCCGGCATCACCGCTGTCGTCGTCCTCGTGGTGGCCGCCAGCGCGCCGACGTTGCTGTCCATCGGCATTCTCATCGTCGTTGCCGTCGTGCTGCACAACGCGCTCGGACTCGCCGTCGGATACGGCATCGGCCGGGCATGCGGGCTCGACGTCGCCAGCCGCCGCGCCATCAGCATCGAAGTGGGAATGCAAAATTCCGGCTTGGCAGCGGCACTGGCATCGGTCCACTTCTCCCCTGCCGCAGCCCTTCCCGCGGCAATCTTCTCCGTGTGGCACAACGTGTCCGGGTCACTGCTGGCCGGCTACTGGTCCAGACGATCGACCGGGGCAGAGCAGAACGAGGCCGCGGACGTCACACGGGGCTGAGTCGCGCACGCAGTAAGCCGAATCGGGTGCAGCTGACCGCGCTCACCGCGGTCAGCTGCACCCGATGTCGAACTGAAAGGTTCACGGCCGCTTGGCATTGGAAATGAATCCCCGACGGCCGAATGCCTGGAGCCGATCTTTCGCGGTGCGCGATCGAAGGACACCGCTGTCAGCTCCCGCGTCGTCGCGCATACCGCCGATGACCTCCCGGGCGACATCGGGACCGTCCATTCGCGGGCTCCAGTCCAGCTCTCGTCGTGCTCTGCCGGTGTCGAGCATCGGAGTGGCGAACGCGAGATCGACCCAACCTTGATGCACGGCCGACAGTCGGGTGTCGAAACCCACGCGAGCCGCTATGGACAGCAACCGGTGCGGGACCGGAAGAATACGAGACTCGAACGCTTCGGCCACGTCCTCGGCCCGCACGGGTGTCGGACCACCCAGATTGAACGGCCCGGTTGCACGTCGATCGATAACGCGCACAAGCGCATCGGCGACGTCGTCACTGTGCACCGCCGGGACGGCGAACGACTTGTCGATGGGCAGGATCGGCAGATGATCGACCATCCCTGAGGGCACGATATCGGGCAACGCGTATCGCAACAGGGCGCTCCCGAACTCGTACTGCCCGATCAGCCCAGGCCGGATGCGAGCCACCGCCACGTCGGGGTGCGCGTTCTCGAACTCGTCGAGCACATTCTCGGCAGCGGCCTTGTCCATGCTGTACGTCGACGACGACACTCCCGTCCGTGGCCAGGATTCGTCGACCTCGACACCGTAGGAACCGGGCGCATAGACACCACCGGAAGACATGTGCACCAGATGCGGCACCTTCGCCTCGGCGCAAACCCGGGCGACCGTTCTCACGGCGTCGACGTTCACCGCCCGCAGATACTCTCGATCTCGCATCGGTTGAAACGCGATGGCGAGGTGGACCACGGCGTCCGCTCCGCGAAACAGCGCGCGCAACTCGTACGACGCACTGTCCGATGTCACGTCCAAGGGCACCCAATCGACCTGCTCTGCATGCGGATTCAGATCCGGAGGCCGCCGGGCGATGGCCAGGATCGAATCCCCCGGGCGGTCACGCGCGAGCGTCCGCAGGAATGCTGTTCCCACGTTTCCGGTTGCGCCGACAACGACGATGCGCATAGCTCTCACCCTTCCCTCGAGTACGTCCAGTCGGCCACCTCGGGCATGTCCTCGAAATGCTCGACAACGTACTCGGCATGTTTGCTCAGTTGGGAGTTGCAGTACTCGGTCAGCTCGTCGCCCTTCTCCGGTACCCGACGCGACCGCCTCAGTGCTTCGAGCATCAGGTGATAGCGACTCATCTTGTTCAGCACCACCATGTCGAACGGCGTTGTGGTAGTGCCCTGTTCGTTGAAGCCGCGAACGTGGAAGCGATCCGCGTGCGTCCGGCCGTGTAGCAGTTCGTGGACGGCCCGGGGATAGCCGTGGAAGGCGAACACGACATGTGTTTCGGCAGTGAACAACTCGACGAACTTGTTCTCGGTGAATCCGTGCGGATGCTGATCTGGAGTCAGCAGCGCCATCAGGTCCACCACGTTGACCAACCGCACGCGCAGGAACGGAACCCACTCACGCAACAGCTGGGCGGCAGCGAGAATCTCCTGCGTCGGAACATCACCGGCGGACGCCAGAACGATGTCCGGCTCGTCCGGCGCACCTGCCGAATCGTTCTCGGTGCCGGCCCAATCCCAGATCGACGCCCCGGCGGCGCAATGCTCGTTCGCCTGCTCGAGCGTGAGGTACTGCAGATGCGGTTGCTTGTCCACGACGATGAGGTTGACGTGGTCGGTGCTGCGCAGGCAATGGTCGGCAATGGACAACAGCGTGTTGGCATCCGGCGGCAGCCACACCCGTACGACATCGGGTGCGAGTGGGGTGACGGCGTCGATCATGCCCGGGCCCTGATGACTGAATCCGTTGTGGTCGTTGCGCCAACACGTGCTGGTGAGCAGGACGTTCAGGGAAGACACCGACTCCCGCCACGGCAACTCCGCGGCGTGCTGCAACCACTTGACGTGCTGAATCATCATCGACACGCTCACCATCGCGAACGCCTCGTAACTGGCGAACACCCCGTGCCCGCCGGCCAGAACGTAACCCTCGAGCCATCCTTCGCACAGATGCTCGCTGAGCACCTCCATGACTCGGCCGTCCGGCGAGAGGTGATCGTCGAACTCGGACGTCGGCAATTGCCAACAACGGTCCGTCTCCTCGAACACCGCATCGAGCTTGTTGCTGGCCGTCTCGTCCGGGCAGAACAGGCGGAAGTCACCGCCGCCGTCGGCGCGTTTGTTGTCGCGGTAGATATCGCGCATCAGCTCGCCGAACACCCGGGTGGTCGGGTAGAAGTCCCCGCCGGGCGATTCGATGGGTACCTCGTAGGTCTGCAACGCCGGAATGCGCAGCGGCACGCGCACTCTGCCGCCGTTCGCGTACGGCGTCGAACCCATCCGCTTGTCGCCATCGGGGGAAAGCCCTGCGATATCGGCTGCCAGCGCACCCGATTCGTCGAACAGAGTGGCGGGATCGTACGACCGAAGCCACTGTTCGAGCTGAGCACGATGATCGGCATTGCTGCGAACCCCGGACAACGGCACCTGGTGTGCACGAAACGTACCCTCGACGCGCTGGCCGTCGACCGTGTGCGGTCCGGTCCAGCCCTTCGGAGTTCGCACGACGATGGCCGGCCAGCGCGCGACGTGCCGATCGTCGCCGGACCGTGCCGACCGTTGTATGTCTCGAATAGTGTTGTGCGACTCACTGATAGCTCGGTTCATCGCGGGAAACACGGCCTCGGGATCGTCACCGGACACGACCACCGGTTCCCACCCCTGACTACGAAGGAAATCGACCAGATCGTCATCGCTGGTGCGGCCCATCACCGTCGGGCCCGAGATCTTGGCCTCGTTCAGGTTGAGGATCGGAAGGACGGCACCGTCTCTGCGTGCGTCGAGAAAGGCAGGTAACTTCCACGAACCCGCGAGCGGGCCGGTCTCGGCTTCGCCGTCGCCGATCACGCAGGCGACCGTCAGATCGGGCCGGTCGAATGCAGCACCGCCGGCGTGCACCAAGGCGTAGCCCAGCTCTCCGCCCTCGTGGATGCTGCCGGGTGTCTGCACGCTGACGTGACTGGGGATGCCGCCGGGCGTCGAGAACTGCCGGCAGAGGCGTCGAACACCCTCGGCGTCCCTCGACACGTGTGGATAGATCTCGGAGTACGTGCCTTCGAGATACGTCGACGCCACGAGCGCCGGGCCACCGTGGCCGGGGCCGGTGACATAGAGCCAGTCCGAGTCGGTACGTCGAATGTGACGGTTGAGCAGTGTGTAGATCATCGATAGGCACGGGCTCGTGCCCCAGTGGCCCAGAAGCCGAGGCTTGATGTCGTCGACGGTCAGCGGCCGCCGCAGCAGCGTGTTCTCCTGCAGGTAGATCTGCGCGACGGTCAAATAGTTGGCCGCCGCCCACCACCGGAGATCCAGTGCGACGTCGTCATTCGAGTACTCGATTTCGCTCATCACCCATGACGGGTACCCGGTGCGCGAGTGGTGATTCCTGTTGTTTTCACCCTCCATGCCCGGGTATGCGGATCTTCATGTCAGATCACGCGACCGATCCCGCACCCACCGAAGCCGATCCCGACGATCCGAGGAAAGCCGACTCACCTGCAGATTTGACCAAGCCGTCGTGGATTTACGTGCTGAAGAAGACCGCACGCGAATTCTCTCGTGATCAGTGCACCGACCTGGCCGCCGCGTTGACCTACTACGCAGTGCTGTCGCTGTTTCCGGCGATCCTGGCCATCGTGTCGCTGCTCGGGGTGTTCGGACAAGGACAGTCGACGGTCGACGGCGTGCTGCAGGTTGTCGGCGACCTCGGCCCGCAGTCCGCGGTCGACACGTTGCGTCCGACCATCGAGCAACTGGTTCAGGCCCCCACCGCCGGCTTTGCGTTGATCATCGGTATCGCAGGCGCACTGTGGTCTGCCTCCGGATACGTCGGTGCCTTCGGCCGTGCGATGAACCGCATGTACGAGGTGGACGAGGGACGTCCGATCTGGAAGCTGCGTCCAGTGATGCTTCTGGTCACGCTCGTTGCTCTCGTGCTGATTGCTCTCGCCGCCGTGATGCTCGCCATCAGCGGCCCGGTGGCTCAGGCTGTGGGCGACGCCGTCGGACTGGGGGATACCGCGCTGACGATCTGGAACATCGCGCGCTGGCCGTTCGTCCTTATCGTGGTGATTCTCGCCGTCGCGATCCTGTACTACGCGACTCCCAATGTGCAGCAGCCCAAGTTCAAGTGGATCAGCTCCGGTGCCGCGGTCGGCATCATCGTCTGGATTCTGGCCACCGTTGCCTTCGGGTTCTACGTCGCGAACTTCTCGAGCTACAACAAGACCTACGGCTCACTCGCCGGAGCCATCGTGTTCCTGCTCTGGCTCTGGATCACCAACCTGGCCTTGCTGTTCGGGGCCGAGCTGGACTCCGAACTCGAACGTGGTCGTCAACTGCAAGCCGGAATCGTCGCCGAGAAACGACTGCAACTGCCGCCGCGGGACACCCGGGTCTCGGACAAGAACGACGAGAAGGACGCACAGGCCGTCGAGCAGGGTCGAAAGCTGCGGGAGGAACACAACCCGCAATCGTGAGAGACGCGGTCTCACGCAAGTATTGCTCCACTCGCGGGTCCATGACGCTGGTCCCTCGCGGCGTACCCGTCGAGTGGAGCAATACTTGCGGGGCCTACTCGATACCAGCCCCGACGAAACGAACTCGATGCCGACTCTTCATCACGCCCCACTTGTAGCCGAAGCCCACGCGTGCGCCTATTTCTTCTTCGGGTCGTGGCCCCAGTTCATCAGCGAGTAGCGCCATTTCGTGTCGGTGACGTCCCCGTCGGGCTGCTGCGCGAGGTGTCGTTTGCAGTAGCCGACGACCTTGTGCATGTGCTCGTAGTCGTCGTCGGACAGATCCGCCTTCTTGGTCTTCAAGATCTCGACGATGCGGCGGCCGCTCTCGTGGCCCGTCGACTCCTTGCCATCCTTCTTCTGCCCCACGTCCTTCGAGGCGTCGGTGTCGAGAAATTCTTCGAGTTCTTTCGCCGTCATGTTGACGAGGTCATCGAACTCTGCCTTGATGTCACTCTTGTCGTCGGCCATCGGTCCGTCTCCCTTTCTCGGTGGTGCCGTGTGTTTTATGCCCCATACCCACGGTTGAGCGGCACTTAACGTCCTGGGCGATGCACGCCGTGCTCCACTCCGGACCCCGAGTTGCGGAATCCCCGCAGCCGGGGCGTCGAGTGGAGTAATACGTGCAGCCGCGCCGACATTCGTTGTACCCCCTAGGGGTATCTCTTGCTATCGTCGATGGCATGCACTCAGCACAGTGGCGTGGTCGACGGGGCACAGCTCCGGCGACAGGTCTGCTGATCGCACTGACGTTGTTCGGTGTGCTGTTGATGCATTCGGTGACACCGATGTCGACGTCCGTGAGCGGCGGCCATGCCTCGATGGCATCTCACATGGACGACGCTGTTCCGTTGATGGCAGGGGAACACGACTGCCCCTCGGGCCATCAGATGATGCATCCCTGTGTGGGCACCACGGTGTCGTGGCCGGCGCTGTCGGTCCCCGCGACGAGCGCAGCCATCGACCTGGCGGCACCCCCGGTGGACCGCACCGTCGGAAGCGCCGACTCCACGCTCGAGCGCGCGCCGCCGTGGACGTTGTGGGAGTTGGACAGATCGGTGACCTTGCGAGTGTGACAGGGAGCCCGACCGGCGCATGCCTGTCGGCGGATCGAAGACATCCACTCCACTGTTATTCAGCACTCTTGCAAGGAGTTTCCACATGCGTACCCACGTTGTTGCTTCACTTGCCGCTGCTGCCGCGAGCGCGATTCTCGTCGTCGGCTGCAGCGACAACTCGACCGATTCGTCGATGGACGGCCACTCGATGGGCTCGATGTCCTCGACGTCGGCTGCGTCGGATCAGACGAGCTCGTCGGAACAGTTCAACGATGCCGATGTGATGTTCGCGCAGATGATGTATCCGCATCACGCCCAAGCAGTCGAGATGGCCGATATGGCGAACGGCCGCACCGAGAATCCGGATGTGCTCGCGCTGGCATCCGCGATCGCAGCCGCACAACAGCCCGAAATGGACCGGATGACGGCATGGCTGGCCGACTGGGGTCAGCCTGCACCCTCGGCCGATATGGGACAGATGGGCGGAATGGACCACAGCTCGGGCAGCGGCATGATGACCGAGCAGGACATGGACGCGCTGATGGCGTCGTCGGGACCGGAGTTCGATCGACAGTGGTTGACGATGATGATCGACCACCACACCGGCGCGATCGAGATGGCCGAGACCGAAATTGCGGAGGGAACCGATCCCGACGCCGTGGAGATGGCTCGCACCATCGTCGACACTCAGCAACAGGAGATCGACACCATGCAGCGACTGCTCGGCTGACCTGATTCACGCCGCTGCAGGGCAACCGACTCGGTAGCCCTGCAGCGGGGTGGCACTACAGCGGGGTGGAATTACGCCCTCGCGTTGCGCTTCAGTCGAGCGAACACGGTGCAATGGGCACGTCGGCGAACCGGTCCATCAGGAACGCCGCAGCTGAGCCGCCGTAACCGTCGACCAGTTGCGGACCGAAGTGGTTGGGCAACACCGCACCCTGCAGAATCGGTGGCAACGGATTGGTTCGGAACTCGACCGTGGCACCTCGACCACACCAATCCTGAGCCAACTGCCGGGCCTGGCCGTACGGGACGGTGTCATCGTTCAACCCGCTGGTGATCATCACCGGCGCGTTCGGGGTGCTGCGCCCGATCCGCTGGGCATCGAGGATGGGGCCGGCCTGCGGGATGGTTCCCAGATTCTCGAGCATCGACTTACCGTCCGCGGTCAACGATTCGGTGCGTAGGAACGGGTACTTCAGGATGGTGTCGGCGATGCACTGCGTCGAGAGATCGTTCAGCACCGCCTTGCCGTGATCGGTGAGTCGCTCTTCGACAAGCGCCAGCAAACTCGGGTCGCGCTCCACGAAACCGTTGAGGGCGTATCCGATCACTCCCCCGATCAGCGTCCCATCGACGGTCTTCAGTACCTCGAGCAGATCCGCCGTGGGCGCTCCGGCCCACGTGCCCTTCACATTCAGACCCGGCGCGTACTCCGAGGCGAGTTCGGCTGCCGCGGCCGCCGCTCCGCCGCCCTGGGAATAGCCCCAGATACCGATCGGCGCATCCGCATCACCGAGTAGTTCGTTCGCGGCGCGAGCACCGTCGAGAACGGCATGAGCCTGCTCGACCCTGTTGACGTAGGTGTGCACGCCGGGCGTGCCCAATCCGATGTAGTCGGTGACGAAGACGTTCGCACCCATCGATCCCCACAATGTGGAGGACAACGCCTCCTGATTCGCGGAAATCGACAACGGCTGCGTCACCGCATTGACCGACGTCGGGAACGCACGAGAGGGCGCGCACTGATCGGCCTGACCCACGGTTCCGGGTGCGACGACGATGGTCGGCCGTGGGCCGGCCCCGCGCCATGGATTCGAGGTTTCGATGAACGTGCCCGACACACCTACCGGCGTATCATCCTGCGTCCTTGAGGTATACAGCACCCGCTGCGACTCAACGGGGTAGATACCGTCCGTCCCTGGCAGCGCCGTGAACAAGGACATCGGCTGCGTCCGCAACACGGTGCCGGGGTCGTCGACGATCTGCGCCGGTGGGACGTAGAAGTCGTCCACGGGGTCGGCCTGCGCTACCGAGGCTCCGACTACGGCCGCCGAGGACGTCAGCACGGCGGTCACAGCAACGCCGATCATGGTGCGATACAAGCTCATTGGTCTCCTTCTCGAGGGATCAGATGACGGTGCCGACATCGCCGGCGACGATGTTGTCCAATGCACGCTCGGCCAGTGCGGCGATGGTCATGGATGGGTTGCACGCCGCTGTGGTGCCGGGCATGAGTGCCCCGTCGAGGACGTACAGGCCGCGCTGGCCGTGAACGCGGCCGTCGAGATCGCACACCGCACCCATGTTGGCCCCACCCAATGCGTGCCACGTGGACGGGAATACCTCGTTGGTGTCGGTGAGAAGGCTGCCCGTACCGGCAATGCGCCGCACCGTCGGATCGATGGAACCGTTCTGAATGACGCTGTCTCCGTTGGCAGGCCAGTGCAACCGGGCCTGATCGGACGCGGAGTCGTAGGCGAAGTGACCGCGTCCACGACTGACCCCGTAACCGACCAGCATGGTGCTGTGGGCGTCGAACGACAACGGTGGTATCGATGCCTGAATGACGGTGTGCGCGGTGTTCGGGTCATCCCAGTTCAGACTGCCGAACACCACCGGACCCCCTTGGGGTGCACCGAATTGCTGTTCGATGCTCGACCACACATAGATCCGGTCGGCATTGGTACCCCAGCCCTGCCCCAACGCGTTCGGGAGATCGGGAATGCCACCGGTCGCTCCGGCGCGGACGAGCAGTTTGGTGGTGTTCAGACTTCCGGCCGCCATGATCAGCGCACCGGTCGTGAGGATCTTGTTCTCCAGAACCGTTCCGTCGTAATCGATTCGGTCGACGTACACCGTCCACCGGCCGTCGCCGGCCCGCTCGATACCCGTGACGTCGTGCTGCGTCGCTACCGTGGCCATACCCGTCGCCTCCGCGGCGGCGATGTAGGTGACATCCACGGAATGTTTGCCGCCGTTGTTGACTCCGAACGCCCCGGAGCCGTCGGTGTACGAGGGTGCCATCACCCCGCGCGTCTCGTCGAGGGCGAAGTTCCAGTCGATCGGCATCGGGATCTTCGACACCGGCAAACCCGCTCGACGCGCATTGGCCGCAAACACCCGTGCCGCTTGATAATTGGGCGTAGCGATCAGCTCGTCGGGAGCTTGCTCGAGCTGCAACATCTTCGCCACGCGTGGGTAGTGCACGCGATTCAGGGTGGGCCAGTCGAGTCCTATCGGGAAATGCTCCTCGAACACCGACTGCGACGGCTGCAGTGTCATTCCCTGGTAGATCAGCGATCCGCCGCCGACCCCGGCCGCGCACAATGCAGTCATGTTGTCTCCGGCTACCGCCTCGAGCAAGCCGACGTAGGGATCGAACGGAACCGGCCTGCCGAACAGGTTGGGACTCGAACCGTGCCAGAGCATACGTTTGTCCGGCGACGTGGCGTCAGGGAACGTGTTCGCATTCGGCCCAGTGTTCCAACGCCTTCCGCGTTCGAGCACCAGGACGGGAACCCCGGCTTCGGCCAGGCGCAAGGCCGCGACACCGCCGCCGAACCCCGATCCGATGATCACGACGCGATGGTCCTCGCGGGTCAGCGGGACCTGGGTGCGCCGGCCGCCCGCTCGCGCCACCCCCGCGCCCGATACTGCGGCCAACCCCGCGAGCGCGGTTGCGCCCAGAAACGAGCGACGATTCAAGTTCGACACATACCCCCCAATGGTGTGCAGCAGCGCGCAGAGATCTGCGTCACGTGTGCGTGCGGTGCAAAACTAGACAGAGGGTGACCGAAGTGTCAAGTTTTCACAGTGGTAGCAGCGGAACCAACCAACGGCGCAGGTATACCCGTAGGCCGTCGTCCTCACGGATCCGGGCGTCGTCGAACAGAATGACCGAGAGCCCGTTGCGCGCCAGCACGGATTCGATGCCGTCGAACCGCGTGGCATCGAACCTGGGGTTCCGTTCGATGTATCCGTCGAGGAACTGACGCACCACCGGCTCGGCTCGATCCATCATGTCCGCGTCGAACAACGGGTTGGCGTTGCCCGAACGCAGCAGCGAATTCAGTACCGGCTCTCGTCGAATGTGGTTGCGCGCAACCACAATTGTCTCGACGATGAACTCCGACGGCGTTTCGGCCCGATCGGCCTCGGCCCGTATTCCGCCGATGACATCGACGACCAGGCCGACCATCGCCTCGGAAATCATGTCCTCACGCGTGGTGAAAATCGAATACACCGTCTGCCTGGTCACGCCCGCAGCGCGCGCGGCCGCCGCGATGGTGACGTCCTCGAAGCCACCCTGGGCGATGAGCCCGAGCGTGGCGTCGAGAATCTTCTGCTTCGAGCGCATGGTCCGAGTATGACTGCTCCGCGCAATGTTGCCGCGGATCAAGGGATAGATACCCCTGGGGGTACTTGCATACCCCCGCAGGTATGTGCCACAGTGGGAACACGCCTCGCCGGAAAGGATCTCTGTGTGCCACCCCGTCGCATGCCCGACATGCAGTAAGACCACCTGGGCCGGTTGCGGTCGGCACATCGACAGCGTCATGCAGAACGTTCCGAAACCGCAGCAGTGCTCGTGCTCTACCGCGGCGGCCGACCCGGAGACGCGTCACGGCCTCTTCCGCTCCCTGTTTCGTCGCTGACTTCCCGTACACACATTCTCGAACTTCGTGGGCATCCGTGGCCTTGCTGGATACCCCCACCCGTATTAGGAGAAGGAATCTTGACCAAGCCTGCTACCGCGACGGCTCCCGGCCGTCGCGACCGCCCTCAGCCGCCGGCACCCGGCATTCTCGGCCGTCTCGGAAGCACAATGGTCGAGCGCCATCGATGGGTGTTCGGCATCTGGCTGATCGCCCTCATCGCTCTGGGTTCGGCTGCACCCTCGGTGTTCTCATCCTTGGCCGGTGCCGGCTGGCAGGCCAACGGATCCGAATCCGTCCAGGTCCGCGAACTGGCCCAGCAGCATTTCGGCGGCAACTCCTCCGCAGCGGTGCAGGTGGTCGTGCACTCCGACACCGGATCGATCGAGGACCCCGCAGTGCAACGGACGCTGACCGACGTTGCGGCCGTATTCGACGGCGACGCCCGCTTCGGCGAGATCATCGCCCCCCAGGCGGGCATGACGATCAGTCCCGACGGCCGCACAGGCATCCTGATCGCCGGTGCGAACGCGAGTACCGACGATATGGTCAAAGCGGTCGACGAGGTCAAAGGCGAGCTGACCGCATTGTCCGGCGACGGCGTCGAGGTCTACCCCACCGGATCGTCCGCACTGTGGTCGGACTTCAACAAAGCCAATCACGACGCGATGATCCAGGCCGAATTGTTCTCCTGGCCGGTCACTTTGGCGATCATGGTGCTCGCGTTCGGCTCCCTCGTCGCCGCGGGATTGCCGCTGCTACTCACCGTTGCCGGCCTGGTCGCCTCCGCAGGTGGTCTCGTTCTGCTCAACGGCGTCACGCCGATCTCGGTGTGGGCGATGAACTTCGCCATGATGTTCGCCCTCGCCCTCGGAATCGACTACGCCCTGTTCATCGTCGCCAGGTTCCGTGACGCACTACGCAACGCCGACCCACGGGCTGCTGTCGCCGAAACCATGGACACCGCAGGTAAAGCCGTGGTCCTGTCCGGCCTCACGGTCCTGGTGAGCCTCTCGGCCGTCCTGCTCGTTCCCGCACCGGCGGTGCGAACCATGGCCGTGGGCATCATGCTCGCTGTCACGTTCGTGCTGATCGCCACCATGACCCTGCTCCCCGCCACGTTGGGTGCACTGGGCTCCAAGGTCAACGCCGCATCCCTGCCCTACGCCAAGCGTCAGCAGCACCGCTCACCGAAGTTCGCAGCCTGGGGTGAGCTCCTCCACAAGCATCCGTGGCCGTTCGCGCTGGTGTCCGTCGGCATCCTCGTCGCGCTGGCTCTCCCTGTCCTCGGACTGAAAGTGGCGATGCCCTCGATCACCGTCGTGCCGGAGGACGCACCAGTCCGTCAGGGCTACGAGCTCGTTCAGGCTCAGTTCGGTGACGGCGCACCCGGCGCACTGCAGATCGTCGTCCCCTCCTCGGATGCCGCCGCCACCGCTACCGCGGCAAGCACCGTCGACGGGATCTCCATGGTCACCCCGCCCCAGCCTGCAGCCGATGGGTCGAACTACTCACTGCTACAAGCACTTCTCACCGTGGACCCCTCGGACGAGCGAATGGGCACGATCCTCGGTGACCTGCGCGCCGAACTTCCGCAATCGGCGTTGGTCGGCGGTGCCCCGGCAGAGAATCTCGATCTGCAGCAGGCCTTGAACGACTACCTTCCGCTGGTGATCGGCATCATTTTGGCACTCGGTTTCGTTCTGTTGCTCGTGGCTCTGCAGGCACCGCTGATCGCGGTCCTCGGCACCGCAGTCAGTCTGCTGTCGACCGCCGCCGCATTCGGTGTCGCGAAGCTGATCTTCCAAGACGGGCACGGTGCATCGCTGCTCGGCTTCACCCCACAAGGCTTCCTCGACGGCTGGGGGCCGGTGTTCTTCTTCGCAATGATCTTCGCGATCGCTATGGACTACACAGTGTTCCTGCTCGCCACCGCCAAGGAGCACTACGAGAAGACGGGCGACCCGCAAGCCGCCCAGGTCGACGGACTCGCGCACTCCGGCCGGGTCATCTTCGCTGCCGCCGCGGTGATGGTCGCCGTGTTCTTCACCTTCGCACTCTCGGATCCGCTCCCACCGAAAGAAATGGGCATCATCCTCGGTGTCGCAGTGCTGCTCGACGCCTTCCTGATCAGGCTGATCCTGCTACCGGTCCTGCTGCGTCTGACCGGACGCGCCGCATGGTGGTCGCCGGCTTGGCTGCGCAAAGTGCTGCCGTCGATCAGTTTCTCGCACTGACACATCTTCGTCGGCCCCTGAACGGGTACACCTACATCATCACAGTTCGACAATCGAAAGGATCTTTCATGAACATCGCACTCTCGACCACCCTGACGGACACCGACTTCGACACCGCAGTCGACGCCGTCAAAGCAGCGCTCTCCGATCAAGGATTCGGCGTTCTGACCGAAATCGACATGCAGGCCACGATGAAGGCCAAACTCGACGAGGACATGGAGCAGTACCTGATCCTCGGGGCTTGTAATCCCACCCTCGCGCACCGCGCCGTCGGAGTCATGCGCCAGATCGGCTTGCTGTTGCCGTGCAACGTCGTCGTCCGCGCCGACACCACGACACCCGGGTCGATCATCGTCGACGCCATGAACCCCGACATCATGGTTCAGGCGACCGGCGAACCCGGACTCTCCGATGTTGCGGCCGAGGCCACCACCAAGCTCCAGGCCGCCATCGACGCACTCGGCGGCCAGGGCACAGCACGCAGCTGATGACCCCGGCACTGGCGCTGTTAAGAGATATCGATGCTCGGCGACGGACGGGCCGAACAGCCAGAGCTCGACGCATAGGTCGCGGCCGCAGATTCGTTTGTCCAGTTCGCGTCGGGGTAGGCGAACAGTCAGAGACATTCGCTGTCGACCATTCGGGAATGTGTATGACTACGCCTAAATCTGCCACCCACCGCCGCAATCTCGTCGCCGGACTGCTGCTCGGGCTGGGCACGGTTGCCTTCATCGACGAAGTGATTTTTCACCAGCTCCTGCACTGGCATCACTTCTACGACAAGTCGACGTCCGACGTCGGGCTCGTGTCGGACGGCCTCTTTCACGCTTTCAGCTGGTTCGCCACCGTGGCTTCGCTGCTCCTCGTCGTTCGCCTGATACGCGATTCGGCATTCCAGGGACTGGCGTTCATCGGCGGGTGGCTGACCGGGGCAGGGTTCTTCCAGCTATACGACGGCTTGGTTCAACACAAAGCGCTCGGCCTCCATCAGATCCGCTATGACGTGGACCTGGCTCCGTACGACATCACCTGGAACATCATCGCGGCGGCGCTGCTTGCGGGTGGCGTAGTCCTGTGGATCATCACCGCCCGTCGCGCCGAGCGCCTGACTACGGGCACCTGACCGATGAACCAGGATCACGGGAACCACAGCGGTGCCGACGCCACCGTTTTCGCTCCGGGCACCTGGTCGTCGATCGCGATGTTCGTTGCGGCGGTAGCCATTTACTTGTTCGCGACTACGAAGCTGAAGGCCCGCGAAATCTCTTGGCCGACGCGGCGCACGACGGCATGGACCCTCGGTGTGCTGTCGGTGGGCGTGGCGTTGATCGGTCCATTGGCCGAGCGCGCCCACCACGACTTCGCCGCCCACATGATCGGCCATGTTCTCCTGGGCATGCTCGGACCCCTCCTGCTCGTCCTCGCAGCTCCCGTCACGTTGATCCTGCGCGTGCTCCCCGTGTGGACCGCCCGTCGACTCGCCAGGTTGCTGGCATCCCCGCCGGCCGCAATACTGACCAACCCGTTCGTCGCAGGGGCACTGAACGTGGGCGGCCTCTGGGTGCTCTACCGCAGCGGTCTGTACGGCACCATGCACACCGATTCGGTTGTGCACGTTGCCGTTCACATTCACATCCTGGCTGCCGGATACCTGTTCACGTTCGCCGTGTTGGGAGGACCCGACCCAGCGCCACATCGCGCGTCGGCCCCGTGGCGTGTCACGGCGCTGATTGTGACCATCGCAGCACACAACGTTCTCGCCAAAACTCTATACGCCGACCCTCCGGCGGGTGTACCGGTTGAACAAGCGCGAGTGGGTGCCGAAATCATGTACTACGGCGGTGCGCCAATCGAAATAGCCTTGATAATCCTGGTCTGCCGTCCCTGGCTCCTGCCGACGAAACGCAGTCGCTCACAACAACAGACGGCCCGCGGGAACGCGTCATGCATCGGTCCTTCGTCAGCTTCTCGAGTTCGGCTTGCATTGCCGAGTGCACTCGCGCCGCGAACTCCTCGACGCTCTCGTCGGCATCGGGGTGCAGGGGCGCTAGCGAAGTTCGATCTGACTGCCTCGCATGGCAGGCGCACCCAACATCGTTGTCCACGAAGCCATGTCCGACGGCTTCAGTCCCGAACGGTTGGCATAGACCACCGCCAGGGTCTCGCGTTCTACGGTGGAGCCGGCATACGACGCGGGCACAGCTGGAAACGGTCGATTCTGGGCACTGGGTTCGCCGTCACCCTGCGGCCCGGGGTTTCGTGAAGGCACTTGGTAGGCACCGTCGTTGAGGGAGCCGCCGGGATATTGCGGCGCGTTCTCGCCTACCGGAGCGCTCGGTAGGCACCTCGGCGGCCTGTCGTCGAGGAATCGCGGCTCGTCCTGGTTGGGTAGGTACCGCCCCTTGGGGTTCACGAACTCGGCCGTCCCCTGAATCCCGGGAAATTCACTGTCCGTGTCGAGGACTTCGGGAATCTGCGGAATGATCGCAACGATCTGGTCGAGGAAGCACTCGACGGTGGGGATGTACTCCTCGATGGTTTCGAGCCCCTCCCGGGAATCCGCTGCCAGGCTGATGATGTCGTCGGAATTGGCGGCCAGGAAGTCCGCCGTGGTCGAACTGCCCGAGTTCAGAGACGCGATCAGCGTGTCGACGGCCGGCCGTCGTTCGACGACCGTGTTGCCGGTGCTCCGGAAGTTGTCCAACGCGCTCACCAACGACGGAAGCGCGTCGGAGTACGTTTCGGCGAGGTCGGCGACGCCGCGAATATCGTCCTGCAGAGCCGGCATCTCGGCGTTCACCTGCTCGAAGATGTTCTCGAGGCGGTCGATCGTGCTACCGATCTGCTCGCCTTTCCCGGACAGACCTTGGGCGAGGGCACCGAGGGTGCTGGCCAGGTCTTGCGGAGGGATCGCTTCGAGCAAGGGCTGTAGGCCGTCGAGGAGTACTCCTACCTCGATGGCGTTGCCGCTGACGTCCTGCTGGAGCACGGATCCATCCACGACCGGATTCACGGGGCCCACAGGAACATTCAAGGCGACATAACGCTCACCGAACAAGGTCTTCGGCAGCAGACGCGCGGTGGTGTTCGTGGAGATCATCGGAGCGAACGACGGTGTGATGGCCAGATGCGCGACGACAGCTCCATCGCGAACAGAGGTCGAATCGACATGCCCCACCAGAACCCCACGCACCTTGACGTCTGCGCGGAGCGGCAACGAATTGCCTGCGGAGTTCAACACCACCTCGACGTCCACAGCATCGTCGAATGTTCCGTCGTACCTGGTGACGGACCATCCGACGAACACTGCCAGCAGGACGAAGAACGCTGCCCCGAGCGGAACGGTCGTCGTGCGTCGGCGTGCCTCAATCATGACGAGGTGGTGCGGTCTGAGTGATTCATGCCATACTCCTTTGGGATTGACGGTATCGTCACGCATGGCGGTACCGTCAGTCAAGTACTGCAGCCCCCGAGCTTCGGGCTCACCCCTACTTCGAGGAACCACATGACCAGCAACAACGGTGGCACCAGCCCTGCACTCGACGTGGATGTCGTCATCATCGGGTTCGGTCCCACCGGTGCCACCGCAGCGAACCTCCTGGGCCAGCGCGGCATCCGGGCGGCCATCGTGGAGCGCGATATCTCCATCTACCCGCGCCAACGCGCGATCGCGTCGGACGAGGATGCGCACCGGGTGTGGCAGGGGCTCGGATTGTTCGACGAGATGCTGGCCACGATGTCGTCGGATGTGCGGGTGCATTTCAAGAACGGAGATCGAACGTTCCTGTCGATGACGTCGTCGCAGAGTCACGGGCAGGGTGTGCCCGGAATGTGCTACTACCATCAGCCCGAGCTCGAACGTGTTCTGCGACAGGGGATCGAGCGCTTTCCCACCGTCACCGTCATGCCGGGATACGACGCTATCGATCTGACGCAGGACGAGGAATCCGCGACCGTCACCCTTCGCCCTGCCGACGGCGGACCGTATCGGCAGATCACCGGTCGCTACGTGATCGCCTGCGACGGCGGTTCCAGCTCCATCCGCAAACTGCTCGAAATCTCGTTGCCCGGCAAACACATCGAGGAACCATGGTTCGATATCCAGCTTCGCGCCTGGTACGACCTACCGGTCGACGCCCCGCTGGACTTCACTTTCATTTCCAACCCACATCGCCCCGGCGTCGACTGCCCGTGCCCCATGGGATACCACCGCGTCGAATTCAGAGTGAACAAGGGCGAAACCGTCGAGCAGCTGCAAACCGAGGAGGGCCTACGCGGCCTGCTCGCAGAACGCGGCATCGACTACGACCAGGTCGAGATCTACCGAAGCTGGGGGTACACCTTCCACATCCGGCAGGCCGAGCAGTGGAGCAAGGGACGAGTGTTTCTCGCGGGGGACGCCGCGCACATCATGCCGCCCTTCGCCGGGCAAGGAGTCTCGTCCGGGGTGCGTGACGTCGCCAATCTGTGCTGGAAGCTCGACGCCGTACTCAATGCGCAGGCCGACCCGGGCCTGTTGGATACCTACGAGCCAGAACGCCGCCCGAACGTCATCAAGCTGACCGCATTCTCGCTGCGCATCGGCAAGCTGGTCATGCTCGGCAACCCTGCTGCGGTGCGTCTGCGCGACAACGTCATTCGAGCAGCCATGAAGGCGCCCGCCCTTGGGCGGTTGATCACGACGAACGGACTCAAGCCCCGCTACGAATTGGGTACGAAGGGCGGCTTCTTCGCCCCCACCGCCCGTCTACGCAGTCCTCGCGGCACCTTCGTTCGGCAGCCCTGGGTGGTGGGTTCCGATCTTGCCCCGGTCAGACTGGATACGATCCTGGACAACAGCTGGACCTGGATCGGATTTCCTTCCGCGCCTATTCCGCGCCAGCTCGCCGAGGCCGGCGTGCGCGAGGTGAAACTCGAATACGCCTCTGCCGTAGCGACTCACAACGTCCAGCCAGGGCACTACGTGGACAGCGAAGGCGTAGTGGCGCGCCAGATGCGCAAGTCTCGCGCGAACGGACTTCTGGTTCGCCCCGACAGGTTCATCTACGGCAGTGATCGCGACATCACGGCAGACGACTACCAGCGCGTGGCGTCGGCAGTCGGACGTGCGCGACTACTGAAGTCCGTCTAGTCCGGTCAGGGAGGCCGTTATCGGATGATGTCGCATTCGAGCGTCATCCGATGACCGGCCGTCGGCCCTTCGTCAGCTTCTCGAGTTCGGCTTGCATTGCCGAGTGCACTCGCGCTGCGAACTCCTCGGCGCTCTCGTCGGCATCGGGGTGCAGGGGCGCGAGCACCGAGGTCTCGAGTTTGGTGGGAAGTGGCAGGTACGGAAGAAGTCCGACCATACCGAGATTGATGCCCCACGGAATGGACACGGACAGCGGAAACGTTTTGAGCCGCAGCACTTTGTCCAACCTCAGCGCCTTCGCCAATCGCTTTCCGCTGCCGAGGACCAGCAGCGACTCGCCCGCCCCTGCCGTGACGACGGGGACCACCGGCACCCCCGCCTCGATCGCCAAGCGGGCGAACCCGGTACGCCCCGAGAAGAGTATTTCGTTGCGATGACGCCACGACTTGAGTGCATCGACGTCGCCGCCCGGAAACACCAGAACATTGCTGCCGTCCGCAAAGGCGTCCAAGGCTGTTTGCCGACCGGCCGGCCTGGCACCGAAGGGCTCGATCAACTTCTCCGCATGCAGCGTCCACGCGATTTGGTGCGTGAGTGTAATCAGTTCGCGGTCGATACCGAGCTCGTCGTACGCTGCCGCGAAGGCGAACACGTTGAGGTCGACGATTCCGCCGAACCCGTGGTTGGCGACGAACAACACCGGCGTGTCCGGAACCGGTTGCGCCACCGTGACGTTAAGCCTGTTGTAGAAGCGAACGGCATTGATGCTTGCCGCGCGAAGAACACGCGCGATGTTGTCCACCCGTATTACCGGTCCAGTTGGAGGTCGGCCAGCGCGCCGGCGATCACGAAGCCTCCGGCGATGGCGCAGCCGGCTGTTCTCGTTCGTTGCGGCAGGTGAGCGGTGAGAGCGAACGCCGCGGTGTCCCAGACGTCGACGGCCACGCCTGCGCGCAGCAGTGTGCGCACCGCCTTCGGGGCATATCGAGTTGCTGCGTACAGGCCGCCGCCGATGTAGATCTCACGAATACCGAAGGTGCGAGCCGCAGCTCGTGTGGTCGCCACCGCGGCATCGGGACCGGCGAGGAGCTCGTTGGCGCGAGTGGGTGCCACCATGTGGGCGATGCCGATCGCGGCGCGAGCGAGCCCGACCGCCTCGGGGAGACGTCGAGCCAGGCCGGACGCAGAGCCGAAAGCCATGAGATTCCTTACGTAGTGGGAACAGCGTTGTTGCGAGCGAGTTTTCGAAGAAGACCGACGGCCTTCTTGATGCCGAAGGCAACGATGGTCGTACGACCGTCGTCGTGGTCCCATTGCAGCAGAGCCGATCCGTCGTCGACGGACCCTTCGAGAACGGTGGGCTCCCCCTGTAGTGGAAGCGGACCGACGACCTTGATGGACAGGCCCAGAATTTCGGTCCAGAAGTAGTCGTCGGTGGGCGCACACTTGGGCTCGAGGCCGAGTGCAGATGCCGCCGCAACCTTGCCCTGCGCGACGGCATTGGACCAGAACGGGGCTCGACCGGAACCCGAATAAGCAACGTCACCCGCGGCGAATACATCGGGAAGTGCTGTGGTGCAGCGCTCGTCGATGGCCACGCCACGATCGTCGGCGATCCCGGTGCCACGCAACCACTCGGTTTCGGGGACATCACCGGCGCAGGTGACCACCAGATCGGCGTCGAGGGAACGGCCCCCGAACTCGATCCCGGTGACGGGGTCACCCCTCAACGTGACCGGGCTGTCCGCGCGGAGAAACTCGACCGACGCAGCCTCGGCCCGGGCGGTGATGGCGTCGGACAGGAAGGGGCCCAGTAGCCGTTGTAACGGAGGGTCGACGTCCACGACGGTGACCGCGATTCCGCGAGAGACGCACGCACTCGCAACCTCCATGCCGAGGAAGCCGGCACCGACGACGATAGCCCTCTGCGCCGCATCGAGTTTCGGGCGCAGAGTACGGACATCGTCGAAGGTTCGCAGTACCGTCTCACCCGTTTGCCCCGGCGCGGCAATGCGACGTGCGGCCGCTCCGGTGGCGACGATCAAACGATCGTACGGGACTTCGTTACCGGCACCAGTAGTGACGATGTGCCTCTCGGTATCCACCGATACGGCACGATCATCGATCGTCTCGATGCCGAGGTCCGACAGATCCCACGTTTCCGCCTCGACGGCTTCGCCTTTGAGCACATGCTTCGACAGCGGCGGCCGCGCATAGCAACCATCGGCATCGGCTCCGATCATCGTCAGTGGGCCGTCGTGTCCGCGTGCCCGTAGTTCGCGGACCGCGGTGCACGCGGCTATGGAGTCTCCGACGACGACGATCCTGGTGTCGAGAGAGCTCACGCCTGTTCTCTCAGCGCCGCAACCGGACACACACCGACCGCAGACCGGGCCGAGGCCGCAAGGTCGTCGGGAATGTCGTTGCCGTCGTAGGCATAGTGCAGTTCGCCCTCGTCATCGAGGCTGAACACCTTGGGTGCCTGCTCGGCGCAGATGCCGTGGCCCTCGCACCGATCCCAATCGACGTCGATCCTCATGCCTGTGTCCCTTCTGCTGCCACCAATGTCAGGGGCAACTTTTCGTATCGATGAATGACGTTGTTGACAGCTCGCACGGGAGTTCCTGCGGGCACAAACTTCTCGACCCGCTGCGCCAGCACCCGGAGCATCGTCTGAGCCTCCAGTCGGGCAAGCCCCTGACCTGCACAGCCGTGCACGCCGGAACCGAAGCCGAGCTGACGCGACGCGTCACGACTGATGTCGAACTCGTCGGGCCGATCCCATTCACGCTGATCGCGATTCGCCGACGCGTAGACCACCAGTACGCGAGCGCCTCGCGGAATTCGTGATCCGTCGATCTCCACGTCACGGACAGCTCGACGCGAGAACGCCCTGATCGGCGACTCGTATCGAACTACCTCGTTGATCGCATTGGGGATGAGGTCCGGGTCGCGACGAATTGCCTGCCACTGCTCGGGGTGCCGCGCGAACAGATCGAGGGCACCGGAAATCGCTCCGATGGTGGTGTCGAGCGAGGGACCGAGATAGTCGATCATCAGAGCTGGGCATGCCGACTTCTGAATCTTGTTGTCGTCGGCGGCCTTCAGAACGTCGTCGCCCATGCTCCCGGGCAGCACCGATCGTTCTCGGACCACGCGCCGGGAGAACGACAGCATCTCGGCAGCACCCTTCATCGCGGTGACAGAATGCTTGTTGACCGGACCGAGCGAGTCGAATGTCGCTCCTGCCCATCGAAGTAAGTCCTCGCGGCCGTCCTCCGGCCACCCGACGAGGTCGGGCACGATCGACATCGGAAGCGCCGTCGCGAGATCGTCCACGCCGTCGACGAATCGTTTGCTCAGCGCCGCGTCGACCACGCTCTCGGCCTTCTCCTCCACAGCCGCTTTCATCTTGCGCACGGCCTTCGGGGTGAGGCGGTGAGCCAAGACCCCACGCTTGGTCGAGTGGTCCTCGCCATCACTGTGGATGGTCGTTCCGCGGCCGAGTCGGTTGGCCACCGGATTGAGTGCGACGCCGTCGCCCGAGATGAACGTCTCGTCGTCGAGCAACACTGCCTTGCAGTCCGCGTAGCGGGAGACGGCGAACACCTGCTGACGCGGCAGCCACACCACCGGGCCGAGGGCACGCAGCCGGGCGTAGTGGGGATACGGATCGAGAATCGCATCGGTCGAGTACAGGTCGGTGCGGTACTGCGGGATCGTCGCGTTCGTTGTCATGAGGTCCTTCGGTGCCGCTGGGGGTGTCGAGTCATCCCGCTTTCACAGGAGAATGACGATATCGTCACCCATCGGCGGGCCGTTCGTCAAGTTTTTTGACGAATTCGTCATCATTGATTCGCGATAGGCTGCCCTCACTGACCCACAGAGCAGGAGCAGATCGTGACCGAAGGCAACCGCGTCGAGCGCCGAAAGGCACGCACCAGAGCTGCGCTGATCCGGGCCGCTCAAGGGTTGCTCGCCAGTGGTAACACGAACGCACCGGTCCTCGAGATCACCCAGGCCGCCGATGTCAGCAACGGATCGTTCTACAACTACTTCGAGAGCAAGGAAGAGCTGTGGCAGGCGGCCATCGATTCGGCTCTCGAATCCGTCGGCGACTACCTCGATTCGCTCACTGTCGGCTTCGACGATCCGGTCGAGAAGTTCACACAGTCCTTCAGATTGTCTGGCCGCCTCTTCCGCCTCGAACCGCAACTGAGCCGCGTATTGCTGAACTCCGAGGCTGCCGCGTTCGCTGCGGCCGGAGGCCTGGCACCGAGGTCGCGTCGTGACATCGAATCGGCCGTTGCGCAAGGCAGATTCGACGTCGACGACCCGGATCTCGCCCTCGCGATAGTGGCAGGTTCACTGCTGTCGATGGGGCGACTGCTGCTCGCACAACCCGATCGCGACGAAGAAGCAACGGTCGACGGCACCACGGAGCGAGTGCTGCGCGCACTCGGCATTTCGGCCGCCGAAGCTCGAACACTGTGCAGCAGCGCCCTACCCGCGTCCTACGGCGTCGACGTCCATGCGGTCGTCGACCCGGGCAATTCGGCCCGCTGACTTTCAATCTATTGACTTTCGATAGATAGCTGTCGATACTCGTTACATGTTGAGTGGATATCGAGCGGTCGTTCTGCTGTTGCGTCTGTTTCTCGCGGCCCTGTTCGCGGTACTGGTGCTGATGCAAGTCATGTCGTTACCCGGGCAGTTCGCGCACATGGCTCAGGAGTCTCCCGAATCCGCGTACTTGCGATGGCCATTGACCGTCGTGTCGATCTTCTGGGTGCTGTGCATCCAGGTGGTGGTGGTCGCGACGTGGAAGTTGCTGACGATGGTGAACCGAAATGCCATCTTCACCCGCGCCTCCCTGGTGTGGGTCGACACGATCACGTGGTCGATCGTCGCGGCCTGGGTGGTGCTGGTCGGCGTGTTCCTCTTCGTCGGATTCGGTGCGGACGACCCAGGCCTGCCGCTGTTGCTGTTCCTGCTCGTCGTCATCGTGGCCGTCGCAGCGCTGTTGATGGTCGTCATGCGGACCTTGCTCCGGCAGGCCACCGAACTGCGAACCGACATGGATGCAGTCATCTGATGGCGATCGTCGTGCGCATCGATGTCCAGTTGGCCAAGCAGAAGATGAGCGTCGGCGAGTTCGCCGAACGCGTTGGGTTGACGCCGGCCAACATCGCAGTCCTCAAGAACGGACGAGCAAAAGCGGTGCGGCTGAGCACACTCGACGCGATGTGCCGAGTGCTGCAGTGCCAACCCGGCGACCTACTCGAATGGGTGGACGAATGAACACCCGCGGCTTTACTGACCGGTGACGTCCAGTGCGGCACCGACGATCGAATCGGTGTCGATGTGGTGGTGCTTGTACACCTCGTCCAACGATCCCACCTGACCGAAGTTGCTCACGCCCAACGACGTCGACGCCACCCGGTTCACGTTCGCCAGGAACGCCAACGTGTGCGGATGGCCGTCGAGCACGGTCACCATCGGTGTCGCGCGATCGGCCGGCAGCAGCTGATCGAGAATCCACGACTCAGCGTCGCCGTGCCCCTGCCGCGCCTGAACGGCGCGGTAGAGCTGGCCCGGGCTGGTGATGCACAGGACGTCCGCGACAATTCCGATCTGCTCCAAACGCGCTGCGGCATCGAGTGCTTCGGACATCAGCGCGCCCATCGCCGCGATCGTGACGGTCGCGCCGTCGCGCCGGACGAGCGGGTAACCACCGGCCACCACCTGCTTTCGCCTACGTTCGCGGGCCGCTGGATCGCTGGGCACGTCGGCCAACGTCTGATCCACCGGACGAGTCGACAGGCGCAGGTATGCCGAGGTGCCATCGGGACGACCCAGCTTGGCGATGCTGGCGAGCAGCGTCCACTCGACGTCGATCGCGAATGCCGGCTCGTACGAGATGCACCCGGGCTGCTCCAGGCCTATCGACGGTGTCTTGATCGATTGGTGCGCACCACCTTCCGCGGCCAGCGTCACACCTGAGGGGGTACCGACCAGAATCGACTGGCCGCCGGCGTAGATGCCGTACGACCAGGGCTCGAGGGCTCGTTCGACGAACGGGTCGTACATCACCCCGATCGGGAACAATGGCTCGCCCCACCGACTCCACGTGGCACCCAATTCGCCCATCAGACCCACCAGATTGGTCTCTGCGATACCGAGTTCGATGTGCTGACCGGTAGGGCCCTCACGCCAGTGCATGATGGTTTCGGCGTCGTCGTTGAACCAGTCGTGCCGCTCGGACGAAGACCACACGCCCACCTTGTTGACCCAACCACCGAGATTGGTGGTCGAACTGACGTCGGGGCTGACCGTGACGACCCGTCGCGCCGCATCGGGTGCCTCGCGAGTGAGGTCGATCAGGGTGCGGCCGAGGGCCGCCTGCGTCGTGGCCGTGCCCTTGGGCGTGCGGCCGATGTCGGTGGGAACCGCCGGTGGTGCCGCGACCGGCACCGACTCGCGCCGCAGCCGATCGGCGACGTCGCGGCACAGCTGCCCGGCCGCGGAGGCGTCGTCGAACCGGCCCCAGGGCGAGCTGACATCGGTGCCGAGAGTGTCTGCCAGAGTTGAGTATTCCTCGATGGTCAACAGTGAAGAGTGATTCTGCGGATGGCCTTGGGTGGGCAGCCCGAAGCCCTTGACCGTGTAGGCGATGATCACCGTGGGGCGAGTGTCGTCGATCTGCGCGTAGGCCTCGCGCAGCGCATCGAGATCGTGTCCACCGAGGTTGCGTATCGATTCGGTGAGCATCACGTCGTCGAGGTCGCCGATAAGTTCGGTGATCGCAGCAGCATCGGAACCGTTGCCGGGCAGTCTTTTACGCAATTCGGAGGCCGAGCAGCGCAGGAGCCGCTGATACTCGGGATTGGGCATGTCGAGGATGCGTCGCCGCAAGGCGTCACCGCCGGTGCGCGCGAACAGGTCTTCGAGCAAACGACCGAAGCGGACCGTGATGACCTGCCAGCCTGCGGCGTCGAACATCTTCTCGAGGCGACGCGCAGCGATGTTCGGTACCACCCGGTCGAGCGACTGGCGGTTCAGGTCGACGATCCAGACGATCTCGCCCAACTCACCGATGCCGGGATCGATGACGGCCTCCCACACGGCACCCTCGTCGAGCTCGGCATCTCCGACGAGCGAATACTGCCGTCCACGAAAGGTGTCGGAGGCGTCTGCGGAGAATGCCGAGTCCACGAAGCGTCGCGACATCGCGCCCCAAATGGGTGCCGTCGCACCGATACCCACCGATCCCGTCGAGTAGTCGACGGTGTCGGGATCCTTGGCGCGCGACGGGTAGGACTGCAGGCCGCCGTACGAGCGCAGCGTCGTCAAGTATTTTTCGTCCAGCTCACCGAGAAGGTAGTTGATGGCGTGCAGCACCGGCGACGCGTGCGGTTTGACCGACACCCTGTCGCCTGCCTGGAGCTGCTCGAACCACAACGACGTCATGATGGTGACCATCGATGCGCACGACGCCTGGTGCCCGCCCACCTTCAGTCCGGTCGGATTGGGTCGAATTCGGTTGGCGTGGTGGATCATCGACGTCGACAGCCACAGCACCCGCTCCGAGATGTCGTGCAGAGTTTCGCGCCCACCGGTGGCCGAATCGTCTGTGGTCGAGCTGAGGCTGGTCATGGCCGGAGACTCCTGAAGTTGGCGACGAAAGAGTGCATCGAGTGGAAGTGGCGGGACCGGATAGGGCCCCGTCACTCCATGAGGCAAGCGTTCGGATTGCGAAGCGCCGAGTCAGTCGCGTCTGTGATGCAACCGGCGTCAGTCGACCAGAACTTCTACCGACTGCGCAATAGAAGCCGCGCACATTGAACAATGTGCGCAATTTCTGGGCATGGGAGTGCATATTCTGGTCTACCTGATCACTCGGACCCGGAACCTCGACGGGTTGCCGAATCGATGACGGCCTCGAACGCGTCGACGATCAACGCGACCGACTCGTCCAGATCGAGGTCCGCTGTCTCGAAGAACGCATCGGCCGTTCGGTCCAGGAAGCCCGTCCACCCCGAAATCGCGACACCGACCAGCGGCGGCAACGGATCCGGAAGTTCGGCCAAGACCGCAACCTGGCGCTCCCCCTCGGCGCGTGCCTGTCGAAGGGCACTCTCGACGCCGGCCTGGCCGAACTCCTCCTCGCGCACCACCCGCAGGTAGAGCGCACGGTGATCTCGCAGAAACTCGATGTGCCGTCGGACGAAACCCTCCAGCCTCATTCTGACCGTTTGCTCCTCGGGCTGCGGACCCTGCGCATCGGCCAACTTGCCCAGAACGTCGGCCAAAGCGGCCTCCACCAAGCCCTGTTTGTCGGTGAAGTAGTAGAAGAGCAAGCCATGAGCCACACCGGCTCTGCGCGAAATGGCCGCCGCACTGATATCCGCACTGGCACCTTCGGAGATCAACTCGATTGCCGCGTCGATCAGCGCCTGACGACGATCGCGGCGGGGGCGAGCGCGCCGAGACTGGTCTGCATCGTCGAGTTCTTTCGATGGCACCGTCCGAGACTAATGCAGATCGAGTGCACCTTTCACGCTCACCTCTTGCGTTATCTGCATTCACTATGCATTAATTGCAAATGAGCCGGAACTCGCCGCGCTCACCCCAGAGGAGGTCCGATGATCACAGTGACCAGCGCCGCGGGCGGAGTGGGACGGTTGCTCGTCCGGCAACTGGCCGCACAGAACGCACCTGTCCGCGCCGTCGTGAAGAACGAGAGCCAGGCTGCGACCACTCGGCGAGACGGTGCCACCGAGGTGGTCGTGGGTGATCTGCGGTCGACCGAAACCTTGGACACCGCGATGTCGGGTGCCGACGTCATCTACCACGCCGCACCGACGCAGGTGATCGACGAGCGGCCCATCATCGAACACCTGATCGCGTCGGCCCCGTCGAAGGGGCTGAAGCACATCGTGTTTCATTCCGTCATCCATCCGAATCTGCATCAGCTGACGCACCATCACCAGAAGGACATTGCCGAAGGGCTGCTCCGGGAGAGCGGGTTTCCCACCACGATTCTCAGGCCGTCGCACTACATGCAGAACTACCTCGAGGTGTGGGAGTTCCTGCAGGCAGGCGTCATGCCGTACCCGGTCTCACCGGACAGCGTCATGGGCGTCGTCGACCTCGCCGACGTTGCCGAGGCCGCGGCGAAGGTGCTGATCGACCCGTCGCCCCACACCGGTAAGACCTACGATCTGTCCACGGTGGAACTCACCCGGCACCAGATGGCCGAGATTTGGGCGCGGGTGTTGGGGCATCCTGTGACGGCCATCCGGATTCCGCCCTCGGCGCTGACGAACTCGCTCGATGCACTGCCGGCAATCCCCGCCGTCATCGGTCACGCCGTGCGATCGACGAAGCTGAATTCGCTCGCGCATATCGTTCGCGGCGCGCAGGCCGCGTCGAACCCCCGAGACATGAAGAACTGGCCAGATGATGCACGTCAGGCATACCGAACGATGATGACCCACTACGACGGCCATGGCCTCCCGGCGGGTGACCTGTCGGTTCTTCCGTCACTGCTCGGCCGAACGCCTACTTCGTACGAGGATTTCGCGCGTCGCTCCAGTGCCGAGTTCGGGTACTCGAACCGATGAGCCGCACAGCTTCTCGTTACAGCCCGTCCCGCGCGCTGATCACCGGCGCCAGCTCCGGAATCGGCGCCGAGTTCGCACGAGCACTCGCCGCCCGCGGCACCGATCTGGTGCTCGTCGCCCGCCGGGAAGATCGCCTGACGGCGCTGGCGAACGAGCTCGAATCGGCCCACGGTGTGCGCTGTCGAACCGTGCCCTGGGACCTGTCCGAGTCGGCCAGTGGTCGCCGACTGCGTGAGATCGTCCCCGAGCACATCGACCTCGTCGTCAACAACGCCGGCTTCGCCGTGCAGGGACCGTTCGCCGACGGTGACGCAGACGACTTCGAGCGTCTCGTCGCCGTCGACATCCGGGCCGTCGTGGACATCTGCTCGGCTTTTCTACCCGACATGATCGCCCGCAGGGCCGGCACCATCGTCAATGTCGCCAGCACGACGGCGTTTCAGCCGGTCCCGACACTGGCGGTGTACGCGGCTGCGAAGGCATTCGTGCTGAGTTTCAGCCAGTCACTGTGGTACGAATCGGCTCGCCACGGAGTCAGAGTGTTCGCACTCAACCCCGGCCCGACCCACACCGAATTCTTCGACGTGATCGGCGACTCCGCCACGGCCACCGGCACCTACCAGACGCCCGCCGAGGTCGTTGCCACTGCGATGCGCACGCTCGACGCCAAACGGTCCCGGCCACATGTGATTTCGGGTCGTCGCAACTCACTGCAGGCAGCGATGGTGGGCATCGTCCCCGCACGAGTGCTCCTGCCCGCCCTCGCGCGCATGCTCCACTAGACTGTCACGATCATGGCCAGGGTCTCGAGATTCACACTCGCCGATCGCCGACAAGCGGTGGCACGCGCATTCGGGGGATCGGAGAGCCCAGCAGCCGTGGCCACGGACTTGGGCATCCACACCACAACGCTGTACCGGTGGGCCGGGTCGTCGACCACGGACGAACCCGGACCCGCACGGGTGCGACTCGTCGAAGCCACCCAGGAACTGCTTCGACACGCAGACTACGCAGACATCACGATCGAAAGTGTCGCTGCCCGATGCGGTCTCGCCCCCCGAACTGCCTTCCATCATTTCCCCAACAAACGCCAACTGTTTCAGGCCGCCGTCGACGACGCGGCCGCCGTTCTGATCGAGCGCATCCGTGAACGGTCACAGGACGCCGACTGGCCGGACACCCCGCTCGAGCAGCTACGGACATTTCTCCGAATAGCCGCCGAGAGCATCTATGCCACGCCGCGGACACATGTCCTGTTCCGCAACCTCGGAGTCCCGAAATCCGAAGGCACGGCAGAGCGGTGGCACGACAGTTTCGTCGATGCCATCACCGAATTGCTCCGCGCCGCCCACAACCAAGGCCAGATCGACAACACGACCGACCTGCCCGCCGCAGCCAAGCTGGTCACCGGTGCCATGCGCGGCATCCACACCGCAGTGTTCGACGGAGCAGATACCGGCACCGCGCTCGAGCTCGTCGCGAGGGTCCACCTCCTCGTTCCACCGCGTCACTGACGTCTGTGCCCACCGATCACGGCCCTCGACACCCAAATTTCGTTGACCGTCAGTCAAATTCTTGACTGACAGTCAAACGGCATTTAACCTGGGTCACACCTCCGATCGCGACGAAAGGTCGATTCATGAGCGCAGCGGACGATGCAACCACGATCCAGACGCAACGGGTCGCGCCCGACTACATCGCGCATTGGGTCGTCAAATCTGCGCGTACCGAGGAGATGGTCCGCTGGTACGGCACGGTCTTCGGTGCCGAGATTGCCTACCAAGATGACGAGATCACGTTCCTGACCTGGGACGACGAATCGCATCGATTGGCGATCATCGCCGTACCGAAGCCGGTGAAGTTCCTGTTCCCCTTCGCCAAGCTGCGCCGCAAGGCATACGGCATCGACCACATCGCGCTGACGTTCCGTTCCTTGGAACGCCTGTTGGAGAATTACGTGCGGCTCAAGCGACAGGGCATCCTTCCGGTGTGGGCCATCAATCACGGGCCCACGATCTCGCTGTACTACGAGGACCCCGACGGTGTTCGGCTCGAGTTCCAGGTGGAGAACTTCGACCCCGACCACACCGCGGCCTTCTTCTTCACCGACGAATTCGCACGCAATCCCATCGGCGTCAACATCGACCCCGACTACCTCCTCAGCCGACTCCGCAACGGAGCGACCCACGAGGAACTACGGCAGCGTGAGGCTGGAACCAGGCCCGGCAGGCCGGTGATCGCGAACAAGAAGACCATCACACCGAAAACTCTGTAGGGGGAGACCGAACAGCATGCCCATCAACATCATTCGAACCACGGACGGTTGGTGGCGTCTCAACGGCGACCAGGCCGTCAGGATCGACACCGACGCTGCGACAACCCGCGAGCTACTGGGCGACCGCACGGCCATCGACGCCGCCTCGGGACCCGGGACGAACGTCGCCGAGCTCGAGCTCGTCTCACCCATCACCGCACCGTGCCGCATGGTAGCGCAGTTGCTCAATTACCGCTCGCACGCGATCGACGCCGGCTCGGACCCGAAGACCCTGCAACCGACCTTCTTTCGTAAGTCGTCCGCCTCGATCAGTGGCCCGAACGATCCCATCAGGCAGCCGCCGGAGGTGGCGCTGCTCGACTACGAGATCGAGCTGGGTGTGGTGGTCGGTGCCGACATCCCCATCGGAACCACGGTCACCGACGACAATCTCGCGTCGTACGTTGCGGGCTTCGTCGTCGCCAACGACGTCTCGGCCCGGGAGATCCAGCTGACGAAAGTGCAAGTGTACGAGAGTAAGTCGTATCCCACCTTCACTCCCCTCGGCCCTCGCTTGGTGTTGCTCGACAACGACGAACTGCGTCGACTTCCGGAGCTGCGAATGACACTGGCGGTCAACGGCGAGACTCGTCAGGATCAGACCATCGGCGACGACCTCATCACCCCTCCCGCCGAGGCCTTCACCAGGCTGGCCCGTTTTCAGAACATGACTGCGGGCGACGTCTTGCTGACCGGAACGCCGATCGGCACCGCAATCTCGGCCCCGCCCAAAGCGATTCAGAAGATCGGCGAGCTCATTCCACCGGCGTTGAAGTGGAAATTCTTCTTCGCGCGTCAGGCCAAGAACCCGAAGTACCTCTCGGTCGACGACGTGGTCACTGCCACCATCCGCACCGCGGACGGGTCGATCGATCTGGGAACTCAGGAGACCATCGTCCGATGAGCGCACCGATCGTCATCATCGGTGCCGGCCCGGCAGGCACCACCGCAGCGCTTCTGCTGGCACGCAGGGGTATTCGCACCGTATTGCTCGAGCGTCGACGGAGCCCGCTGTTCCATCCGGCAGCTCACGTCATCAATGCTCGAACGCTGGAGATCTGGAACGAGTACAGCCCCGAATTGGCCAAGTCGATTGCGGCGATGTCGCCTCCGCACGAACAGGTCAATCTGATCAGCTGGTACGGCGACCTGGCCGGCGACGCGATCGGGTCGATCGATCTGCTGTCCGATCCCGGCCGCAAGGCGATTGTCGAAAGCCAGAGCCCGTACATGGTCTCGCACATCGGCCAGCACATTCTGATGCCCGCCCTGTGGGATGCAGTCGACGCGGAACCCCTGATCGATTTCCGACGCGGCGTCAGCGTGGAATCGGTCGAGTCGAACTCCGACGAGGCTCATGTCATGTTCAAGTCCGTCACGGGCGACGTCTGCGACCTGAATGCGTCGTACGTACTGGCATGCGACGGAGCCAACAGCGCCACTCGCGACGCAGCCGGGATCTCGCTGACCGGCCCGGTGCTCGCCAACATGGGTAGCGCGTTCTTCACCTCGACAACACTGTTTCCCGACGACGCGCGCCCGCTACTCAGTTGGATCTACACCCCGGACCTGTGCGGAGTGCTCATCTCCCATGCGGATAACCGCTACATCCTGATGACGGCCTATCTGCACCCTGCGCAGGAGATCGCCAAGAACGGCCGTCGGTTCTGGGAGAAGACACTGCCGAAGGTGCTGGGCATCAACGATTTCGAGCTCGAATCGACGGGCACGTGGGTGATGACCTCGCAGACTGCCGATTGCTTCCGCCGCGGCCGATTGTTGTTGCTGGGCGATGCCGCGCACCGCTTTCCGCACACCGGTGGCTTCGGGCTCAACTCCGGCGTCCAAGATGCCCACAACCTGGCGTGGAAACTCGAGGCCGTGCTCTCGGGCGCAGCCGGCCCTGCGCTACTGGACACGTACGACACGGAGCGCCGACCCGTGGTCGAGAAGTTCGCCGAACAGAGCGTCGCCAACCACTTCCGCATGGACGACATCGGCAAGCGAGTGGGCATCACCAATGCCATGCTGGCCAAGGCAACTCAGGCCATGGGGCGTGCACCATTGAACAAGATCCCGGGCCGACTGATCGCGCCCATCGCGGCCGCGGCGACCCGCAAGCAGATGAGCCGATCCCGCAGCCTGCGTCCGGACGCCCCCGGGTCGACGGAACTACGTGCCGAAATCGCGGCGGCAATCCCACTGCAGTTGGAGCATTTCGTCTCCACCGGTCTGCAATTCGGCTACCTGTACGACAGTCCGCTCATTGCCCAGGACGCGTCGACGAAGCCGGCCGAGGACGTCGTCGACTACGTGCCCACCACCTACCCCGGTGCTCGAATGCCGCACGCTCTGCTCTCCGTCGACGGCCAACTGATGTCACCACACGACGCCTTGGACCCGAACATGCTGACGCTCTTCACCTTCGACGGTTCCGCCTGGGCGTCAGCCGTAAAGAGTGCGCGTGATGCGCACCCGGGTGTGGCGCTGGTCGTGATGAACGCACCCGTCGGCGTCGATCGGGCCGAGTTGATAGACCTGTTCGAGGTGGGCGAATCGGGAGCAGTTCTGGTGCGTCCCGACGGTCACGTCGCGTGGCGTGCCACAGACTCGCGGACGTCACTGCCCGAGTTCCTGCGTACGTGGACGAGCTACTACGGCGGCGACGGTCTGACGGCCCGTCGCCTGCTGCGACCTCACTCTGATTCCCACCGTCGCCACGGCGACGACTGCCGCCGCGAGCACCGCAGCCCAGCCGACCGTGGTGTTCGTCAGCTCGCCTGTGAGACGCCCCTGGGCCAGCCAGCCGAGTCCCCAGACGATGGCGAGCATGGGAGCGATCGCCCCGCCCGAATAGCGCGCAAGGGTCACACCGACGAGCGCTGCGACGACAAGCACGACGACTGCCCACGTGGTCGCGGCATCGGTGACTCCGAGATCCACCAACCATGCCGAAACGTTGGCGATGGTGGCCACGCACACCCAGCCCAGATAGAGGCCGAAGGTGCCGTCGGTGATCACCGCATCGGCGACGCTCTCGGGCGGGCGTTGTTGCAACAACACGAACACGCGCACGAGCGCAGCCAGCAAGGCCACGATGACGACGACACTCAGCCACACCTGCCCGAGCTGAATCGCGAGAATCCACGCCGGATTGAGCAACATCGACGCGATGATCGGTAACCGCAGGGCGTCGTGACGCGTCGTACGCCCGGGCAGGAATTGCCAGACGGCATAGACGATCAGCCCGGTGTAGATGACCGACCAGATGGAGAACGCGGGACCTGCGGGTGCCACCAGCGTCGAGGTTGCACTCAGCGCCCCGCCGGCCGCCTCGGCAATGGGGGTGCCGATCCACGCGCCGGATCCGAGAAATGAGACGACGACAGCAACGACCGCACTGACTACGACACCGATTTTCACAGCTGAGTTGATCCCCGTTCGGCGTCCGGTGCAAACACGAATGCCCATCCCCGCCGCACTCTGGTAGACACGCGGGAGTGAATGTCACTGGGGGACCCATCCGAGTTCGACGCGCAGGAACAGTTCTGGTCGCGGCGGCGTGCTCTCTGACCGCGCTCGTCGGGTGCAGTTCCGAGCCCGCTACCAGTCCCGCAACTGCTCCGGCAAGCGCCGGTACGGCCACTGCACCGGCCCCCGAGTACAACCTGACGGGTGTGCCGGGCACCGTTCTCGCTTCCGAGGACTTCGGTGCCCGCTCCACCGAGCTCACCGCCACGGGTGCCACGTTGTATCGCTTCGTGTACGAATCGACCTCGGGTGTCGACGGTTCCCAGACAGCGGTCTCGGGTGTGGCCGCCGTTCCGCCAGGCATCGCACCCGCGGGAGGCTGGCCGATCGTCGTCTACGGGCACGGCACCACCGGCGTGCAGGCCGACTGCGGACCCACCCTGTATCCGGATCTGCTCGGTTACCAATTCGCGGTGCAGGACTTCACCGAGCTCGGGTACGTCACCGTGCTTCCTGACTATCAGGGCCTGGGTGTCGGCGGTGGGACGCACCCGTACCTGGAACCACGCACCGCCGGCAACAACATGATCGACGCCGCCCGCGCAGCGCACACCGCACTGCCCGAGGTATCCACTCGCTGGGCCGCGGTCGGCTTGTCGCAGGGAGGCCAAGCCGCCTGGGCGGCAAACGAACTCGCCTCGTCGTACGGTCTGGGACTCGATCTCGTCGGATCGGTGGCACTGTCACCGCCGACCGACCTGACACCGCTGGTCCGATCCGGCATGGACGGAACCCTCACCGATCCCCAGAAGGAGCTGTTGCCGTATCTGCTGTACGGCGCACAGCACGTGGACCCGTCGATCGATCCGAAGGATTACAGCGGCAGCGTTGCCGAGGCCAACAACGAGCTGCTGCTCACCTGCCAGGGCGGAGACACCGAGGCCAAGGAGCGGGCTGTTCAAGCAATGGCCCCCGACGAGTTCGCCGCCGACTCGATCGAATCCGAGCAGAGGCTGCTCGACACCATCGGACGCTACACACTCCCGCAAGTGCGATCCGAGACGCCGATGTTCGTGGCCTACGGCGCGAAAGACGACATCGTGTTGCCCCAGTGGACCCGCGAGGGCGTCGAAAGGGCATGTGCCCTGGGCGATTCGATCGTCGCGCAGGAACAACCCGAGCAAGGCCACGACGTCAGCGACGAAGCCGCCATGCAGTTCCTGGCCGCAGTGTTCGCCGGCCAGTCGGTGCCCAGTACATGCTGACAACGTCGGGAAGGATCAACGAATACACCCACGAGGGACTGGTGTTCGACGTCCTCGACCAGGGACCTCTGGACGGTCCGGTTGTGTTGCTGCTGCACGGTTTTCCCGAGCGAGCATCATCGTGGTCTGCAGTGATGTCCATTCTGAACGACGCCGGATTCCGCACCATTGCACCGGATCAGCGTGGATACTCACCGTGCGCCCGGCCGAGACGGCGTCGTGACTATCGCGTCGACACTCTGGTAGACGACGTCGTCGAGCTCATCGAAACGATCGGCCGCCCAGTGCATCTGACGGGACACGACTGGGGAGCGATGGTCGCGTGGGTCACCGCGGGCCGACGCCCCGACCTGGTGTCGTCACTGACGGCGTTCTCGGTTCCGCACCCCGGCTCGTTCTTGACGGCGATGCTCACCTCGAAGCAAATACTGCACTCCTGGTACTTCGCATTCTTTCAACTACCGATACTGCCCGAGAAATGGATGGCGCGCCCCGGCCGCAGAGCCGAAAAGTGGTACGAGAACAGCGGAATGAGTACCGACGATCTGGAGCGCACGCGCACGGACATCGTCGAGTACGGAGCGCTTCCCTTCTCGGTGAACTGGTACCGCGGAATGCCGTTCTCGAACCCGGGCATCGGCCGCCTGCGCATCACCGTCCCAACCTCGATGGTGTGGAGTGATGGCGACACCTTCATCGCACGATCTGCCATAGAGGGAACGCAACGCTTCGTCGATGCGGCATACACACTGACCGTCTTGCCCGGCATCTCGCATTGGATTCCCACACAGGCGTCCAGAGTTGCTGCCGCGGCCATCCTGACCAACGCCGAACTCGCAGTTACACAGAGCTCCGGGGCCGAATCGTCTGCATAACTGCGAGCTCGTGAGATGGACGATGAACTCGACACATCTACGCCCCTCGTCGGAATCCGCGCCCCTTTATGCGGTGCAGATTCCGAACCGGGGCGTAGATCCCGACACCCGAACACATCGGCCGCAACAGGCTCAGGCCAGCTGCACCGTTGCCGTCGCGCGGTGACCGAAGATTCGCTTGCCCTCGAATGTCGCGCCGATGGAGATCACTGCAGTACGCGTCGCCTCGTCCTTCGACTTGATCTTGCCGCTGAAGACGATGTCGGCGGGCTTGTGGGTGTCCACCGGAATGGGGGTGGTGAAGCGAACGGTGTAATCCTTGACGGCACCCGGATCACCGAGCCATTCGCTGATGTATCCGCCGCCGACACCCATGGTGAGCATGCCGTGCGCCAGGACGTTCTCGAGGTCGATCATCTTGGCGAACTTCTCGTCCCAGTGAATGGGGTTCGCGTCACCGGCGACGCCGGCGTAGTTCACCAGATCACCGCGGGTCAGACGCACTGTGCGCGTGGGCAACTCGTCGCCGACGTTGACCTCGTCGAACTTCTGCGTCGGCTGCCCGCGGTACTCCTCGACGATGAGGGGCTCGTGCTCCTGCGGGGTGGACAGCGTGTCGTGCTCACTGCCGGCAGCGGCAGCGGCATCCATCGACACTCCGTGCATCACCAGGTTGCGGGCGGCATCGGCGATGGCCGGATCGATTTCACCGGACCGCCCGACGAGCAGGGTGGTGTACGTGGTCTGCACCAGTTCGTTCTTCTGGTTGGACACGACGTTCTTGTTAACCATCATGTCTCGACCCATGACGGTCTTGAACGAGTCGAGGGAGACGTCGCACGTCAGCTGATCGCCGGCCAGGATGGGCTTCTGGAAAACCAACACCTGGTCGGTCTGGAGAATCTGGCTCAGGTCGTAGCCCTCGGCGATGGACTCGAGGAGCTTCTTCTGCGCGAGGGTTCCGACCAAGGACATGAATGTCAGAGGTGCAACAAGAGCGTGGTGACCCAGCGCAGCGGCGGCCTCGCCGTCCCAGTGGGCGGGGTGGAAGTCCTGGACGGCGCGAGCGTACTCACGAATCTTCTCGCGACCCACCTCGTAGTAGTCCTCGGTGCGGTAGTGATAACCGACCATGCTCCGCGCGTGTTCTGCCGGGTCGAATGTCTGCCCGTCAGTCGTTACCGCGCCGGACTCCGCTACCTGCTCTGCCACTGTTGACCCACCGTCTCGTGCCCTGCTGTTCGTCATTACCGAAAGAAACCTACCCAACGACGGCGCGGGTTGGCCAGGATGGTCGTTCAAGCCGAGCGGTGTCGCGCGGCGTCGTTGTAGCCCACAACGCCCACCATCGCGTCCGGTGCCGACGGCGCACCGGCCCGGCTCATCGCCCCACGCGGGTGGTGCTGACGCGACGCAACCGCATCGGCGGCCATCAGCGCAGCACCGTGAGCAGTGAGCGATTCCGGATTCGCGGGCGCGATGACCGGCAGCATCAGATCGCGACGAAACAGCCGCCGAAGAGATGGCAAATTGGCGCAGCCACCGACCATCACCAGGGCATTCACAGCACAGGGCGCATCGACGATGACGCTGGCGACCCAGTCCTCGAGCGAACCGATACTGCGTTCGAGGACGTCGTCGAAGGTATTGCGCCACAATCGAACCGGACCAGCGACGAACGGACCCTCCACCTCGGCCACCCGCAACCTCGAGAGTTGCTCCCGCGCCGTGCGAACGGCGACCATCAGGTCTGCGCGGGCGCGATCGGACGCCAACTCGTCGGCTCCGAATGTCGAGAGCAGGTAGCGCGAGATCTGCTCGTCGCAGCCGATACCGCCGAACAGCGTGGTGCGCACCGAGCTGAACACCCTGCCGGTGGCCGGATCCGCGATGGACATCGTGGTGCCGGACGCGCCGATGTCGCAGATCGCGACGGTACGTGCGCCCTCCAGCTGGCCCGATCCTCGCAGGTACCGAAGCTGAGCACCGAGCTCCGACGCGACCAGCAGGCGATCTGCCTCGTACGTGGAGTACGCCGACGTACGGCCACGGGCTCCGGGGTCATCGGGGACTGCCAGGACGATGTCTGCTCGCCCGACCATCTGATCGCGCGACATCGACTCGAGCAGATCGAGAGCGACCTGAAGATGGTCGCCGGGATCGAACGAGTGCACGATGTGGGCCGACCGCACCGACTCGTCGATCGCATCGACTGCGACCCCTCGGGCCGTGGCAGAACCCACCGAGACTCCAAGGACTGTTCTCATGTTTCCTCGACTCGAATAGCTACTCCGACCTGCTGATAGTAGCCCTCGAACCGCCTACTGGACAGTAAAACACCGATCTAATCGAACTCAGAGTTTGTTTTGGCGTTCACTACGCCGAGAAACCCGATCAGGCGACGTGATCGAAGGGGTCGCGGCGGTCGGCCAACAACGATCCCCAGTCTTCCCGCGCCGACGTCATGGCAGCGCCCGCAACTCCGTTGGCCGAGTCCATACCGCGGGCAGCGGCAACGATGGACCTGGCCGATTGCACCAAGGAAACATCGAACCTGAAGCTGTGCGCCGCCAACTCTGCGAACGCGTCATCGGGACTACAACCACGCAGCGCGATGAGAACACCGACTGCCCTGTCGATCGTCGTGCGGGTCACCACTTCTGCTGCGGGATTGTCGGTCATCGGATACTCACCGTCTACTGGTCGATGACCCGATGGTAGCGAGGCTCGAGCAGAAGTTCAGGTACCCAAGGGGAATTCACACACCCGTCACGCGAAGGATTTCTGCGAGTATCAAAACCCCTCGCTCACAAAGGAAAAGCCCGTTTCGGATCACTCGACCGGTGCCGCGGTCTGATCCGCGCCCGACTCCTCCGGGGGCGTAGTGGGCTCGGTTGGAGTCGACTCGTCAGGATTGGTGGTAGGCGGATCCGTGTCCGGGTTATCAGGTCCGGGATCCGTGTCCGGATCAGGCTGTGGATCCGGATCAGGCTGGGGCTTCGGATCGGGCTGGGGCTTCGGATCGGGCCGGGGCTTCGGCACGGTGATCGGAGTTCGTCCACCGTCCGACTCTCGGCCCTCGGCCGAATCACCGCCGACCACCCGGTCCGGCCTGCTGCCTCCGCCCGAACCACCGATATCCGACGCCGCAGCGGCCGACGACGTCGGAACAAGAGTTGCCGGCAGCGATTCGCTCCACGCGCCCACCGGCACCGGCCCGACCACGGGTGACTCTGCGATCGGCGACGCGGCGACAGGAACACTCGACGAAGACGAAGACAAGGGTGCGTCGGAGCGATCGACCACCACCGTCGCCGACGGTTGCAGCTCGGAGACAGCGTCTGCGGTACCGACCGCCGGACTCTGCTCGGGGCCGGTCGCCGCCAGCGCCCAGACCGTCGCGCCGCTGAGCGCGGCGACGATTGCGACACCCAATCCGATCATCGTCAGTCGGGCAACGCGCGGGGTGCCCGTTCGATCATCAACCGGCGCGCCGACGCCGTCATCGCTCGTCGGGGGCCGGCCGGCCGGATGCTCACCGCTCCACAAGGCGGGCCCGGTTTCGATTGCGAACAGTGCCACTGCGGCGTCCAACGGGGCGTCGGCGTCCAACCGCGGATCGCCTGCATCGACCACCCCGACGTCGCGCACATCATGGGCTGCGAGGGCGGCACGGACGATCCCGCACAGGAGAATGCTGTCGCAGACCACCGCGGAGCCGACAATGTCCAAATCGTTCTGGGCAGCCTGCACCCGCATGATTCCGAGCATCGTGGTGACGGCGTCTCCGACTCCGCCGGGAGCCGCGGCAACAGAGACGGTGCGGGCCGAAATCGGTCCGACTTCGGGCAGATCGGAGTCGACCAGTACGGCCGACACTTCTTCTGTACCGACATGAACGCCGAGCGCTATGAACATGTTCGTCGACTCCCCCGAAATCAAATTCGGCTCAGAGTACCCTTCGGAACGTCAAACGGGGAAATGAACGGTTTTCCGCCGTTCAGAACTCCAACCGGCTCACCTCGTCGCGAGCCAGCTCCGCCGCGCGGCGCTCGCGCTCGAAGAGCAGACCGAACGTGAATCCGTTCTCCCCTGCCGTCGTCCCCGCTCGCGCACCCAACGTACGCAGAATGCCCGCCGCGACCACCGCATCCTGATGCTCGCCGAGCACTTCCTGAATGGTCTTGAAGCATTTGATCCTCGCTTTCGCGTCCTTCTTGTCCAGCACCGGCGCCACCAACTCGACCGCATAGCGAGCTCGCTTCGACGCCTTCCGCGCCCGATGCAACGCCTCGTCGTCGGTGCCGCGCACCGCACTCTTCGTGCGATCGATCGCCTTCTTGCCGGCCTTGCGCGCGAGCTTGACCAGCAGGCGTTCGTTGGCCTCTCCATCGATCGGCAGTCCGCGCGACCATGCCGACAACTGCGTCAGAAGTGCGCGGTAGCGGTCGCCGTCGAGTTCGGCCATCACCGTGTCGCGATGACCGATCTGCTCTGCCAACAGATCGTTCTCGATACGCGAGGCCACTGGCCCCAGCACCCATTCGGACGGCAGTTCCCGCAGCGCAGCAGCGAACCGGGCGCGCTGCACCTGACGGTCTCGCACCTCACCCAGAAGGCTTGCGTACCAGGACAACTCGGTCTCGAGCTGCGCGGCGGGCTCGTCCTCGAACAGGCTCCCGAACACCCGAAGAGTACTGCGATACCGTCTGATGGCCACCCGGGTGGAATGAATCGGATCCAACCCCCGACGCAGGTACACATCACCCGCCACGATTGCCTGCACCTGTTCATCGAGGTACTCCGTCACCAGCTGAACCCCGGCATCGGCCGGAACCTCGCGCACCACGGACAGCGCCCGATCCAACTTCGACGAGTGCGCCGACGGGTGAGCACCGGCACCGCGCAGCAGCTTTCCGGCTTTCTTCAGGAACGACTCCGAGCCCGCGGGGCCGAGCTCGACCTCCACCTCGCGCCACTGCGGGCCCGTCGCGCCGCCTATCAGAGTGACCGTGACGTGGTCGTCGGCGATCTCCGCAACAACCGCTCCGTCGGCGTCGGAGACCGTATGTACCGTCCGGCGCGTCGACAGGGTCGCGACCGCGGACAACTGCCCGCCCATCACGGCACCGCGAAGAACGTCGGCCAACTCGTCGGGCACGGTGTCGTCGACCCCGCTACCGAGAGGAAGCCGAATCTCCGTTCGCGCCTTCTCGGCCGGCACCTTCGCATGCCAGCCGTTGTCGGAATCGCCGGTTCGCCGTCGCACCGTGATGCCGCGCCGCAACAGATCGTGCCCGGTGGTATCGAAATACTCACTGACCAAGTCGGTCTCGCTCGAGGCAAGAGTCCCGTCGACGGGCACCAACGAAGCGAGAGTGGGCAACTCGAAATGTGCGTCGACGTCGAATTTGTCTTCGCGCTCGATCTGAATCGACTCCATACGACCATCCTGCCTCGAGTACCGGGGCCCACGACGGCGGAAGTCGCAGACCCGTCAGCCGCGAGGCATGTCCAGGTTGGGGAATGGAAAATCGAACGTCCGCGTCGAACGCGTCGTGGTCGTCGGACGACTGGTTGTGGTGGCCGGGGGCCGTGTCGTCGTGGCCGGGGGCCGTGTCGTCGTGGCCGGGGGCCGTGTCGTCGTGGCCGGGGGCCGTGTCGTCGTGGCCGGGGGCCGTGTCGTGGTGGGCGGTACCACGGTCGTCGTCGGCACCGTCGTCCGCTCCGAGGTGGTCCTGCCCGGGTCCCTCGACTCCACTGTCCGCCGCGGGGCGGTTGCCGGCGGCGCATCCGAGGTCGTGGATGCGGCGACCGACGATGTCGCGGGCGTGGGCGAGGAGGTCGAGAGCGCGGGCGGCGGAGAGCTCACGGCACCGGCCGAGGTCGTGAGCGGCGTCGGCAACCCATCGGACGCCGTGAGGGGACCGTCCGATGCAGGCGCGACGGGCTGGGAGCGAACGGCCGGTGAGGGGTCCTGCGAGGTGTACACCGTTGCAGCCGGGTCGTCCGTGGCGGTTCGCGCCGACGCGGCAACGACGGTCCCGGCTGCGCAGACCACGACCAATGCGGCGAGTGCGCCGCCGAGATGCCGTGACTTGTTGACCCGGGTCATCCGCTTGGACGAGGTATCGCTGTGTCGCGGGCGTTTGGAGGTCACCGCAGATTTCGAGACCACTGCAGATCCCGGTACGGCCGCGACCATCTCGCGGTCGGCGGAATCGCGTCCGACGGGTGCGAACCGATCGGTGATCGCATCATCCGTCGTCGGGGTAGGCCGCCGCCCCACCGTCCGGGCTATTCCTGCAGCACCATGTGCTGCAAGCAGTTCCGGCTGTTCGGGTACGTACACCGGCGTCGAGACCGCGTCGAAGAGGACCTGCCGAACGATCTGCATGTTGGCACCACCACCGACCGCGACGACGGCATCCACGCGGATGCCCTGTGCGGCGACGGCGTCGAGCACATCGACTGCCATCGAGACGGCATAGTGCACCGAGTCGGCGACGAGCTCGTCGAGGGTGCCGCGCCACAGCGTCGCACGACCGCCGACGAAAGGTCCGGGAACCGAGACGCTGCGGAACAGCGACAGTTCGTGCTTTCCGGCCCGGACATCGTGGACGAGCCGTCTACGGGCCTCGACCGTCAATGCCTCTGCCGCCCCGAACACGGCGATGAGGTGATCGCACAGGACGCGATCGCAGACAGCACCGCCGAATTCGTCGGTGCGCCGCGTTGCGAGTACCCGGCCGCTGTGGACGTCCACCACCGATACCGACGTACCGGACGCGCCGACGTCGAACAGCGCAACGCACTCCTCGCCGGCCAGCACACCGGTTTCCCGGAGTGCGCCCAATTGCGCGCCGAGCTCCGAAACCAGTACCACGCCGTCGGAGAAGTCCTGGTCGAAGGCCGTTCTGGGGTTGCTCTCACGAAGCGCGAGCACCGGATAGAAGGCGGCGGACGCATGCCCGCCCGCCAGATTGTGCACCGAGGTGACGACGGCATCCCACGGGTCGGGCGCGAGACCGTTGGGTGCGGGCCGGGACGCCACGGGTTCGTGTACTTCCAACACCGAACCCGAGCGGGCGCTGTTGCTGATGACGCTGCGAACACCGCTCGACCCCAGTGATGCACCGAGAACAGACGCGCCGTAATCCGCGGACACAAGAAACCTCGCTCTGGTAGGCCCCAACCCACGTTCGGTCACCAGAGTACCGCTACAACCGTCCACTCGTCATGTTTCAAGGGCCGGAAACAAACTGGAGGTCAGTCCACTCGCGACTGATTGAAGTTCAAGTACGCCTTGGACGGGGTTGGGCCGCGTTGGCCCTGATATTTCGACCCGACGGCGTCGCTGCCGTACGGGTTCTCGGCCGGCGACGACAAGCGGAACAGGCACAGCTGCCCGATCTTCATTCCCGGCCACAGCGTGATCGGAAGGTTCGCGACGTTGGACAACTCCAACGTGATGTGGCCGCTGAAGCCCGGATCGATGAACCCCGCCGTCGAATGGGTGAGGAGCCCGAGCCGTCCGAGCGAGCTCTTTCCCTCGAGCCGACCGGCCAGATAATCCGGCAGCGTCGTCAGTTCCAGCGTGGAACCGAGCACGAACTCCCCCGGGTGCAGAACGAAGGGTTCGCCGGCCGCGGGCTCGACCAGCGTCGTCAACTCGTCCTGCTGCAGCGCCGGATCGATGTGCGTGTAGCGAGTGTTGTTGAACACCCGAAACAGCTTGTCGAGCCGTACATCGACGCTCGACGGCTGGACCATCGACGGGTCGAACGGCTCGATCGCCAGGTTGCCCAGAGTTACTTCGGCACGAATGTCACGGTCGGAGAGCAGCACCCCTGCAGGTTACTGGTCCACCACGTCCTCCCGCGACACACCCGAGTCCCGGTTCCGGGCGAGTAGCTCGGCAAATGAATACGCGGACAATCGAACAGCACCATCTTTTCCACTCGGGCATCTCCTATCAGAAAGAATGACATGACAGTCTCATTCGACGTTCCGTCGTATCAGGACGATCGATCTCTGTGCCGCATTGTTGCCACCACACCCGGAAAGAATCCGGCATTGTGGGAACAATTTCTCGACGGCGCAGAGCAGAGTTATACGAGACACGGTGTTTCGTCGGCGTTGGAAATATCGGACATTCGAGACGGCACCAGCACCACCTTGTTCTTTGCCGCACTCGACCACGCCGAGGCAATGGTCGGCGGGGTGCGTGTGCAAGGACCATATTCATCGGTGGACCAATCACACGCACTCGTAGAATTTGCCGACTATCCGGACGGGCGTCGACACGTGCACGCCATGCTCGACGAGCGCATCGCGCACGGTGTGGTCGAACTCAAGTCGGCCTGGGTCGCTCGCGACGCACACCGCGGCCATGCCGTCACCTCGATGATCGCGGAATCGCCCGCCTACAGCACGGCCCTGCTCGGCGCGCGGTACGCACTGGCCACGGCAGCCTCGCACGTCCGACGCGCGTGGCTGGACACCGGCGCGATCATCGCCACCGAGATCGAACCGATTCCCTATCCCGACGAGCGATACCGAACAGAGGTGTTCTGGTGGGACAGGCGAACTCTCGCGTTCGACGCCGACCTCGCCACCTGGCGTCGGATGCGCCGCAACACCGTCACCCTCCTGGCGCACCGTCGCCCGCCCGTCGACCTTCCGGAAGCAGTGGCATCATGAGCGATCGAATCGACACCGGCCAGCGCTGGCAACCTGTGATACTCGACAAGACGGACCCGGTCCAGCGCGCCGCACTGGACGAACTCGGCACCGATCCGAGCCTGACTTTTCTCGACGAGCGCGAGACGCAAAGGAAGGGCTTGCAGACTCTGCTACCTACTCCCGAGCAGAGCCTCCTCGACGAGAACGACCGGTGGGTGTACTTTCCGTGGCGAAAGACGGTTGTCGCGGTTCTCGGGCCGAACGCTTTCCGCCACTTGAGACTCGACAGAAACAGGAACAAGATAACCCGCTCCGAACAGAATTCCTTGGGAGATCTCACGATCGGGATTATCGGCCTCAGCGTCGGACATGCCATTGCCCATACGTTGGCACTCGAAGGGATCTGCGGAACGCTGCGTCTTGCAGATTTCGACGAAATCGAACTCTCCAATCTGAACAGAATTCCGGCATCCATCCTCGACCTCGGCGTGAACAAAGCGGTTGTCGCAGCGAGACGCATCGCGGAGATCGATCCGTATCTACGGATAGAAATAGTGCAGGACGGAATCACGGAGAACACCATCGACGGATTCTTCGACGGGCTGGACCTGCTGGTGGAGGAATGCGACTCCCTCGACGTCAAGGTCCTCGCGCGCGAAGCGGCCAGGTCGCGAGGCATCCCGGTGATGATGGAGACGTCGGACCGCGGGTTGCTCGACGTCGAACGATTCGACCTCGAACCCGAGCGGCCGGTGTTCCACGGCGTACTCGGAGACATCGACTCGGCAAGTCTGCGCGGGCTCGGCACGCGCGACAAGATCCCGATCGTGCTCGACCAACTCGACGCCTCCCTGCTCTCGGCCCGGATGGCCGCCTCGATGGTGGAGGTGAGCGAGACGATCGAGACGTGGCCGCAGCTGGGCGGCGACGTCCAGCTCGGTGGTGCCACCGTCGCCGCCGCTGTTCGACGCTTCGGCACCGGGGCCCACCTACCGTCCGGGCGAATCAGAATCGACCTCGACGCCCATCTCGACGCGCTCGAGTCACCGCAACCGACTCGGACGCAGGAGAAGGCCCCTGCCCAAGACGACCGGCGATCCGGAATCGTGCCCGCCGATCTCGACACAGCAGATCTCGACGCTGCACATCTCGACACAGCAGATCTCGACGCTGCCGTGCTCGACGCTGCCCGACGGGCACCGTCCGGTGGCAACAGCCAGCCGTGGACCCTGTCGACCGACGGACGCACGGTGACGATAGGTGTAGACCGGTCAGTCACGTCGACTCTCGACATCGCATTCCGCGGCAGCTATGTAGCAGTGGGTGCTGCGGCCTTCAATGCTCGTGTGGCCGCCGACGCACAGGGCCGATTCGACGGTGAGCGCATCACCGAGCACGGAGTCGATATCACCTTGCGTGAGTGCAGCCCTGGGTTCATCGAGGATCGACGCCTGCTCGACGGCGTTCTCGGGCGCTGCACCACCAGGGAGTTGGGCACCGCCGAGCCCCTCTACGCGAATATCGCGACAGACCTCGTTGCTGCCGCCGCGGCGGAAGGCGGGCGAGCCGTACTCCTGACCACTCGCGAATCCGTCGCTGCGGCAGCAGACATCCTCGGCGCCGCCGATCGCCTTCGCTATCTCACACCGCAACTGCATCGAGAGATGTTCTCCGAGTTGAGATGGCCGGGAGATCCGGATCCGAACAGAGGTATCGAGGTGTCCAGCCTGGGGATCGACGACGCGGATCTGTCCAAGCTCGAGATCGTCAAACGGCCGGACGTCATGGCACTCGTCGATACCTGGGACGTCGGCGCTGCTCTGGGGACCGACATGCGGGACCGGGTGCTGTCGAGCTCGGCACTGGTGGTGATCGTGGTTCCGGGATCGACTGCGGAACATTACATTCGGGGAGGGTATGCAACGGAGAACGTGTGGGTAACTGCGCATTTGCAGGGCCTGGCGGTACAACCGGTTTCCCCCGCATTCCTCTACGCTCACACCCAGGAAGACCATTTGCACCTGTCGTCACACCACGCAGAACCGTTGCAGCAGTTGAACTTGCGATTTCGTGAGCTACTCGGCATCACCGACCCCGAATCGGTAGCGCTGGTGTTGCGGATCGGTTGCGCCCCGAAAAGCGGGATTTACAGTCGCAGACTGCCTGTTTCGATCCCCGGATCGGGGTAGAGTCCGGCGCAGACCAGGGAGAACAGTCCTTCACTGCGTCTGTGACGAGGCAGGAGTGGGGCACTGGCGCACACCCGGACGCTCGAGGTGCTCGTCACCGGCGTCGCAACCGAACTCATGGGAGTGGATGCGGCGACGGTGCGCGAGGCCTACGAATCGGTGCTGCGGCAACTCGTCGACCATCTCGGTATCGACTTCAGTTTTCTCAGACACAACGATTTCGAGGCCAGAGCCACGGTGCTCAGCGCGGAGTGGCCTCCACGATCGATCAAGCCGGATCCGGATCCGCTGGCGGTCGTGAAGTTCGACGACGCCGATTCGGTGTTCGCACTGGCCGAAACACTGACCGAACCGGCAGTGTTTCGGCCGAGGCCGCAACAAGAAGACTATCGCCGACGCGTCGAGCAGGCGTCTGGATTGTCCGCGACGTCGATGGCCGTGGTGCCACTGCTCCACGCAGGACGAACCATGGGCATCCTCGGCCTGATCAAGGTCGGCGACCGCTCCTGGTCCGACGCAGAACTCAACGCACTCAAGGCAATTGCGGCTCTCTTCTCGCAACTGCAGGCACGAGTGATCGCCGAGGAACAACTGCGATTCGCGGCAATGCACGACCACCTGACGTCACTGCCGAACCGCACCGCGCTGGCGCAGTACCTGCACGACCGACTCGACCCGTCCATGCCAGGTCCCGTCGCGGTGCTGCACATCGACCTCGATCGAATGAAAGCGCTGAACGACTTTCTCGGGCATCTTGCCGGCGACCGTTTCCTCCGTACCATCGCCGATCGAATGCGTGGCTTCGTCGGCGACTCCGCCGGCATCGTCGCGCGTCTGGGTGGCGACGAGTTCGTCGTGGTACTCGCTGGGCCGTGCTCGGCGCGCGTCGCGACGCATCACGCCCAAGTCATCGCCGATGCCATCGACGCACCCGTCACTCTCGGTGTCGAACGAATATCTCGTAGCGCGAGCATCGGCATCGCGTTCGGTCGCCCTGGGCACCACACCTCGGAATCCCTACTGCAACAAGCCGATCGAGCCGCCTTGGTCGTCAAACGAGCAGGTGGCCACGACATCGCCCTGTTCACCGACGAAATGCACGCCGATTCCGAACTACGCAACGACGTCGAGATACACCTTCGCGACGCCATCGCCGGCGACTCGCTGATTCTGCATTTCCAGCCCGAGGTGGACCTCGTCTCGGGACGGATCACCGCAGTCGAAGCGTTGGTTCGATGGCAGCACCCCACCCGCGGCCTGCTACCCCCGTCCGCGTTCATTCCGGTCGCCGAGGAGACGAACCTTGCGGGCGAACTGGGTCGCTGGGTTCTCGAAAACGCCTGCCGCACGCTGGCCGACTGGCACCGAGATATTCCCGGGCTGGACATCTCGATGCGAGTCAACATATCGCCCGTCCAACTCGTCACGAACGGCTTCGTCGGTGCCGTTGCCAGAGCTCTCGAACAGTTCTCGATAGTAGGCCCTGACCTCTGCCTCGAGATCACCGAAGTAGCAGTGGTGCAAGACCTTTCACGCACACGCGTCACGCTTCGCGAACTCCGCGAACTCGGGGTGCAAGTGGCCATAGACGATTTCGGAACCGGATACAGCTCACTGTCACACCTGAAGGAATTGCCCGTCGACACACTCAAGATCGACCGCGCCTTCGTCACCGAGCTGGGCAACGGGGCCACCGGCGACCTCGCCATCGTCCAGTCCATCATCGGACTCGCCGACGCATTCGGACTCGGCATCATCGCCGAGGGCGTCGAAACGCAGCGCGCCAGAAGCACCCTCATCGATCTGGGCTGCACTCGTGCGCAGGGGTACCTGTTCTCCACACCCGTAGCCGCCGAGGACGCCCTGATCCTGCTGCACGGTGTGCGAATCGACGTCTGAGCATCCTGCTAACCTGAACATCGCAGTACCACCTGGCCGGTGTAGTTCATTGGTAGAACGCGACCTTCCCAAGGTTGAGAGGCGGGTTCGATTCCCGTCACCGGCTCCACGGTACGACCCCTGCGGTCGTCCCCGACACCTCTTATCGGTCATCGACACTCTGACCTCACCGGCAATCCCCAGTCACTAGTTTCACTTCCGAAACAAACCGACCACCGGGTCGATCGTTCGGTACCCCCGCAAAAGACCAATTGCATATGCGAATTCAATCATTGTATTCGAAAGAATTCCTGCATTTTTAAAGACGCGACTAATGCCTTCTCGGGCGTGCTAGAAATCGGATGTCGGAGTTCGTTCAGACGGCATATGACCTGATAGGAATCCCCCCTCATGCGATCACTATTAACAATTGTTGCGGTCACCTTGACGACGATGGCCGTGGCCGTCTCGTCGGCGACTGCCGCCCCGTCGCTCGCCGCACCCCCGAGAACCCAGGGCGGAGCAGGAACCCTGCTGTGGGAAGATCAGTTCAACGGGTACGGCGGTCCCGATGCCTCCAAGTGGGGTTTTCAGACCGGGCGCTGGGGCGCGAGTTCTGGTGAGCAGCAGTACTATACGAATTCCTGGAACAACGCCAACCAGTTCAACGGCTCGTTGAACATCACCGCGCGCCGGGAGACTCCGCCGGACCGCAAGCGGGCACCGTACAACTTCACCAGCGCACGAGTGGTCAGCATGGGCAAGCAGTCTGCAACGCCCCCGGTGCGCATAGAAGCATCGATCAAGATGCCCAGCGCTCAGGGCCTGCTGCCCGCATTCTGGACCCTCGGCCTACAACCCGGTGGCGAATATTCGTGGCCGAGCCAAGGGGAAGTGGACATTGTCGAAATTCCCGGACTGTACGGACCGTCGTTCAATTTGCACGGCCCCTCGAAGTGGAACTCGAACCAAGATGTAAAAGCGGGCGGCGGGATGAATCCGGTGAACAACGGATTTCACACCTACCGCATCGACTGGCTACCGAACAGCATCACGTGGTTCGTCGACGGGATTGCTCGGTACTCGCTCACCCAGGCGCAGTACGAGGCCAAGGGCGGCAATTGGAAGGCCTTCTCGGGCGCGTGGCCGCATTACATCCTCCTCAACGTGGCAGTGGGTAACAACTGGACCGGCAAGACCCTCAACACCACGCCGTACCCGCAGACCATGAGCGTCGACTGGCTCCGGGTGAGCCGTCTCTGACCTGGGATCGACCCGCACGACCGAGGGGCCCGGCCACAGCGGCCGGGCCCCTTCTTGCGCGCCTGCACTCGCCTGGGTTTTTGTAGCAGAACAATATATGTGACTTTTACGGGCTGGGTAGGCATTTCGTTGGGACATATCACAGCATCGGACATACGGTTTGTGCATGCGCGGACCACGCTGGAGTCTGACCACCCTCGTCATCGCCGCTGCGGTAACCGTCGTGCCACCGACCGCACAGGCCACTCCCCTGATGCCCATCGCGTCTGCACCCGAGCAACCCGACCACGCAGACGCCATTCGCTATGCGGCACTCAACCGCGACGCCGCCCCGCCCGGGTCCAACGACATGAGCTGCAGAGCCACTGCACAGCATCCCGACCCCGTCGTCCTGGTGCACGGCACCGACTCCACTGCCTACTCGGATTGGGCCGGCTTCTCCCCGATACTCCGAGCAGCCGGATTCTGCGTGTTCGCCATCAACTACGGCGCGTCTCCGGACGGCACGAGCAACGGCTACGGAGCAATCGAAGACAGTGCAGCACAATTGAAGTCGATGACCCGATCCATCCTGGACGCGACCGGGGCCGCGGCGGTCGATGTGGTCGGTTACTCACAGGGCGCTGCGGTCGCGCGCTACTTCGTCAACCGGCTCGGCGGTGACGCCATGGTCCGGCGGTGGGTAGGGATGGCGTCGCCGACCTACGGCGGCACCATGTACGGGGCCACCCCGGTCGTGCAGGCCGTACCCGGCGCAACGCGTCTGGTCGCGCGCGAGTTCGGACCGGGCCTGACGCAACTGATGGCCGGATCCGACTTTCTCGATCGCCTCAATGCAGACGGCGACACCGTGCCCGGCGTCGAGTACACGTCCATCGCCACCAGGGTCGACGAAGTGATTCAGCCGTATACCAATGCGCTGCTTCGGGATTCCGGGGCACACAACATCGTGGTGCAGGATGTGTGCCCCGATACCGAGGTTGCGCACTTCACGTTCACCTACGACCCCACGGTACTTCGGCTGGCCCTGAACGCACTGGATCCCGCGAACGCACGCCCGCCGACGTGCGTTCCGGTACCGCTGGGAACCGGCATTCTCGACGTCGTACTCGCCAGCAATTGATGCCTCAGGCGAGCAGTCGATGCGCCCTGAGCCCCACGTACAGTTCTGCCGCCTGGCCGGGGTCGCGAAAGTCGCGACCGGTGAGCTCGGCGACCCGGCGTAGCCGATACAACACCGTGTTGCGGTGGTAATGCAGCAGCTCGGCCGCATCCTTGGTGGATCCGCCGCACGAGAACCACGCGTCGAGTGTCGTCAACAGGCTCTCTCGCTCGGTCGGTGGCAGTGTCAGAAGATCGCCGAGTATCTGTCGCGCGGCGATGCGCCCCGATTCCGGATCGCGGACCAACAGCAGCGACACCGGTACCGAGTCGTATCGCACCGGCACAGAGTCGCCGGTACCGCACGATCTCGCCAACCGCGCCTGGCCGACGGCACCGCCGATACCCGACGGAGACCGAAAGATCGAACTCACCCCTACCCGCCCGGAGCACAAGTTGCTCAGCGTCACCAGCGCGCCGTCGATTTCCGATTCCTTTGCGGCACAGATCAACCCGATGCTTCCGTCCACCTCTGCATCCCAGACGGACTCGGTGCCCACTGCACGGAGTCGCTCGATCAGCCCGTCGATCCCGACGGCCGAGGTCAGCGGCTCCTGGGAGACCACCGCGAAGTAGCCGTGGTCGGGAATGCGAAATGCTCGCAGCGCATCGGCAGCGGCCGTCGGATTCGCCGTGTGATCGGCGAAGAGCACGCGGATGAGTCGGCCACGCGCCTCGGCACTCTCGCGGGCACGCATGTCTGCGCTTTCGCGATAGGCCTCCGCAGCCTCGTCGGAGTACACGTCGACCAAGGCCCACACCTGAGCAGCCATGTCGAGCAGAGCATGGCTGGCCCGCCCGTCCGAGCGCATCATCAGCTCGTCCCACAGCAATCGGCCGCCGAGCCGAAAAGCATGGAGCAACGCCGCCAGCGGCACCCCCTGCTCGGCCTTGAGTCGGCCGGCGGTCTGCGCCGATTCGAGCTGCATGGGCGCACGACCGGACAGTTTGCCCAGCATCGACGCCAAGTTGCTCCGCGCCGCCTCGTACAGCTGCTCAGGGGTGAGCAGAGTCGATTCGAGGTACGCATGTTCTGCCCCCAGGATCCGACGCACCAGTTCGCTCGCCAGGTCGTCGACGCCGTCGAGCATCGTGGCGGCCAGCTCGGTCGGTGACGGGTGCAGCTCGATTTCGGTGGCGGTCATCACAGAAGTCTATCCGCATCCATGTAAGCCACGCCGCAGCCCAACTGTGCGACGGCACAAACGAGAGGACTCGATTGAGAGCACTGGCCCATAGCGTCTCCTGCCCGAATGCGACGACAATCACACTCGAAGCCGTGTATGACAACGACGACCGGAGCAGACAAGTTGACCAGCGAAGCCACACCGCACCTGCACACAGTCCCCACGACCGGTGCCGACACTCAGTCGGCCGTCGATGCCGCTCTCGCCGATCTCTCTCGGGGTGAGGAGAACTGGGGTCGGCTGACCCTGGCCGACCGGCGCGCATTACTCGAACGAATGCATGCGCTGACGTCTGCTCACGCCCAGGAATGGGTGACGGCAGCCACGTCGATCAAGGGGCTCGACCCCTCGTCCAGCCTCGTCGGTGAGGAATGGTTGTCCGGGCCGTACTCGATGCTCGGCGCGCTCGGTGCCCTGTCCCACACGCTCACGGCCCTGGAAGCGGGCACCAGCCCGCTGGCCGACGTGAAGTTCGGGACGGCACCCGGCGGACGGACCACGGTGTCGGTACTGCCGCTCAACATCTACGACCGTTTGTTGCTCAACGGGTTCACCGGCGAAGTGTGGCTGAAGCCGGGGATCGATCGTGCAACCGCACAGCGCTCGGCAGGCCTCGCTCAGCTCGACCCAGCCCGTACCGCCGGCATCGGAGTGGTACTCGGCGCAGGCAACATCACCTCGATCGCCCCGCTCGACGCCCTGTACGAACTGCTCGCATTCAACCGCGTGGTCGCGCTCAAGCTCAATCCCATCATGGACCCGTTGCTACCGGTGTTCGAGAAGGTCCTCGCACCCCTCGTCGACATCGGCGCACTGCGCCTGCTCACCGGCGGAGCCGATGTAGGCACGTACCTGGTTCGGCACGATCGAGTCGACCACGTGCACATGACCGGAAGCTCCCTCACGCACGACGCCATCGTGTTCGGCACGGGCAACGACGGCGCGGCCCGCAAGGCCACCAACGACCCGATCCTCACCAAGGACATCTCGAGCGAACTCGGCGGCGTCTCGCCCACGATCGTGCTGCCGGGTGAGTGGAGCCGCGCCGACATCCTGTTCCAGGCCGAACACGTTGCCACCCAACGACTGCACAACAGTGGCTACAACTGTGTCGCATCACAGGTCGTCGTACTGTCCTCCGAGTGGAAGCAGCGCGACGAATTCGTTGCCGCTCTGCGCGCGGCACTCGACCGTGCACCGGCGCGCACTCCCTACTACCCAGGTAGCGACAGGCGGGTGTCCGACGCCACCGCCACCTACCCCTCGGCCGAACGACTCGGCGACGGTGGTGGCCGCGTCCTCATCACCGACCTGAACCCGGGTGAATACGCACCGCTGCTGCAGACCGAGTACTTCGCTCCGGTGATGGGTGTCATCGAATTGCCCTACAGCGGTGCAGCATTCGCCGCCAAAGCCGCCCAGGCCGCCAACGAGGAATTCACCGGCACGCTCGGCATCAACATCATCGGCACCCCCGCCACCATCAAAGGACTCGGGGAGAAGTTCGACACCATGCTCGCCGAACTGCGCTACGGCACCATCGCCGTGAACGCCTGGACGGCGCTGGGATTCCTCACCGCGTCGGCCACCTGGGGTGCCTACCCCGGCCACACCATCGACGACGTGCAGAGCGGAATCGGCATCGTGCACAACGCACTGCTGATCGATGGGGCCGAGAGAACCGTGGTGCGCGGCCCCTTCCGTCCGTTGTCGCGTTCGCTGATCAACGGGGAACTCTCCATCTCTCCGAAGCCGCCATGGTTCGTCACCAACAAGACGGCAGCGTCGACCGGAAAGTTGCTCACCGCCTTCGCGGGTGCACCGTCCTGGTCCAAGCTTCCTGCCATATTCGCCTCTGCCCTGCGCGGCTGACACCGCTTCGACGACGACTTCAAGGACAAAGATGAGCTCACAGCCCAAGACTGCCGACTACATCGTGGTGGGCGCAGGTTCCGCCGGCGCAGTGGTGGCCAATCGCCTCAGCGCCGACCCCCGCAACGAGGTGATCCTGCTCGAAGCAGGCCCCGAGGACAAGAACAAGTTCGCCCACATCCCCGCTGCGTTCTCCAAACTCTTTCGTAGCGAGGTGGATTGGGATTACCTGACCGAACCGCAGCCCGAACTCCGAGATCGCAGCATCTACTGGCCGCGGGGCAAGATGCTCGGCGGATCGTCCTCGATGAATGCCATGATGTGGGTGCGCGGATTCGCAGCCGATTACGACGACTGGGCGGCGGTGTCCGACGACTCGTGGTCGTTCCGCAACCTGGTCGGATACTTTCGCAAGATCGAGAGCATCGAGGGCACAACAGCATCCGACGCGGGCACCGACGGCCCACTCATCGTCTCCCACCAGCGCAGTCCCCGCGACCTGACGTCGTCGTTCCTCGACGGCGTCGAAGAAGCGGGCTACTCGCTGGAAACCGCCAACCTGCCCGAGCCCAAGGGCTTCACCCGCACGATGGTCAACCAGAAGCGCGGAGCACGGTGGAGCACCGCGGATGGATACCTGCGACCGGCGAAGAAGCGCAAGAACCTCACCATCCTCACCGAGGCACACGCCACTCGCGTTCTCTTCGAGGGCACTGCGGCCGTGGGCGTCGAATACACCTCCGGTGGCCGGACACACAGCGTGCGCGCACACAAAGAAGTCATCCTCTCCGGCGGAGCCATCAACACTCCGCAGCTGCTGATGCTCTCGGGCATCGGCGACCAGGAACAGCTGAAGTCGCACGGAATCGCCGTCCAGCATCACTCACCCGGCGTCGGGCAGAACCTCCTCGACCACCTGGCCGCACTCATCGGCTGGAAAACCGAGTCCGACTCCCTGCTGCACGCCGAGAAGATCCCGGAACTGGTCAACTACCTCACTCGCCGACGCGGCATGCTCACCTCCAACGTCGCCGAGGCCTACGGATTCATCAAGAGCCGAGAAGACCTCACCCTGCCCGACATCGAACTCATCTTCGGCCCCGCACCCTTCTTCGACGAGGGACTCGTCGGCCAGGATTCGCACGCCGCCGTCATCGGCGCGGTACTCGTCAAGCCCGAGAGCCGCGGCGAGATCACCCTCCGCTCCGCCGACCCCCTGGCCAAGCCCATCGTGGAACCGCACTACCTCAGCGACCCCGGCGGACTCGACCGCCGCGCCATGATCGAAGGGCTACGGGCCTGCGTTGCAATCTCCGAAACCCCATCGATGAAGGGCGAGCTCGGCGACATCGTCCGCCCCAAGGTGGCGTCGAACATCTCCCCGGCGGACTTGCTCACCGAGACCCTCGAGCAGAATGCCCACACGCTGTATCACCCCGTGGGCACTGCCCGGATGGGCAACGACGCCGACAGCGTCGTCGACTCCGAGCTCCGAGTGCGGGGAGTCGACCGTCTTCGGGTGGCCGATGCCTCGATCATGCCGAGCATCATTCGTGGACACACCCATGCCCCATCGGTGGTGATCGGCGAACGGGCGGCAGACCTGATACTTCGCTGACCCGGAGTCGAACAACAGGAAACTTTCCGGTTTGAGAGTCCGAATTGCCGGGTAACAGGTGGACACGCTCCCAGACAGGGATCGAGATGAAACCCATCCGCTCGGCAAGCAGCGCCGAATGACCCACAACGCTCGAGAGACGAGCACGGAAGGTTGACCGACATGTTCACTGTTCGTAAAGCTTTGGCCGCCACCGCAATCGGTGCACTGTCCATTGTCCCGCTTGCCGCATGCTCCAGCGATGAGGCTTCCGACACCACTGACGCAGCTACTTCGTCGGAGTCGTCGGCCATGGAAACCACCGAAAGCACCCCCGAGCCTGCAGCCGAGGTCGAGAACCTCACCGGCGTCGACACCGCAGTCGCACTGGATGCCGGCTTCACCGGCGCACTGACCACTCTGGGCCTCACCCCCGGCGTTGTCGGAACCGCCACTCTCGCCGACGGTTCCATCCGCTTCCCGATCACCGGCGGAGACGTCAAGTACTGGGAGCCCGGCACTGTCGATCCCTACGTGCAGGGTGAGATCAACCACGACGGCAGCGGCCTGTCGCTGACCGCCGGCGACACCGTCGTCGAGCTCATCAACTTCGACATCGACCCGGGCACCTCGCTCCTCACCGGCGACGTCATGGTCAACGGCGAAGAAGCAGCTGCAGACGCAGTGTTGTTCGATCTCGACGGCCGCACCCTGCAGCCGCTCGCGACCGGACCCAACGACACCGCAATCCTGCAGGGCACCGAGGTCAAGATCTCGGAGACCGCTGCCGGACTGCTGAACAGCACCTTCAACACCGATGCTGTCACCCCGGGACTGCTCGTGGGCGTTGCGACCATCACCATCAACACCGCCTCGTAAACAGTTTCTTCAGCCCGTGCGCGGGGGTCACCGTAAGAGACGGTGACCCCCGCGCACGGGTGTTTGCGTTCTTCGGAACAGGAGCCATTCGGTGAGAGTGTTCACGAAAATCTATGGCGGACATCCCCTCCACGCAGTCGGCCTACTGTTGTCCTTCGCCTTGGTCGGCTACGTCGTCATGCTCGCCGGCCCGCAAAACCTGTGGAACGACGACATCTGGTGGAAGTCGATCGTCGTGTGGTTCTTCGGCTCCGTTCTGCTTCACGATGCCGTGCTCTACCCGCTCTACTCTTTGGCCGACCGCATCGTCACGGGCTTACCGCGACGGCCGTTGACGGTCTCGCCTGTGAATTTCGTCCGAGTCCCCGCCCTCGGGGCTGCTCTGACGTTTCTTCTGTTCTTTCCCGGGATACTCTCTCAGGGCGCGGAGTCATACCGAGCCGCAACCGGATTGACCCAGGAACCTTTCCTCGGACGCTGGCTAGTGCTGACCGCCGCGCTGTTCACGGTGAGCGCTGTCGCTTACTTCATTCGATTGATCCTCGTACGGAGCCGAGCATGAGCGTCACCGCCGATACACTCTTTCATCGTGCCGCAGCTGGATTGCCTTGCTGGATCGGCGATGTCGACGGCAGCCGACAGCAACTCCCCACCGCCCGCTGGATGGGAGGCGACGCCTCCTCCGCGGAGGACCGCCGCGCAGACCACGCGATGATCAGCCGATGTATCGGCCCCACCATCGATCTCGGCTGCGGTCCGGGGCGGCTCACCGAAGCGCTTGCTCGACGCGGCGTGTCTGCCCTCGGGGTCGATACATCCAAAGCTGCCGTGGATCTGACCATCGGCCGCGGCGGCAATGCCGTACTGCGGGATCTTTTCGAGCCCTTGCCCGACACCGGTGAGTGGTCGTGTGTACTGCTCGCGGACGGAAACATCGGTATCGGCGGAGATCCGGTGCGCCTGCTGCGTCGGGCGGCCGACCTACTGGCCCCGCATGGAGCCGTCATCGCCGAGGTGGATGCGCCCAGCGACTACGGAATTCGTCACCGCACCGTGCGCTGGGAGACCGACACCATGGTCGGAGACTGGTTCGCGTGGTCGAGCGTCAGCGCCGACGCCACCGCCGATCTCGCCCGGGCGGCCGGCCTTCGAATGATCGACGTGGCCCCGATCGACGGACGCTGGTTCGCCCAGATGACGCGTGAACCGCTCACCAATTCGTGAACAGCAGATGATTGATCGCCAACGCGCCGATCACTTGCAGTGCCAACCAGAATCGATGTGTGCGCGCCGGCAACACTGCGGGTGCAACGAGCATCCACATCGCGAACGGCAGCCAGATACGCTCGGTCTCGGCCTTGCTCAACTGGCTCAGATCTGCCATCACCACCGCCGCGATACCGGCAATCACCAGCAGATTGATCGGTTGCACGCGTGTGAGAATCCGCGGAAACGCAGCAGGCACAGCCACACCGAGTGCACAGAACAATGCGGCGAAATTGGCCCAACCCCAGTACTCGAACGGACGATCCGTGGCGATGCCCTGGTAGTAGCGCTCCTGCACGAGCTCGTAGCCGTCGTACCACCAGAATCCGTATGCAGTGAAGATTCCCGCGACGACGAGCGCTCCGATGAGCGCGCCCACGAACGGCAGAATTTTTCGCCCGGCGATCAACACCGCAACCGCCGGCAGACCCATCAGCACCAAACCGTAATTGAGATAGACACCGAACCCGAGAAGCACGCCCGCGCCGATCGCCGTCGGCCACAGGTACTTCTTCGTGGAGACCGCCAACAATGCGATTCCCCACGCGGCGACACCGGCGTAGAATGCATCCGCCGACACGGCGATCCAGATCGCCGCCGGTGCAACGGCAACGAACGGCGCGGCACGCCGAGCCATGTCCTCGTCACCGAGCACTCGGATCGTCAGGACCACCGCGACGGCCGCACTGGTTCCGACCAGCACACACAGCGTCGCCGCCCATGCACCACCGCCGAGGCCGAGGCGGTCCAACCAGACGAACGTCAGCAACGCCCCCGGCGGATGTCCCGAGACGTGAGTGGTCCACGAATCCGCCTGGTAGTCCAGGATTCGTTCGGAGAAGCCGCGCAACGTAGCGGGAATGTCGGTGATTCCCGGCACCTCGTGAAGGTACTCGTCCGTCGACGCCAATCGATCCACGAAGCCGCGCTTCCACCCGTCGACCATCGCCAACGACATGGTCCATGCGGCGGACGCACCCCAGACGACGAACAGCAGACGGCTCCACGACAATCGGCGGGCCACTGTGGGGCCCCACAACACGGTGGCCACTGCGATGAGCACGGCGAACGGTGTGCCCCAGCCGAAGTGAATCTCGCGGAACCCGAACAGCGGTGCCGCGTCGGCGAAATCGCGCACCTGCTGCGGCGTTCTGTTGATGATGGGAGTGACGAGCTCGTTTCCCAGATACGGAACGATGAACGCGACCACGACGAGCGCGACGGCCAACGTACCGGCGACGGCTTCTCTCCAGTAACGGATAGTGTTTTCTCCCTGCGGACATCGAGACGAGCACGGCTTCGCACAAGCATATCGACCGACGGTGATGGAGGATGAGCAGATGAACAAGGACCTGCAAGGACGGGCCGAGATCGCCGTCATCGGCGGTAGCGGCTTCTACTCGTTCTTCGCCGACGACGCCGAGGAGGTCGAGCTCGACACTCCCTACGGAGCCCCGAGCGCCCCGATCACGTTGGGGGAGGTCGAGGGTCGGAGGGTCGCCTTTCTACCCAGACACGGCCGGAAGCACGAATACTCCCCGCACACGTTGCCGTACCGCGCGAACATGTGGGCGCTGCGAATGCTCGGGGTTCGGCAGGTGCTCGCGCCGTGCGCCGTCGGATCGCTGGTGCCCGAATACGGCCCCGGCACCGTCGTGATTCCCGATCAGCTCGTCGATCGGACGTCCGGGCGCACACAGACCTACTTCGACCAGGGCGGAATTCACGTCGAATTCGCCGACCCGTACTGCGCACAGTTGCGCGGGGCTGCCCTCCAGGACAATGCGATCGACGGCGGCGTCATGGTGGTCGTCGAGGGTCCACGATTCTCCACTCGGGCGGAGAGCCAATGGTTCGCCCGTCAGGGTTGGACACTGGTGAACATGACCGGTCATCCCGAGGCCGTTCTCGCTCGAGAACTCGAACTCTGTTACGCACCGATAGCTCTGGTGACCGACCTCGACGCAGGCATCGAATCCGGCCAGGGCGTCAAGGCCGTGGATGTCTTCGCGGAATTCCAGAAGAACATCGAACCGCTCAAGAACCTGGTCCGCTCCGCGGTGCGGGACGCACCTACAGGCGAGTGCTCCGATTGCCGAGTCCACGCCGGGATCACCCTACCGATCGAGCTGCCATGACCCGCGTATTACTCACCGGCGCAGCCGGTTTCATCGGCGGCCACATCCTCGATGCCGCACGAAGTGCAGACCTCGAGGTCCTGGCCGTCGACGCGATGCTGGAATCTGCGCACGGCCCGGGTGCGCGCACCGACGGGATTCTGGGCCTCGATGTGCGAGACAAGGACGCACTCGTCGAGGCACTGCGCGGGGTGGACGTCGTGTGTCACCAGGCAGCCGTCGTCGGAGCGGGCGTCGACGCCGCAGATGCTCCGGCCTACGCGAGCCACAACGACTACGGAACAGCCGTCCTGCTCGCAGCAATGTACGAGGCCGGTTGCACACGACTGGTTCTGGCCTCGTCGATGGTTGTCTACGGTGAAGGGCGCTACCTCAATTCGTCGGGGGAAACCGTCGTTCCACGCCCCCGGTCCCGCGCCGATCTCGACGCCGGCATGTTCGACAATCGCGATCCCAGGTCCGGTGAACCCCTCGATTGGCTTCTCGTCGAAGAAGATTCGCGGCTGGAGCCCCGAAGTACCTACGCTGCGAGCAAGCTGGCCCAGGAGAACTATGCCGCCGCGTGGGCAATCGCCACCGGTGGCTCGGTGACAGCTCTGCGCTACCACAACGTCTACGGCCCGCACATGCCGCGCAATACCCCGTATTCCGGTGTCGCAGCCATGTTCCGGTCATCTCTCGAACGTGGCCAGGCTCCGACGGTGTACGAGGACGGCAAGCAGGCTCGCGATTTCGTGCACGTGCACGACGTCGCGGCGGCCAACATCGCATCGATCTCCGCCGAACTGGACGGTTTCACCGCCTTCAACGTGTGTTCGGGACAACCGATCACCATCGGCGAAGTCGCCGGCATTCTCGCCGACGCACGCGGAGGACCGGCTCCCGAGATCACTGGGCAATATCGAGCGGGCGACGTTCGGCACATCGTCGCCAGTTCCGAACTCGCCGAACGCACCATGGGATTCCGCGCGAAGATCATGCCCCGTGACGGCCTCACCGCCTTCGCCGACGCCCCGTTGCGCGACGCCGAAGGAACGGGGCCACCTCGTGTCTGAGCCCGCTTCTGTCACCGTTGTCATTCCCTGCATGAACGAGGCCGAATCGCTTCCCGCAGTGCTCGACTCCATCCCACCGGGATACCGGACGATCGTGGTGGACAACAATTCGACCGACGGCACCGCAGCCGTCGCCGCCGCACATGGTGCCAGAGTGGTCGGCGAGACCGTCCCCGGTTACGGAGCCGCCGTGCACGCAGGCGTACTCGCCGCCGACACCGACATAGTCTGTGTGTTGGACGGGGACGGCTCGATGGATCCACGCGACCTGCCGACGCTGGTGGCCGCTCTCGATCACGCCGACCTCGCGGTCGGCCGTCGCCGACCGGCCAAGGGCAGCTCGCCGCTGCACGCCAGAATCGGCAATGCTGTTCTGTCCCTTCGGCTTCGGACCAAGTACAAGCTGCCGGTACACGACCTCGGTGCCATCCGCGCGGTCCGCCGCCAAGCACTGATCGACCTCGATGTCACCGACCGCCGCTCCGGCTACCCACTCCAGCTACTGGTGTTGGCCGCCGAAGCCGGCTGGACCGTCGTCGAACACGACGTGGACTACCGCCCGAGAACGGCGGGCACGTCCAAGGTCTCGGGGTCGGCGAAGGGGACGATCGTCGCCGTTCGAGACTTCTGGAAGGTGCTCTCGTGATCGTCACCGCACTCGTCGTTGCCAAGGCACCCGTACCCGGCCTGGCCAAGACACGCCTCGCCGCCACGATCGGAGACGACGCCGCAGCCGAATTGGCCGCGGCCTCGCTGCTGGACACCCTCGATGCCGTCGCAGCGGCCCGTGTCGATCACCGTGTCGTGGCACTCACCGGCGCCCTCGCCGACGCGGCCCGCTCCGACGAATTGACTCACGCGCTGGCGTCGTTCACGGTGATCGCGCAACGCGGCGAAGGTCTCGGGGAACGACTGGCGAATGCGCACGCAGATGCCGCGACCACCGGCGCCGTACTGCAGATCGGAATGGACACACCCCAGGTCACCGCGCAGGCCCTGTCCGACGCCGCTGCGCTCTTGGGCAACACCGACGTGCTCGGAGCAGCAGAGGACGGCGGGTGGTGGGCACTGGGCTTGCGCGATCCCGCCATGGCTCGTGCTCTGCTCGACGTACCCATGTCGGCACCGTCGACGGGTACCGACACGTACGACGCACTGACCGCCCAGGGCGCGTCGCTGACGATGCTCGAGGAATTGCGCGATGTCGATTTCGAGTCGGATCTGGACTCGGTATCGCGGTTGTGCAAACCGAACAGTCGATTTCGAAATGCCGTCGGCCGAATTCGATCGAAACAGGATTTCGGGTCCGTTACGTGAGGTTTGTTTTCGGCACATTTGCATTCGGACCCCAAAGCCTCCACATCTGTTGCGGAGCAGATGCTTCCAACCGACTGGATTGTCCAGTCATGGACGACCGATAACCAATTGCAACAAAGCCGAATCACCGTTTCTCGGCTATTTCACAGACACAGGTGCTACAAAGTGTGTCATGACCGGGTTGTTGATATTCGTCACCGTATGGGTGGTGTGCGCGGCGATCGTTGCCGGCGTCCTCGGTCGCGTCGCACACCGGGGTGACACCGAGGAATTGGGCTCGACATTCGATTGGGATATCGACACTCTCGACCACGAAGTCAGCAACGACAACTGACGTTCTCTCAGTCGACCTGCTCGACGATCTCGGACAGAATGCTCGCGGCGGCAGCCAATGTCTCCCGCTCCTGCGGCGACAGGTTCTGCAATTGTTCGGCCAACGCGATTTCCCGGGCGGCAACCTCTTCTCGCGCAGCAGCTGTTCCCGCATCGGTCAACTGCAGAACTACCTGTCTGCCATCCGTCGTGTGCGGCTCCCGAGAGATCAAGCCCGACTCCACCAACGAATGCGACGACCTCGACACCGACGGGGGCTTGATGCGCTCCCGCGCTGCCAACTCGCCCGTCGTCATCGGCCCCTCACGCAGCAGCGTCGTGAGAATGGACAAGTGAGCAACAGGCAATCTGTCGCTGGAGTGGCGCAGCCGCAGCCTTCGGACCAGCCGCATAGCACTGACGGACAAATCCCGGGCCAGCCCGGAATCGGGTAGATCACTCACGCCATCCAGGTTACGACATCGAGGTGCATTTGCCCGATTCCTTCACCCGTACAGTGACCCCATTAGGCTTCCGCAGGTGGACGCCGCAGACTGGGATCGCAAATACGACGGCCGAGAACTCGTGTACGGCGAGGCACCGAACGCAACATTGGTCGAGGTGGCGACAACACTGAAGCGCGGTCGTGCACTGGATCTGGCATCCGGCCAGGGCAGGAATGCCATCTGGTTGGCAACTCGCGGCTGGACCGTCGACGCGGTGGACTTCTCTGCAGTGGGATTGACACGAGCGAGTCGCGTCGCCGCCGCCGCGCCCACGTCGGTTCGCGAGCGTCTGACCTGGATCCACGCCGATGTGACGCAATTGGCAACGGAGCCGAACTATGACCTGGTTCTCATGTTCTATCTACATCTGCCCCCGCCTGCCCGACGTTCCGCCGTCTCGGCCGCGATCTCGGCTCTGAAACCTGATGGAATCCTCATGATTCTCGGGCACCATAGTTCCAACATCGACGCCGGCGTCGGCGGCCCCCAGGAGCCTGAAATACTGTACACACCAAGCGATTTGGTGTCTGACGTCGACTCGCGACTGACCATTGTCACGGCCGAGAATCGCTATCGCGACGTGAGCGGCGGCACAGCGATCGACGCTTTACTACTCGCGAGTAGGTCCGCCCTTGGCAGCGAAACGGATCGGGGGTAATATCCGTTAAGTTACCGACGAGTAGCTAACTTGGGCGGTACTCACGAGACCGCACCACCGACTGGAGAGCGAACGAGCAATGGGCCATTACAAGAGCAACCTCCGGGATCTCGAGTTCAACCTCTTCGAGATGTTCGGACTCGACGAGACACTCGAAGGCGACAACTTCGGCGACATGGACGGCGAAGTAGCCCGCGACATGCTGCGCGAGGTAGTACGCCTGGCCGAGGGCCCGCTGGCCGAGTCCTTCGCGGATGCGGACCGCAACCCCCCGGTCTTCGATCCCGAGACCCACAGCCTGAAGCTTCCCGAATCTTTCAAGAAGTCCTACAAGGCCCTTGCCGACGGTGAGTGGTGGCGCGTCGGACTCGACGAGGAAATCGGCGGCATGCCGGCCCCCCGCAACCTCCTGTGGGGCATCAACGAGATGCTGCTCGGCTCGCAGCCCGCAGCATTCATGTACTCCGCAGGCCCCGGCTTCGCAAACATCCTGTACCACAACGGAACCGACGAGCAGAAGGAATGGGCCAAGGTCATCGTCGAGCGCCAGTGGGGTGCCACGATGGTTCTCACCGAGCCCGACGCCGGTTCCGACGTCGGCGCAGGACGCACCAAGGCGATCAAGCAGGACGACGGCTCCTGGCACATCGAAGGCGTCAAGCGCTTCATCACCTCGGCCGTCTCCGACGACCTGTTCGAGAACATCTTCCACCTCGTGCTCGCTCGCCCCGAAGGTGCCGGACCGGGCACCAAGGGCCTGAGCCTGTTCTTCGTTCCGTCCGTCCTCTTCGACTTCGAGAAGGGTGAACTGGGCGAGCGCAACGGCGCATTCGTCACCGGCGTCGAGCACAAGATGGGCCTCAAGGCCTCCGCCACCTGTGAGCTCACCTTCGGTGGCCACGGCGTTCCCGCCAAGGGTTGGCTCGTCGGCGAGGTCCACAAGGGCATCGCGCAGATGTTCGACGTCATCGAGCACGCACGAATGATGGTCGGCACCAAGGCAATCGGCACCCTCTCCACCGGCTACCTCAACGCTCTCGAGTACGCCAAGGAGCGCGTCCAGGGAGCCGACCTGACGCAGATGACCGACAAAACCGCGCCGCGCGTCACCATCACGCACCACCCCGATGTCCGACGCAGCCTCATGCTGCAGAAGGCGTACTCCGAGGGCCTGCGCGCGGTGTACCTCTACACCGCCGCACACCAGGATCCCGTCACCGCCAAGCAGGTATCAGACGCAGACGAAGACATTGCATACCGCGTCAACGACCTCCTGCTGCCCATCGTCAAGGGCGTCGGATCGGAAATCGCCTACCAGGTGCTCGCCGAGTCCCTGCAGACCTTCGGTGGCTCCGGCTTCCTGCAGGACTACCCCATCGAGCAGTACGTCCGCGACGCCAAGATCGACTCGCTGTACGAAGGAACCACCGCCATCCAGGCGCAGGACTTCTTCTTCCGCAAGATCGCCCGCGACCGCGGTGTGGCCCTGGCTCACGTTGCCGGACAGATCAAGTCGTTCATCGACAGCGAAGCAGGAAACGGTCGCCTCAAGTCCGAGCGTGCACTGCTCGCCACTGCACTCGAAGACGTGCAGGCCATCGTCACCTCGATGACCCAGCACCTCATGGGCGCACAGGACCAGCCCACCGAGCTGTACAAGGTCGGCCTGGCATCGGTGCGATTCCTGATGGGCTTCGGCGACCTGCTCATCGGCTGGCTGCTGCTGCGTCAGTCCGAAATCGCCATCGCTGCACTGGACAACGGTGCAGAGGGCAAGGAGAAGTCGTTCTACGAAGGCAAAATCGCAGTGGCATCGTTCTTCGCCAAGAACATTCTGCCGCAGCTCACTGCAACGCGAGCAATCCTGACCAACATCGACAACGACATCATGGAACTGGACGAAGCAGCGTTCTGATTTCCTGAGTTCTTCGGCGGCCGCACTCGTTCACGAGTGCGGCCGTTGTTCGTTGTGGCGTCGGGTGGGGGTTGCTCGCTCGGATGTCGGCCGGTGTTGCCGCAAACGCGTGCGCATTTGTCAGGGGTGCGAGGGTTGCACCGCCACCGAGCGGGTCGCAAACGCGTGCGCATTTGTCAGGTGCGCGCGAAATCTCCGGAATCGTCAAGCAATTTCGCGTGCGCCCGGCGAATGCGCGTGCGTTTGCAGACCACCCGATGGATGTCGCACGCTCCCCAGAGGTGGGGGCAGAGCAGCGGCCCGTTCTACAGCTCGGGCGACACGAGCCACCAATTCTGCCGGATTCGCCAGGTCCGCCCAGGTCCAGCGCACCACCGGATAGCCGAGATCGCGCACCGCATCCTCCCGTACCTTCTCCTTGAACACCACGTCGCCAGGGCTCTCACCCGATCGCAAGTACTTGATGTATTTGGCTTTTCCATCGAATTCGCACGCGACGATGCTATTGACCAGCCAGTCGATCCGTGCCACCGATCGCCCGCTTGGATCCAGTATCTCTACTTGAGATTCAACGTCGAATCCATACTCGCGCAATATCATTCGACTCTGCGATTCCCCAGGATTGTCGCTGCGCCCGTCCATCAGATTCACGGCTCGACGCGCCTGCGCTACACCTTTCCATCCTCGAGCCCGCTGCAACTCCGCGTCGAGCTCCCACGGGTCGCAGCTCTTCAGAGCCACGTCACCTGCGATCACTGCAGACAGCAGTGTCTCGGTTCGAGCAAGGTCTACCACCGTCCGAGCCAGCGAGGTCACCGATATACCGTCGACTGTCACGCTCGATACCGACGGTGCACAGTGCACGATTGCCGCCGCATTCTTACGACCGCCGCCGCGGCGGTGTCGTGTGACGTGAACCTTGTCGAATCCGCCTGTGGGTAAGGGCAATTCGTGCAGTAGTGCGGCCGAGCGGTGACTGACGACGTAGTCATCGGACAAGATCGGCAGCACGGCATCGAGCAACAACCTGTGCCGCTGCTGTTCCGTCAACCCAGCCAACCTCGACGTCGGAACGTAGACGCCGTTCACAAGACGCTCCCAGCCACCCCGCTCGTACAGTGCCCGCAGCTCGTGATCGGCGCTCCCGTTAGCCAGCGCCTCGGCGCGTCGAACCATTCGGTCGTCCTTCATTCTCCGAGTCTCGGCCATGCGTCGACAGAGTCGAGCTCGAAAGCTGCTGATTGTGGACAACTTCGGCCCTGTGGATGGATTCAGGTACCGGCGTACCAGTTCACCGGGCCTGTCGCTCGCGCAAACGCGAGTGCGTTTGCCAGGTGCGCGCAAAATTGCTCACGATTTCGCCGCCATACCGCGCGCGTTCAGCAAACGCGCACGCGTTTGCGAAAACTGGAGGGCGGACGAGGCGGAGGAGGGGCAGACGAGGCGGAGCAGGCGCAGGCGGAGGAGGGGCAGACGAGGCGGAGCAGGCGCAGGCGGAGGAGGGGCAGACGAGGCGGAGCGGGTGCAGTCGGAGCAGATGCAGACGGAACAGGCGCAGGCGAAGCAGGGACTACTGCTGAAGCTTGCGAAACTTGCTGCCGTGGAACACGATTGGGTTCACTTCACTCTGCACTTCCAGGGAATGGATCCGCAGCAGCACTATCGTGTGGTCGCCTGCGGGGAGTTGCTGATCGATGGTGGTGTCGAGCCACGCAGTCGCGCCCACGATGAAGGTGGCTCCCCCGTCGGTGACGGTGAGATCGAGGCCCGCAAATCGGTCACCGGTTTTGGCCGCCAGAGTTCGGACGGCATCGTTGTGCGCTTCGCCGAGAACGCTGACGCCGATGTTGGGTGCCGACTCGAGTTTCGGCCACGTAGTCGACGTGTTCTGGATGCAGACAGCCACCAGCGGCGGATCGATGGACACCGATACGAAGCTGCTCGCGGCCAGCCCCACCGGCACGCCGTCGATCTGCGCGGCGATTGCCACCACCCCGCTCGGGAACTGCGCGTACGCCTCACGCAGCGTCTGCTGATCGAGGACGGTACGTGTGAGCGTCATCGGCGATGTTCCCCTTCGGTGATCGAGTGCAGCGGAGAACCTGTGTTGTGCAACCTCCGCACGGACGCATTCGTTTCGAGCAAGTCCCTACTGCTAGGAAACACCCGATCGAGTGTCGACGCCACAGTCCGAATCGACGTGATTCGAATTGCCTCCCCCGCGACTGGGGCCTCACTCATCCGGTTCGGGCTCCGGCTCGGCGTTCGGTCGCGGCTCCGGAGAAGGATCCGGACGATCGGGTTGCACACATCTCACGATCGGAATCGGGTCGTACTTGACCGTTCTGGTGTTCCGCGACAATTCTCTGCCCGACGCGGCATCGCTGATCACCCTGGTGTCGCTGGCCGTGAAGCCCTGGCCCCCACCGGATGCGACGCAGCCGTCGCCGGCGGGCAGTGTCACCGTGTTCGGCGAGGTGAAATTGGTTCGCGAACCGGTGATCGATTCGACGTCGACCGTCTTGGTTCCCCACAATCGGACGGTGACACTGGACGAGTCGGCGAACGACTGGATCAGAACCCCGGTGTCGTTGGGGTTGGTGAACTTCAGGTCGATGGCACCCTCGAAGACCGTCGCTTCTCGTGCCTCGGGATATCTGCTGATGTAGTAGCTGTGCTCGGTGTGGTCGGTGTCTTCCATGCCGGCGAAGTACGACGCGTTGTAGAGGGTCGTCGCGAACTGGCTGATCCCGCCGCCGACAGCGCGATCGGGTCGACCGTTGTCGATGATCCCCGACTCGACGAAGCCCTGCGCAGTACCCCGCGGACCGGTGTATCCATTGAGCGAGAACGTCTCTTTCGGCTTGACGAGTGCACCGTTGACGATCTGCGCGGTGAGCCCGATATTGACGCCCGAGGCGTATTCGAACCCGCCGGTGGTGTACTCCGCGATCACTTCTCGCACTCCGAGATTCTCGGCACCCTCGGTGGTGAGTGCGGGCGGGGCCGGCTCGTAGATCGCCTCGGTGGTACGTGGTCCGTCCGCAGACAACAGTGCGGGCAGCTGCTCGAGCGTCTTGCGCCACTCCACCAACTCCCCCATCACTCCCGGCACGACCGTCGGGGCACCGCCGGAGAACGTGAACGACGCGTCCTTCGGCGGTACCTCGGTGCGCACGAGTTGCGGTGCAAGAATGCCGGCGGCGACATCGGTGTTGTACACAGGAGTCAGACCACCCTGGCCGTCCGGGTCGAAGCTCAGCACCTCGCCGACGCGCTCCGGTGCCAGGACCGCGTCCACGTTCTGCCGGCCAGACACGATCACCGGCGCTTCAACGGCGGGTGCGGCGATATTGTCGAGTGCCTCGTCCACGGCGTCCTGCGTGACCGTGACAGGGGTGGACTCGTAGACCACTTCCGTTGCGCCCGAGGCCCATTCGGTCTGCAAATTTCGACGCGTCCCGTCTGCGTCCAAGGTCCGACCCTCCAACGGTGCAACAGCGACAGGGGTAGCACCGTCGAACACCACGTCACCCTCGACGGGCTCGCGATCGGTTTCGGCCCGAAGCCCGTCGACGGCCGCGTTCAGCGCCTGTTCATCGGTGGTGGACACGACGCCGATCTCGCGACTGCCGAAGAACGATGTCAACCGCGTGATCGGATTGATCGGCTGGGATCCCGCGCGGTCCAACGTCGCGTTCCAATCCACTCCGAGTCCGGCAGCGGCAGGGAGCACCTCGACCTGCCGATCACCGACGTCGACCTGAACGGGTTGCTCGGCGCGGGGGCCCAACTCGGAGCGCAGAGCGGCTTCGGCGTCGGAATGAGCTTTTCCGCCCACGTCGATTCCCGCCACGGTGACACCCCGGGGAACACGATCGCTCGAGGCAATCCAGTCAGCGGCGTACAGCATCGCCAGAACGGCAACCACTGCACCGGTGCCGATGGCAATCTTTCGCCACGGCGGTGCCGACCCGGCCTCGTCTGTGGGCCGGACTTCGCCACCGGGTGGACCCGACTGCGGTTCGGCAGGGGACGCGGACTCCCCGAGCACCGCCGACCGTTCGGAACCAACCGGCTCCCCAGCAACAGTCGGCTCGTCAGAAACAGTGGGCTTTTCGGAAACAGCAGATCCCCCGGCAGCGACGGACTGCCCTGGCACCGCCGGATCCCCGGAAACCTCCGGCTGCGCCGGCACATCAGGCTGCGCTGGTACGACTGCCTGCGCTGGTACAACTGGCTGCGCCACGGTCGGGGATTCGTCCGCAACGGGCGTCTGCTGCGGGGCCGAAAGCACAGTATCGGACTCGACTCCGTCTGCCGGGTCGGCAGATTCGCTCACCTCTGTGGCGACGGGTTCAGCAGTCGGGGCTTCATCAGTCGAGGCATCAGTGTTCGGGACATCAGTGGTCGGAACATCGTCAGCGGTCCGAGCACCCGGGACGGCCTGCTCTGCGGCTTCGGACGGATCTGCGGCTTCGGACGGCTCTGCGGCTTCGGTCTCGTCGACTTCCGCGTCACCGGACCCGGCCTGGGTATCACCGGAAACGGCCTCGGACTCATCGTGCTCGGACTCATGGTGCTCGGACTCATTGTGCTCGCCGACGTCGGCTGCAGAGTTCACCGGCACGTCGTCGGTTGCACGGTCATCTCCGGGCACCTGCTCCGAGCCATCGTCCGTGACCGCTCCGAAGACCTCGGTGGGAGCGTCGTACGGCGGTATGTCGGGGTTGGGATCGTCGCCCTTCGGCGCGTCACCCGACTTACTGTTGCCCTCGCTCACGTTCGACCCTTCCAGGACCACCGTTCGATGAAAGTTCCACCCGTGGGCACGGCGTACCCCGCGCACGAGCTTACGCAAACCGAACGGTGATGCTCACTCCGATGTTCGGTGCTGAAACGAAGAAGGCCCCGCGCTGCTGCCGGGTCGGGGGTCAGGCAGCAGCACGGAGCCAACTGGAATATAGGCACATGTCGACGGTGCGTTACATCAACTAAAAATTTGTCCCCGTCAATTAATCCGATTGAATGATCCGCGAGGTGTCGAGCTGTCACCTTGCCCCACGGCTCGGGTCCAATGCCCCGTCCTGACCAGCGCTAGCGTGAGCAGGAGTCGATCTCGCGGATCGGTCAGATCGTGGCCGGTGAGCTCCTCGATTCGACGGACCCGGTAGATCACGGTGTTGCGATGGCAGTAGAGCGCCTTCGCGGCATTGGTCGGCGAACCGTCGGATGCCAGCATGTGCGCCAGAGTGTCGAGCAGCGTTCCGCGATGCGGCTCCGGGTGCGTCCACAGGCTGCCGAGCGCATGGCGAACGAGCAACTCCGACGACTGATGGTCGGCAGCCATGATCACTCGGGGCAGCCGCTCCGTCGCCAGTGCCACACCGCTGCCCTCGGTGATGGTTTCAGCCGTCAACGCCGCCAGCCGGTACGCCGCCGCGAACGACGCCACACCCTCCGGGGAATGTGCGACACCGACCGGCCCGACGGCCCGAGCATCGAGAGCGTCGACGACGGAGTTCCACGATCCGGTGCCGAGAGCGACGAGTGCGAACTGATGGCCGTCCCGGGTATTCCAATGCGAGACGGCACCGATTTGATCCAACGCATCCTCCGGAGCGGGAAGCGGCGGCGAACCCTGATCGTCGAGCGGCCCGACGACGCACGCGATTTGCTGCGACGCCGAAAGACCCAGAGTGGCACGAGCTTCGATGACGAATGCCGGATCGCCACCACGGCCCGATCGAAGACCGTCGAGAATTTCCAGGACGTTGGCGAGATCCCGCTGCTGCATTCGGGCGCTCTCCTGGCGGTAGGCCTCGACGAGAGTTTCGTACTGACTGTCGAGTGCACGCCACAACTGCTGACCCGCCACCAGAAGCAGCCGCTCGTCGATCCTGGTGCGGCATTGCTCTCGCTCGAGCATCAGCTCTTCCCAGAGTGTTCGACTACCGAGCGTGTAGGCCTTGAGTACCAGTTCCATCGGAATCCCCTGGCGGGCCCGCTCCCTACCGGTACGACGCCACACCTCGCGGGTGTTGTCGTGTGCCGCAGGCAACCCAGACAACGTACGAAGACCTTGACCGATGTGCTCGCGGGTACTGCGTCGGATCTCGCCCGCGATGTCCGGGGCGGGGCTGGCCAGGTAAGCGGGCTCCTGCTCGATGAGGGCCAACGTGATGGAGTCGGCGATCGCATCGGCCCGCGGCGTCAACGCCGCCCAGGCGCTCCGAATCTTCTCCTGGTCGGCGTCCGTGACCGCGCCCCGGGCAGCAGAACGCGTCGGTGCACGTCGACCACCAGGAGCATCCACACGCACAGTTTTGCGCACAGAGCCCACATAACAGGGTGATTTGACCGGTACTGGTGCCGAGTGACCCAAATATTCTGTGCGCAGCGCCCATATCGCTCGTTGTGCGCGACGCCCCATAGTGAACGCAACAGATTGTGAGGTGCGTCACTTGAACTCTCTCGACACGATGGACCCGGTGCTCACCCTGAACGACGTCGAAGTGTCGTTCGGCGGAATCGTCGCGCTCTCCGGTGTCAGCCTCGAAGTACGCCCCGGGGAGGTTCTGGGGGTGATCGGGCCGAACGGAGCCGGGAAGACCACCCTGTTCAATGTTGCGTGCGGACTCGTTCGCCCGCAATCGGGATCCCTCGGCCGACACGGCAAGACACTGCCCGGCCTTCGACCGCACGACCTTCCCCGACTCGGCATGAGCAGAACCCTGCAGGGTCTCGGGTTGTTCGACCGCATGACCGTGCTGGACAACGTCATGATCGGTGCCGACCGAACGGCCCGAACAGGAGTTCTCGCGGGCCTGCTCGGCCTACCGTCGAGCGCCTCGGACGACGCTGCGGTCCGCTCGACCGCGATGGCCATGCTGGCGCGACTACGCATCGACGACCACGCGCACCGCCTGCCGCCGAGCTTGCCGTACGCGGTGCGCAAACGCGTCGCCCTGGCACGTGCGCTGGTGAGCGAACCGACATTGCTCCTGCTCGACGAACCCGCCTCGGGTCTGTCCAGTGACGAGATGAGCGAACTCGGCAACGAGATCCGCTCTCTCGCAGGCGGACCCACCGATTCGGAGCCGGACAGGCCGGCAACGTCGGTCATGCTCGTCGAGCATCACATGGATCTCGTGATGAGTGTGTGCGACCGAATCTACGTACTGGATTTCGGCAAGGTCATCGCGCAGGGAACGCCCGATCAGATACGCGAGGACCCCGCCGTACTGGCGGCATATCTCGGAAACGACGTGGCACATGAAGACTGACGCGGCACACCTGACCATCACCGACCTGACCGTTCGCTACGGCCCGGTCACCGCTCTCGATTCCGTGTCGATGTCCGTCACCGCCGGAGCGATCACCGCCGTGCTCGGAGCGAACGGAGCCGGAAAGACGACGTTGCTTCGCACCATCTCGGGATTGCTGAAACCGGTGTCGGGAAGGATCGAACTCGCCGGGGTCGATATCGTCGGCGTGGCACCGGATCGCATGTCCCGCAAAGGGCTTGCGCACGTTCCCGAGGGACGAGGAGTGATAGCGGAACTGACCGTCGACGAGAATCTTCGACTCGGCGCCTTGGGACGCAACAGAAGTCACGACGCCGTCACGCTGGACCGTATCTACGACATGTTCCCACCTCTGACGGGCCGGCGGACCTCGTCCGCACACACCCTGTCCGGCGGGGAACGACAGATGCTCGTGATCGGCCGGGCGTTGATGGCGACACCGTCGGTCCTGCTGCTCGACGAGCCGTCTCTCGGGCTGGCTCCGAAAGTCGTCGCGCAGATCTTCGAGACACTGCGCGGACTCGTCGATTCGGAATCGATGACCGTCGTACTCGTCGAACAGAACGCCCGCAGCGCGCTGTCGATCGCCGAACACGCCGTAGTCCTGGATCTGGGCAAGGTCGCGATGGAAGGCCCCGCCGACACCCTGGCCGGGGACGACGCCCTCCGACACGCCTACCTCGGGTTCTAGAGCCGAAAGGACTCCTGCCACAGTGCAACAACTGCTCACCATCCTCATCAACGGCGTGACGACCGGCATGATCTATGCCGCGTTCGCGCTCGCCCTCGTCCTCATCTGGCGATCGACACGCATCGTCAACTTCGCTCAGGCCCCGATGGCCATGATCACCACCTACGTCGCGCTCGTCGTCATCGACGCCGGGTACTCGTACTGGATCGGATTCGCGGTCGCACTCGTCAGCGGCTTGCTGTTGGGAGCGTTGATCGAACGACTCGTCATCCGATTCGTCGACAGCTCCTCGCACATCAACCCGGTGATTCTCACGCTCGGGTTGTTCATCATCATCCACGCCGTCGCGGCCATTGTCTTCGGCAACCAATTCCGTTCCTTCCCTGCACCGTTCGGTCTCACGGGCCAGCGGATCGGTGACGTCAACGTGGCCTTGACCGGTTACGACATCTTCAAGATCATCGCCGTCCTGGTGGTACTGGCGCTGCTCATCCTGCTGTTCCGCTTCACCGATCTGGGACTGAAGATGCGGGCGAGCGCATTCGAGCAGGAGGTGGCCAAACTGCTCGGCGTGCGCGTGAGTCGGATGCTCACCCTGGGTTGGGCTCTTGCCGCAGTCGTCGGATCACTCGCAGGCCTGCTCATCGCGGGTGGCTCGTTGGTGCATCCGGGTTACATGGACTCGATCGTCGTATTCGGTTTCGTCGCAGCAGTTCTCGGCGGCCTCGACAGTCCGGCCGGTGCGGTGGTCGGCGGTCTGCTCATGGGCATCGGCCTCAGCTTCGTCAGCGGCTACCTCGGTCAGGATCTCGTATCCAGTGCGGCGCTGGTCATTCTGATCGTCGTTCTCCTGGTACGCCCGAGTGGTTTGTTCGCCAGCGCCACGGCCAGGAGGGTATGACGTGAACGCAACTCTCACTCGCCTCACAGCGACCCCGGTTCGTCGCCACTTCCTCTGTGCTGTCATCGGACTCGTGGTCATCGTGCTCGCGCTCGAATCTCTGAGCACGTTCCGGCAGAGCCAACTGACCTCGGTCGCGTATCTGGCCATTGCAGCAGGCGGTTTGACGGTGCTCACCGGATTGAGCGGGCAACTCTCGCTCGGACACGGCGCCTTCATGGCCGTCGGCGCATACACCGCGGCGTTGATGCTGCGGGCCAACGATTCGGGATGGTCGGTGCCCCTGGTACTGCTCGCCGCCACCGTGATCTCGGCCGTGGTGGGCGTGGTGGTGGGAGTTGCCGCTGCCCGACTGCACGGGCCGTATCTGGCCGGTGCCACGCTGGCACTCGCCGTCGCCGTACCGGGCCTGGCGCTGTACTTCTCGGACTACCTCGGGGGCGAGCAAGGACTCGTCGTCCCGGCTCCGCAGGTCCCGCAGCTGATCGACGACGCGATGTACTTCGTCACCGGAAACGAGCTCAGCGGAACGAAATTCGTCGCCTACGTCAGCTGGGTGCTGCTCGTCATCGTGTTCTTCCTGTTGGCCAACGTCTCGTCGAGCCGGATCGGCCGTCGCTGGCGGGCCGTGCGAGACGACGAGGTGGCCGCCGAGCTGGCCGGAATCGACCTGGGACGCGCACGCATTCTGGCGTTCGTCGTCAGCGCGGCCTGTGCGGGTGCCGGCGGCGCCGTCCTCGCGATGTCCGCGCGCATCGCCGCACCGAGCGGATTCACGCTGACACTCTCACTGACATTGCTCTCGGCCGTCGTCATCGGTGGCCTCGGAACCCTCTCCGGGGCCTTGATCGGGGCAATACTGCTGACCTACATCCCACCGGTGGTCACCAACCTCGGTCTCGATGTGGGCCTGAGCAGTCTGCAATCCGCCGAACTCGCACCACTGGTGACCGGGGTCTTCACCGTCCTGGTCATCCTGTTCGCCCCACTGGGTTTGGTGGGCACGTATCGAAGGTTTCGTCTGACCAGAAAAGGAATGAAATGACAAAGTTCGGATCGGTGGCGGTCAAGACGACCGCGCTCGTCGCCGTCGTCGCGCTGGCTGCAGCGTGCGGCGCAGGCGGTAGAGACGAGGCAACGGAATCCTCGGAAGGCTCGACGGTCGGCATCACCGACACCTCGGTGAAGATCGGTGCCCACTTCCCGTTGACCGGGGTCGCAGCGCCCGGCTACAGCGAGATTCCCACGGGCGCACAGGCGTACTTCGACTACGTCAACGCCGCAGGCGGCATCAACGGCCGGCAGATCGAATACGTGGTGCGGGACGACTCGTACGATCCGACCACCACCACCCAGGTCGTCAACGAACTCGTACTGCAAGACGAAGTGTTCGCCGTCGTGGGTGGACTCGGGACGGCGACCCACAGCGCGGTCATCGACTTCCTGAACGAAGAGGGCGTGCCGGACCTGTTCGTCTCGTCCGGCGCGATCATGTGGGGCAATGATCCCGAGAAGTACCCGAACACCTTCGGCTGGCAGCCCGATTACCAGGTCGAGGGCAAGATCATCGGTGACTGGGTGACGAAGAACCGGCCCGACGCCAAGGTGGGACTGTTCCTCCAGGACGACGACCTCGGCCGAGACAGCGAGGAAGCAGTACGCCAGTATCTCGACGACCAGATCGTCGAGGTGGTGCGCTACACCTCGGGCAACACCGACGTCGCACCTCAGATCGCGGCCCTGCAGGGTGCCGGAGCCGACCTGATTCTCGGCTTCAACGTGCCCTCGTACACCGCGTTGAGCCAGCTCACCGCCATGCGACTGAACTACGACCCCGAGTGGTTCTACAGCTCGATCGGTTCCGACGTCGACCTCGTCGGCTCCCTGCTCGGACGCTTCTCCCAGGGCGCCGTCACCGACGGCGCGCAGTCCCTCGAGGGCATGATCTCGCTCGAGTACATTCCGGGCGTCGACTCTCCGGAAAATCCGTGGACCCAACTGTGGCAGAAGGTCTGGGCCGAGAACGGAACCGGTGAACCACTGACCAACTACCGCATCTACGGACTGAGCCAGGCGTACGCATTCGTCCAAGCGCTGCAGGCGGCGGGCGAGAATCCGACCCGCGAGGGCATCGTCGCGGCCATCCAGGACGGCGGACAGGACTTCGAAGGTCCGCAGCTTGCTCCGTTCCGCTACTCGGAAGAAAGTCACCTCGGCATCTCCGGAGCCAGTGTCTTCCAGATCCGCGGCGGCGTGCCCGAATACCTGACGCCGGTGCTGCAGACGGACATCGGAGATTCGGCCGTGGAGGAGTACACGGGCGAGGAATCGACCCCGCCGGAAAGCGGAATTCCCGGCTGATCGGACACGAAGAAGGGGCACGCATGCAATGCGTGCCCCTTCTTCATGTTCTGGTCGGCAGATCCGAAAACCCCTCGATTGCCGGATCCGCCGACCGTGTGTCCCCCGATTCGGGAGCAGCCGAAGCTGCAGTGATCAGCGCTCGATGATGGCCGTGACGCCCTGGCCACCGGCTGCGCAGATCGAGATCAGGCCGCGGCCCGAGCCCTTTTCGGCCAGCATCTTCGCCAGCGAGGCCACGATGCGACCGCCGGTCGCGGCGAACGGGTGGCCCGCGGCGAGCGAGGATCCGTTGACGTTGAGCTTGCTGCGATCGATCGAACCGAGCGCGCCGTCGAGTCCCAGACGCTCCTTGCAGTACTCGTCGCTCTCGAATGCCTGCAGAGTTGCCAACACCACGGAGGCGAACGCCTCGTGGATCTCGTAGTAGTCGAAGTCCTGCAGCGTCAAGCCGTTTCGGGCGAGCAGACGCGGGATCGCGTACGTCGGAGCCATCAGCAGGCCGTCCTTGAACGATCCGTTGCCGTGCACGTAATCGACCGCTGCGGTTTCGGAGTCGACCAGGTGCGCGAGTACCGGCAGGTTGCGCTCGGCAGCCCACTCGTCACTCGACAGCAACGCAGCCGACGCGCCGTCGGTGAGCGGCGTCGAGTTGCCGGCCGTCATGGTGGCGTCGCCCAGCTTGGTTCCGAAGACCGGCTTGAGGGTCGAGAGCTTCTCCACGGTCGATCCCGGACGCAGGTTGTCGTCGCGAGTGAGGCCGAGGAACGGCGTCACCAGATCGTCGAAGAAACCGCGGTCGTATGCGGCTGCCATGTTCTTGTGGCTCGCTGCAGCCAGTTCGTCCTGGTCCTCGCGGCGGACGCCGAATTCCTTGGCGGTGATGGCGGCGTGGTCGCCCATGGACAGGCCCGTGCGCGGCTCACCGTTGCGCGGGATCTCGATGCCGAGCATGCCGGGCCGGACGTTGCCGAGAAGCTTGAGGCGAGCGGTGGTGCTCTTGGCCCGGTTGAGCGAGAGCAGGAACTCGCGCAGTTCGTCGTTGACACCGATCGGGGCATCGGACGTGGTGTCCACTCCGCCGCCGATACCGGCGTCGATACGGCCCGACGCGATGGCGTCGCCGACCGCGATGATCGACTGCAGGCCGGTGCCGCAGGCCTGCTGGATGTCGAAGGCCGGGGTGTACGGGCTCAGCGCGCTGCCGAGAACGACCTCACGGGTGAGGTTGAAATCGCGCGAATGCTTGAGCACGGCACCGGCCGCGACGAGACCGAGGCGCTCGCCCTGCAGACCGAATCGCGAAACGAGGCCATCGACGGTGGCAGTGAGCATGTCCTGATTGGACGCCAGCGCGTACTTCTTGTCCGAACGCGCGAACGGAATGCGGTTGCCACCGACGATCGCGACCGGTCGTAGCTGCTTGCTTGTCACTGACGTCTCCAAACATCGTCCCCAGCGTGTGGGGAATGGCCGTGGTGGAGTTTCATCTTACTGGCGAGTAAGTTGGTTGTCGACACCCGGTCGTGCGCCTCGCTCCTCGAGCGTGCAGCGCTGAATGAAAGGTACGACAGTGGCAGCCTCCAAGGGAGCCCCAGATCTCTACTCAACGTTCCTCGCGTCCGCGCCGGGAGCCTTCATCGCCAAGCAGGCAGGCCTGCCGCAGCCAGAGAAGCTGCGTCGCTACAAGGCCGGCGAGCCCCCACTGGCCGGACCGGTGCTGATCGGTGGCAGCGGCCGCCTCGTCGAGCCCCTGCGTGAACTGCTCTCGGACTACCCGCAATCGCAGCCGCACGACGACAAGCACGGCGGGTTGGTGTTCGACGCCACCGGCATCGGCAACGTCGCCGAGCTCGAGCAGCTCTTCAAGTTCTTCCAGCCGGTCATTCGAAACCTGGCACCGTCGGCCCGCGTCGTCGTCATCGGCACCACCCCCGAAGAGACCTCGAGTGTCGACGAGCACATCGCGCAGCGCGCGCTCGAAGGCTTCACCCGCAGCGTCGGCAAAGAGGTCAAGCGCGGCGCAACGGCTCAGCTCGTCTACATCTCCCCCAACGCATCGACCGGACTCTCCGGCCTCGAATCCACCCTCCGCTTCCTGCTCTCGGCAAAGTCCGCCTTCGTCGACGGCCAGGTCATTGCCGTCGGTGACGCCGATTCGGAAGCACCGGCATCGTGGGACAAGCCGCTCGCCGGCAAGGTAGCCGTCGTGACCGGCGCTGCTCGCGGCATCGGTGCCACCATCGCCGAGGTCCTCGCGCGCGACGGAGCCACCGTCATCGCAGCCGACATTCCCGCTGCGGGAGAAGCTCTCTCGCAGACGGCCAACAAGGTCGGCGGCACCTCGCTCGCACTCGACGTCACCTCTCCCGACGCCGGTGAAGTCTTGAGCAAGCACTTGCTCGAGCGTCACGGCGGCGCAGACATCATCGTGCACAACGCCGGCATCACCCGCGACAAGACGCTCGCCAATATGGACGACGCGCGCTGGAACTCGGTCATCGGCGTCAATCTCGCTGCCCCGCAGCGCATCACCGACGAGCTGATTGCCTCCGGCGCACTCAAGGAGGGCGGCCGCGTCGTCGACGTCTCCTCCATCGCCGGCATCGCGGGCAACCGCGGCCAGACCAACTACGGCACCTCGAAGGCCGGCGTCATCGGCCTGGTGCATGCCTCCGCACCGGTGCTCGCGAAGAAGAACATCACGATCAACGCCGTGGCCCCCGGCTTCATCGAGACCGCGATGACGGCAGCCATCCCGTTCGCCACCCGCGAGGCCGGACGACGCATGAGCTCACTGCTGCAGGGCGGCGAAACCGTCGACGTCGCAGAGTTGGTCTCCTACTTCGCTTCTCCGGCATCCAACGCCGTCACCGGCCAGGTCGTGCGCGTGTGCGGCCAGAGCCTCCTCGGCGCATGAGCACCGTCACGCTCACCGCGCAGCCGAAGACGTCCGACATCTACACCTCGGCTGCGCTGGGCGCGCTGCCGTTCTTCGGATCCCGGTCGTCTTCGGTCCCCAGCACGGTGTACGAGCTCAAGGGCCTGCGAGTGGACCCCGACAACCTCGCCGGGTACTGCCGCGCAACGGGATTGCGATTCGGCGATCAGCTGCCGGTGACCTACCCGTTCACGCTGGTGTTCCCCACGGTGATGAAACTGATGGTGTCCAAGGGCTTTCCGTTCGCCGCCATCGGTTCGGTGCACGCCGAGAACGTCATCGAGCAGTTCCGTGGCATCTCGGCCACCGAGCCGCTGGACATCCGAGTGCATGCGGAGAACCTGCGCGAGCACCGAAAGGGCTTGCTGGTCGACCTGATCAGTGAGGTCAAGGTAGGACGCGAGTTGGTCTGGAAGCAGACCTCGAGCTTCCTGAGCCTGCAGAAGACCTCACTGTCCGGTGGCCCCCGCGAGGCACCGCCCGCCGACGAGGTTCCGCCGCCCCCGACCCGCACCCTGCGCGTCGACCAGCGGATCATCAGCCGGTACGCGGCCATCTCCGGAGACCGCAACCCGATTCACGTATCCTCGCTGGGCGCAAAGGCATTCGGGTTCCCGAAGACCATCGCGCACGGAATGTGGAGCGCTGCAGCAGTACTGCAGACCGTCGAGGGTCGAATCCCGGAGGCCGTGAACTACAGCATCCGCTTCGGCAAGCCGATCGTGCTGCCCGCGACGATCAACGCCTACGCCGATGCCGTCGGTACCGGCTGGGACCTGTCGCTGAAGAACCCGAAGAAGGGTTACCCGCACCTGACGGGAACCTTGCGGTAACTGCTGTTTCGCCCAGCTCGAAGTTATGGACGGAAATCCCAGGATTTCCGTCCATAACTTCGAGTTCGGGAGCAGGAGTGGAGCCTGCGGAACGACCCAGGCAGCGGCGCTAGGTGGTGACGACCGGCTCGGTGGCGGCGGTTTTCTTTCCGGCCAGACCACGCCACGCCAGATTCTCCAAGAGGTCCGCAGCCGCGTCGACCTCGATCTCGCCGCCTGCCACTCTGTCGGCCACGGCCTCGCCGGCACCGACCAGGGCGACGGCCATCAACCCGAAATTGTGCGACTGATCCGGGTCCCTGGTGCTCATTGCCAGCAAACCCGCCGTCAGCTCGATCAGCCGATCACGGCTGCTCTGGACCTGCGAGGCAAACGCCTGCTGGCCGATGGCCTGACGGTAGAGCACCATCCACGACTTGCGGTTTTCGCCGACGAAGCCGAGGAAGCCGATCAGTGCTTTGCGCAGCTGCTCGCGCGGCGTCAGAGTCGGGTCGGCGGCGGGAGTCAACGCTTCGACGAATTTGACACCCTCACGGTGGATGCACGCGGCGAACAACTCGTCCTTCGACCCGTAGTACAGATAGAGCATCGGCTTGGAGATTGCCGCCTTCCTGGCGATCGCATCCATCGAAGTCTCGTGAAAACCGTTGTCGGAGAACACATCCACCGCCGCGTCGAGCATCTGCTGCTCGCGGACGGCGCGGGGCAATCTCTTGGTGCCGCCAGCCATGGACCCTCCAATACGTACGAAGTACTAGACGTTACTCCACAGTAAGGTCCAGTACCGCGCAATCACGCCCCGCACGCCCCCTTGAACCGCGCAACCGTCGCTGCGGCCTCGTCCACCTGAGCCGCCGCGAGGCGTCCCGTCGCCACTGCGTCTTCCAGATTGTCCAACACCGCGGGCACCTGATCGGTGGTGAGCCACAGCGCCACATCGGCTCCCGCGACGATGGCCGCCTCCACCGCGTCGACGATTCCGAGTCGCGCCGTGATCGCTGCCATGCCGCTGAGATCGTCGGTGAAAATGGGGCCGTCGAACGGCGCGGCACCGTATCCGACGCCATCGCGCAACAGCGCCATCGCCGCCGGGCTGATACTCGCCGGCACACCCGGATCGGTCAGTCCGGGCACATCGAGGTGCCCCACCATGACGCCGACGCCGGTATTGTTCAACGCCGCGAACGGCACCAGATCCTTCGCCTTCAACTCGTCGAGTGACGGCGTCGTCACCGCGCCGGTATGCGAGTCACCCGAACCCGAACCATGCCCGGGAAAGTGCTTGATGACGGGCTTGACGCCCGCGTCCTCCAGACCCCGCGCGTACGCCCCCGCGTACTCGATGACGACCTGCGGATCGTCGGAGAACGACCGATCGCCGATGACGGAATCGGCAGGCTGGCTGCTGACGTCGACCACCGGAGCGAAGTCGACGGTGACCCCGAGATCCTTCAAGCCCTGTCCGCGCGTCAACGCCTGCTGATACGCCTCGTCCACCGACACCGTCTGCGCCAGCTCCCGAGCCGACGGGGCAACACCCAGCAGATCGGCTACCCGCGACACCCGTCCGCCCTCCTCGTCGATCGTGATCATCGGAGCCACCGCGGAGGCGCCCCGCACCTGCGGCACTTCCCGATTACCGAGCATCGACTCGTCGGTCCAACTGCCGACGAAGAGGCCACCGACCTGCTCGGTCGACATGATCTGGACCGCATCCTGTGTACCGGTGACGCCGACGGTGAGCAACTGAGCCAGACGTTGACGCTCGGTCAGACCCTCCACGAAGGTGACGCAGCCGTCGACGGGCGGCAGAGGCTGTGGGACCGTCGTCTCGACGGGAGCGGTCGTCGGCGCAGGAGCCACCGACTGCGTCGACGCGACCTGTGCGGACTCGCTCGAGCAGGAGACCAACAGGCCGACACCGACCGTCATCACCGCAGCGGACCGAACCGAAAACCTGAGTCGCATGGAAACGACGGTAGCCGAGAAGTTGTGTGCAGCTGACAGCCCGCCGGTCCGGATCAATGCGACTTTGTTGCATTCTGAGCGACTCAAACCCACATTGATCCCGACGGGGGTGGGGGTAATCTGGACGAACGCGACATGAGGAGGATCTGAACCATGACTTGCGACCTCATACTCATTGCCTACGACGGTTCCGACAACGCCAAGCGTGCGATCGACTATGCAGGACGGTTTCTCACCACCTCTCGCGCGATCGTCGTCACGGCCTGGGAGCCGATGGTTCGTCAAGCAGCCCGGATGTCGGGGCTGTCGGGTGTCATGCAACCCGAATGGGTGCCCGACGACGAGGCCGAGGACGTTGCGCTCACCGACGCGAAGGTGACCAACAGCGAGGGCGTCGCGCTGGCCGAGGCCGCGGGCCTGAAGGTGGAGGGTCAGTGCACCGAATGCACCACCGCCATCTGGAGCGCAATCGTCGAGAAAGCCGACGAGATGGACGTCGACATCATCGTCACCGGCACGAGAGGCACCACCGGCCTGCGCGCATTACTGCAGAGTTCGGTGGCCGAGCACGTCCTGCGACACAGTCACCGACCCGTCCTGATCGTTCCCCCCGGCGCGTAGAGCGTCCACCGGCCTTGTTCCGAAGGTTCGGGTGATAGCGTGATGCCCGCGTGGGGGTCCACCTCACCCTTTTGCTCTGTGAGCCGACTGACTGGAGAACCGAGATGAAGTTCGCTGTCCCGGGTGTCATTGCCGCCGTCGTCGGAGCCGTGCTGGGTGCGGGCGTCGTGTTCGGAGTCACCGCCGCTGCAGCCGACAACACTCGTCCGGATATCGATCGCACCGGAAACGCCGACTCGTCCTTGCTGAACCAGGTTGAGTACGGCAGCCGCTGACGCTGGTCGCTCTCGTGGATCGATGATCTCGGCCGAGCCGCTCGGCCGTAAATGGCTTCTCGGCGTCTCGGCTCTGGCACTACTTCTCACCTTCCTCCAGGTTCCCGGCTTCACCGTCGCCGACACCAAATACGACCTGGCGCAGAACCCTCTCGGATTTCTCGAACGCGCCTCGCATCAGTGGAACAGTGCGGCACCGTTGGGCCAGGTGCAGAACCAGGCCTACGGTTACTTCTTTCCGCACGGAGCGTTCTTCGCCGGCGGCGACCTGCTGTCCATCCCGCCGTGGATCACCCAGCGCATGTGGTGGGCATTGCTGCTCATCGCCGGGTTCTGGGGAATCGTTCGACTCGCCGAAGCTCTCGGGATCGGCAGCCGTAGTTCTCGGCTGATCGCAGCAACCGCCTTTGTTCTGTCTCCGCGAGTGATCACCACCCTCGCGTCGATCTCCTCGGAGACGATGCCCATGATGCTGGCACCGTGGGTACTGATTCCGATGGTGCGCTTCTTGGGAACGCAGACGTACAGCGTGAGGCGAGCGGCGGCACAATCGGCGCTGGCCGTGGCCTTGATGGGAGCGGTCAATGCGGTCGCGACGGCCGCCGCGGTTCTGGTCGCGGTGATCTGGATGCTGTCGCATCGGCCGAACAAGCGCTGGATCGTGTTCGGCTCCTGGTGGGCCGGCTTCCTCGTGCTCGCAACACTGTGGTGGATAGTGCCATTGTTGTTGCTGGGCAAAGTCTCTCCACCCTTTCTCGACTACATAGAATCCTCCGGCACCACCACCCAGTGGACGTCGTTGACAGAAGTTCTGCGCGGCACCGGTAGTTGGACGCCGTTCGTCTCACCCGAGCGGGTGGCCGGTGCCGTCCTGGTGACGCAGCCCGCCGCGGTCATCGCAACCGGCTTGATCGCGGCTGCAGGAATTGCCGGCTTGGCGATGCGATCGATGCCCGCTCGTGGCCGGCTGACGATCATGCTGTTCGTCGGCCTCGTAGGACTCGGTGCCGGATTCGTCGGCGATCTGGACGGCCCGTTCGCAGCCACAGTGCGACTGTTCCTCGATTCCGCAGGCGCACCGCTCCGCAACATCCACAAGCTCGAACCGGTTATTCGGATCCCGTTGGTGCTGGGCCTGGCTCACCTGTTGGCCCGCGTTCCGCTCCCGGGCTCCGCTCCGCGGACTCAGTGGCGCGAGGCCGTCGCGCATCCCGAGAAGCACCCGATGGTGGCGGTGACCGCGTTGGTCCTCGTGGCCTTGACGCTGTCCACCTCGTTGGCGTGGACGGGCAAGCTCGCGCCTCGCGGAGCCTACGAGGCCGTTCCGCAGTACTGGCACGATGCTGCGGACTGGCTCAACGCCAATGCCTCGGGGTCGAGCCCCGACGGGTCCGATGCGCAGCGTGCATTGATCGTGCCCGGTGCCCCCTTCGCCCTGCAGACCTGGGGCCTGACCCGCGACGAACCGCTGCAGGCTCTGGCCACCACACCCTGGGCCGTGCGCGACGCCGTCCCGCTCACCCCTCCCGGGGCCATTCGCGCACTGGACTCCGTGCAACGACTCTTCGCCGACGGGAGACCGTCCAGCGGACTGGCCGACACCCTGCAAGGACAGGGCATCAGCTACGTCGTCGTGCGCAACGACCTCGATCCCGAGGACTCTCGGTCCACCCGCCCGGCATCGGTGCACCAGGTGCTCGACGGTTCGCCGGGGCTGGCCCGGGTGGCCGAGTTCGGCGAGGACGTCGCGCCCGGTCGGGTCGACGGCGTCGTTCTCGACGGCGATCTGCGGCCGCCATATCCTGCTGTCGAGATCTATTCGGTGAACGGTTCGGCCGATACTCCCGCGTCCGGCCCCTACACCGTCGATCTCGATCGGGTCCCGGTGATTCAGGGCGGGCCGGAGTCCATTTTGCGATCGAACGAGCTGCGCAACAACGGGATTCGTACTCCGGTGCCGTCGGGTCCGACCCTTCTGTCTTCGGACGCAGCTGCCGCTGGCATACCTGTCGACTCGGTGACGGTGACGGACACCCCGATGAACCGCGAGACCGATTTCGGTCAGGTGGACAACCACAACTCTGCGCTGCGAGCCGCCGACGAGCCACGACGTTCGCTCAACGAGGTTCCCGATTACCCGGTCTACGGGGCACAGACGGTGGACGCCGAGTGGGAGGGCGCGACGCTCACGGCGTCGAGTTCGGCGTCGGACGCAACGCAGATCGGCGGCAGCGTCCCCGGCAGCGGTGTCGCCGCCGCGGTGGACGGCGATCTGGCCACCAGCTGGATCAGCAACGGGATCGATCGCGCTGTGGGGCAATGGCTTCAGCTGGACTTCGACACTCCGTTGCGTGGTGGCCTACTGACTCTCCGCACCAGCCCGGGCACGATCGGCGATCCCGTCAGATGGCTCGAGATCACGACGCCGAACGGGTCCACGGCCGCGCGGGTCGACGAGCCGGGTGAACCGACGACCGTCTCCCTCCCGGGCGGTGAGACCCCATGGCTACGCATCACTGCCAAGTCCACGGTGGACAACACGAGCGGGAGCCAGTTCGGCATCAGCGAAGTCTCGGTGGACGACTACTCCGACCGAGACAACCCACAGCCGGTACCGATCGTGCGTCGTGCGGTGCTGCCCGAGACTCCCGACGGGGCGAGCGTCGACGCCTGGGAACTAGGCCAGGAATTCCCCGGCCACTCCGGATGCCTCGACACCGAGAATCGAATCCGTTGCAGCAGTGGATTGTCCAAAGCTCCCGAGGAGCTGGGCCGCTTCTCGCGCACCATCGAGGTGCCGATGGGCACCGCGGTCATCCCCGATCTGACGGTACGCACACGGCAGTCACCCGAACTCGAAGCATTACTGGCCCAACCGGGGCGACCGTCGGCCAGCGGAGCGTCGGACGTCGCGGATCTGGAGGGTTCGGCCTTCGCGGCCACCGACGGTGATCCGCGTACGTCGTGGACCGCGCCGGAGAAGTCGATCACCGATCGAGCCGGAACCAACCCCACCCTGACCATCGAATTGCCCGCTCCCACACTGGTGGACGGACTCGAACTCAGCCCCAGCCTCGGCGCACTTCCGGCTCATCCCACGCGGGTGGCAGTTAACCTCGGTAACGGCCCGATGGTGCGCGACGTCGATACCGACGGTTCGACGACCCTCGAGCTGGCACCGTTCGTGACCGACCGGATCGTCGTGTCCATCGTGGACTGGGACGGCGTATTGGATCGAAACTCGTTGGACTTCATCCAGTCACAACCACCGGGTTTTGCCGAAGTGACGCCACTGTCTTCTCGCGAACCGATAGGCGCACCGTACGACGGCGATCGCGTGATCACGGTGGACTGCTTCACCGGGCCCATCGTCTCGATCGCCGGGCAGACGGTACGCACGTCGGTGACCGCCACCGCCGACCAGTTTCGTTCCGGCGAACCCTTGAAGGCCTCGGTCTGCGACGGCGCCATCCCGGTGAACGAGAACTTCGTCAACCCCGTATCACTACCCGAGGGTCGCCAGGACGTCGTGGTGGAACCGGGCGCATCGTTCTTCGTCGATGGCATTCGGCTGCGCGCCATGCCTATTCCAGCCGACTGGCCGACGAGTTCGGCACCGGAGTCGGCGAGAACGACCGCCTGGGGCCCCGATCACCGCGAGGTGACGCTCACCTCGTCCACCGAAGATCGCCTGCTGGTGATTCCGGAGAGCAACAACAGCGGTTGGCGCGCAACAACTCCCGGCGGTGTCGAGCTGTCTCCCGTGGTGGTCGACGGGTGGCAGCAGGCCTGGCTGGTTCCGGCGGGGGCGTCGGGCACGATCTCGTTGGATTTTGCCACCGATCGCTGGTATCGGCTGGGCATCTTCGGCGGGCTGCTCTTGTTCATCCCGTTGCTGTTCATGGCATTTCGTGCGCCTCGTAGCGAACCCGAGTTCGGCCCGGCACCGCGGACGTGGCGGAGCGTTCCGGCTGCAGTAGCGGCGTTGCTCGGAGCAACGATCGTTTTGGCCGGGATCACCGGGGCGGCCACAGTTGCCGTCATCGGAATCGGTGTCCTCGTTCTGGACCGCCGCTACGGTCCCGCGCTCTCGTCACGCGTGTTGGCGTGTACGGCAGGCGGATTCGCCTTGCTGGGCGCGGCGCTACTCTCGCTCGGTCCGTGGCGATCGACCGACGGCTACGTCGGCGGATCCTATGGAGTGCAGCTGGCTGCGCTGATCGGGATCGTCGCGTTGGCGGTCAGTGCGATACGGAAGCCGTGACCGGTTTCTTGCGGGATGTGAGGCGTCGTCGAGCAGGGTCTTCCACCAGCGCGTAGCTCGCCGCGGCAACAGGAATCGACAGTGCGAGAGTCACAGGCAACACGAACCACATCCCGCCTGAGAACGGGACGATGCCGAACACCGGGAACACGACGGCGAGCACAGCCAGATGCCAGATGAACAACCCGTACGACCAGCGGCCCAACGTCAGCATCACAGGATGTTCGAGGAAGCTATGCCGACGACCGTCCTCGGCGAGAATCAGCGGGGCGAGCATCGCGAAGGCCAGTATCGCGCCGAGCAGGATTTTGATCTCGAACTGCCAGGCCGCCGGACGCACCAAGCCCTGCGGTCCCGCCAGAGGAGTCGCCGACATGGCGAACGCGGCAACCGCGATGGACGACATGACGAATCGGCGACGAGCCAACCGATGCACCCAGGTCGGTGGCCCCACCGAGATCTCGGCGAGCAGCATCCCGGCCGCGAACCACGGGAAGTAGCCGGGGAGCCAGTTGTCATGGTGAATGCCGTCGGGCGTCGACACCGGAACGAAAGCCCACGACAGCGTCAGCACTGCAGCGCCCAGAATGACTGGGATACGGCGGGCGGCGTCCGCACCGCGCAGGCACACCATCGACCAAGCGAACACCGGCAGCAGAAGATAGAAGGCGAGCTCGACCGACAGCGACCACATCTGAGTCAAGCCCTGGGTCAGGGTCAACGGCACGAATATCTGAGTGAACGACAGGTTCGCCAGCCACACGCGGTAGTCACCGCCGGCACCGGGAAGAAACAGCAGGATCAATATCACGCCGACCCAGTAACCGGGCAGAATCCTCGCGAGCCGCGAACGGAAATAGCGACCGAGCGGCTGCGCACTCCGATGACCGCGGGCTGCCGCCGCGTGGGGACGCCACAGCAGGAAACCGGACAGCGAGAAGAAGATCGCCACCGTCAGGTCGAATCTCCCCCAGATATGACCCAGGATCGGCGACGTCGCGCCACCGGTCTGAAAAGCCACGTGGGTGACAACGATTCCGATGCATGCGACGGCACGCATCCCCTCGAGTGACGGGACGAACCCTCGAAGCGGGACGACGCTTGCCGAACGGGTCTGGGTGCTCATGGTGGTATCGAGTGTGCCGTGTCGAACCGGCGCAGACGAGACCGGTGCCACTGTCGACTGTTACTGTCACCTGCGACGTGTCGTAACAAACCGGGCATCGGGTCGGGGCCGAACGTGTTTCCCGCCTGCGGTGTCCTTCATGAAGCGGTCAACTAAGGAGATTCAGCATGGCGGAGCGCTCAGGGCAGAGCCGGATACTTGCCCTCGTACTCATCGGCTTGGGTGCGTTTCTGGTGGTCGCCGCCATCCTCATTCCCACGTACACGGTGTCGTCGCTGGAGAAGACTCCGTTGGACCTCGAGGTCACCACCGTCTCCACCGGTGAGGGCAGCGTTCTGGAGAGGACCTCGCTCGCAGCCGGACGCGTCGTCGTCGACCAGAACGTTCCGATCGTCTCGCAGCGATTCGTCACCGTCGAGGAACCCTCCGACGCCGACATCATCACAGTGCAGGCCGGCACGACATTGCGTCGCACCGACAAGCAGGCCGATACCGGATTGCTGTCGGCCACCGTGGACCGCGTCACCCTCGACCGTAAGTCCTCGATGCCCGTGGAGAACCCGATCGGAACGATCCAGGTGGCCGGCGACACGCCCGCTGAAGAGGTTGCCCACACCGGTCTGCAGTACAAGTTCCCGTTCGACGCAGAGCAGAAGAGCTACCCCTACTTCGATATCAACACCCGCCAGGCCCAGGACATTGACTTCGTCGAGGAAACCGAGATCAACGGCACGCCGGTGTACATGTACCGGCAAACCGTCGGCCCGGTCGATCTGTCCACCGTGGCGAACCTGCCGACCAACAAGGTGACCCTGCCCGCCGACACCTGGGGTGTCGAAGGCGGAACCGCTCCGGTGACCATGACCCGGTGGTACGAGAACACCCGCACTCTGTGGGTCGAGCCTGAAACCGGCGTCATCGTCAAGGGCGAAGAGCAGCTTCACCAGTACTACGCACGTGAGGCGGGCCAGCCCGAGGTCGACGTCCTCAATGCTCCGCTCACGTTCGACGAGAACACGGTCGAATTCCAGATCCAGCAGGCCAAGGACGGCCAGGATCGGCTCTCGCTCTTCGGACGCACGGTTCCGATCGTCGCCGGCATCCTCGGTGTCATCTCGCTGATCGCCGGAGTGTTCCTGCTCATGCGCAGCGGCGGGAATGGCGGACACCGTCAGCCGGCCCGAACCGACAACACTCCGCGACCGACCCCCGGCGGCGGAACTGCACCCGCGCCCTCCAGCAACCGCGACTGGACGACCGATCGCACCGAGGAAATCCCGAGGACGAACCTCAACAAGGAGTAGGTGCCTTCGGCAGTGGCGTGGGGGGGGCGGGGGGAGGAGTCGGTAGCTGGGTGGCCGCGAACCAACAAACGCACCCGCTGTAGAGCAAAACGAGAAGTAAAGCTGACCACAAGAGATCCAAA